>JACPTK010000033.1 GCA_016192825.1 Betaproteobacteria bacterium | reverse complement strand
TGCTCCTCATCGAGCGGCTGGGACTGACTCTGCCTGAGCGCCTGCGCCCGCCCGCAATGCTGCAAATGTAGTGGCGACCGCAGAGCTTAACTGCTTGATTTACCGCAATTCACACCCGCGAACTGTGGAAGTTGGGCTAGCGTGAGGCGAGGGCGGATGGTTTTTCCCTTTGCGTCATGCCGTCCTCATGCCCCACCGCGACACTGTCCGCTCCTCAATTGCTCGGAATATCACACTCTCCACGAGCAATCCGATGAGGACAATTGTTGCCAATCCACAGAACATGGAAGCGGTTTCCAAGAAGTGGCGTTGCTGGTAGATAAACCACCCTAGGCCACCTTTGCCGCCAACGACACCAAGGACCAACTCGGCCGCGATCAGCGTTCGCCAGGCGAAGGCCCAAGCGATTCTCATCCCGGCGAGTATGTACGGAGCAGTCGCAGGAATGAGAATGTCCGACATCATTCGTGGCCGAGATAGACCAAAGTTTTGCCCCACTCGTAGCAGCGTTTGCGGAACAGTCGTAAATCCGGCGTAGAGATTCAGCGAAAGTGGCCAAACGATCGAATATACCAAGACAAACAGCAGTGAACCCTCTCCGAGACCGAGCCACAGGAGAGCGATGGGCAGCACCGCAATTGCCGGCAAAGGATTACACATGGACGTGAGCAACTCGAGCAGATCGCGGCCCGCTGTGAACTGCACGGCGACAGAGGTGAAGAGCAGGGCCGCTAGGCTACCAAGAACCATGCCCTTCAAGAGGACCTCCAGCGACACTCGAGCATAGCTCACGAGCGTGCCGTCCAACAGGAGTCTGACGAATGTTTGGACGACCAGAGAGAACGCTGGAAAGACGAGGGGACTGTTCTCGGTATTCCGTGCTATCACCTCCCAGAGGACAGCAAGAAGCGTCAAGATGAGCACCTTCCTGAGCCAGCCTGGTAACGCTTGATATCTCATCGCAGTTCCTCACTCCACCATCGAAGTGCCCGACGGAGGCAAGTTTAAGCTGACGCCATTTTCCGCATCATCACCTTGTAGTAGCGACCAGATTTCCTCACGTAACTCAAGCAACCGCTTTGCCGCCAGTTCCGGAGCTAAGGCAGCCTCATTGGTGAGGACCTTTTTCACCCGCCCTGGGTGTGGCGTCATGACCACGATCCGCTGTCCGAGCGTGACCGCCTCCTCGATGCTGTGCGTCACGAAAACAATCGTTATACCGGTCCGCGTCCATAGTTCGTTGAGCTCATATTGCAGCCTGTTGCGTGTCTGTGCATCAAGGCTCCCAAATGGCTCGTCCATGAGCAAGATCACTGGCTCAAGGGCAAGCGAACGTGCAATTGCGGTCCGCTGCTTCATGCCTCCGGAGAGTGTGTGCGGATAGGCATCATGGAACTTCTCGAGACGTACCAGCCGGATAAACTCCATCGCTCGAGCCCTGACCTCGGACTTGGGTACCTTACCCGTCACCCGAAGCGGATACTCAACGTTGCCGAGTACGGTCTTCCACGGCAGCAGTTGATCGAACTCCTGAAAGACAACGACGCGATCCGGGCCAGGTCCCACGACTGGCTGACCATTGACCAACATCTGTCCCGTCGTCGGCGGGACGAACCCGGCAATGGTCTTGAGGAGTGTGGACTTTCCGCAACCGGACGGGCCAAGCAAAATGAGCTTCTCTCCCTGATTCACCTCAAACGAAACGTCTTCCACCGCGATGACCTTACCGCGTTCGGTTTCGTAGTGGACAGACAGGTGGATTACTGAGAGAGCGGGGGCGTGCAGCTCCGGGGTATTGCTCGCCTCCATGATGGGCGGATTAGCTGCCACGCCCGACTACTGACCAGCCGTCTCGCTGCTTTCAGCGGACAGTCTGACGATCCTCTTGCCGGGCACGAGCGTACGATTAATGAGGCCCTTCTGGGTAGCTTCCTGCTGCCAGTGACGCCACTCGTCGCTGTCACGGTGGCGGAGCGTCGCCGCAATATCGTCCGTTTCGATCAACACGACATACCGCTGGTGTCCGAATGGCGGATCGATCACTTCGAGGCGTTGAATCGAGCGTACCCCGGGCATCTTAAGAATGGCTCGGTAGTATCGACCATGCAACCACGCGTTAAAGTCCTCGTCTTGGGGGGCATCATACATTCCGATGAATACGCCGGCTTTTGGCATGCCTAGGCCCTGCTCGGCAATGGACGCTGCGCCTCGCATCCGAGCGCCTCCTGAAGCGCCCGGGGCTGATAGACCACTCCGTTCTTGATGACCAATTCGACGCAACGCAACTCCTCGATGCTGTTCAGCGGATTGCCGTTGATAACGATCAGATCCGCCAGCATGCCGGGCGCAATCGTGCCGATGCGCGCGGCGAGCCCGACTACCTCCGCGGCGGTGGCGGTGGCGGCCACGACGGCCTGCATCGGCGTGAGGCCGTACCGTACCATAAGCTCCATCTCGCCAACCACGTCCAAGACCCAGTCCGTGCCGGTAGCGACACGAACGCCGGCGTCCAGCGCTGTCCGAAAACTGCGCTCGTGCTGCTCCAGAGCTCGTGCTGCATTGCGTCCAGCTCCCTCGGAACGACCCCATTCGACAGAGTGATGCGCCAAGGTATGCATCGACAACAAGGTGGGAACGAGAAATATGCCGTCCTCGACCATCTTCCGTGCTTCACTCGGTTCGAGAAATACACCGTGTTCGATCGAGTCTGCTCCCACTGCGATCGCATTCCCAACAGCTGCTCCACTAGCATGGACCGCAACCTTTCGACCAGCCTTGTGCGCTTCCTCGACAGCTGCAGCCATCTCAGCCCGCGTGAGTTGTTCCGTCGTGACATCGTCGCCGCGGGTGAGCGTAAATCCGCCATTCCCCATCAATTTGATGAAGTCGGCGCCGGCCTTGAGTTGCTCGCGAGCCGCCTTGCGCACCTCGTCGGGACCATCGGCCTCGCGGCCATACTGAGATGCGTGACCTCCAGTCATGGTGATAGGTGACCCACAGGCAACGATACGCGGTCCGGCAATGATTCGTTGCTCGATGGCGGAGCGCAGGCTGATGCTCATGCCGTTCTTCGCGCCAGCCTCCCGTACTGTCGTAATACCCTGACTCAATGCATAAAGGCTGTTGCGAATGGCACGGGCGGCGTGCATGGTAACCGCCTGTCCTACTAGTTTGGGCCACACTCCGGGAGTGCGCGCCCAGCCCATGTGGATATGAGCCTCGATCAAGCCCGGCAAGATGGTCTTGCCCGCGGCATCAATGACCCGCTCTGATGCCGAATGGTGAGGCGAGCCCGTTTCCGGGCTTATGGCAACGATGGTATCGCCTTCTACGACTACCGTTGCATTGCGAACGGGCGGTGACCCAGTTCCGTCGATGAGCAATCCGCCGGTCAACTTGAGACTCAGACGCCTCCCTCGCTAATTTCCGTTGAGACCATGCAAGTTCGGCCAAGTAAGGTCTCGCCATGACGATGGCTTCTTGGAGATTTGGCCTGTCTTCAGCATGAAGTCGGAAAACCGCATGATTCCTCGCGGCGTTATGTCGAACTTGGTAGTCCGGAGATCCTGCAGAAACACCGCTGGCGGAATCTTGCCACCCGCTTCTTCCGAAAGAATCTTTGCTGTCTCGTCCGGGTTGGCGGCAATCCAATCCATGGCTTCCTTGAGCGTTTCGATAAAGAGCCTGTAGACCTCCGGCTGTTCATCGTGGAACCGGCGGCTGACTACGACCGTAGCCAAGGGAAACATAACGCCGGCAACTTCGAAAGCATCGGCCAGCTCCCTCACGCCTTGCTCCTTGAGCTCTACCGTCAGAGCTGGCGGCGATGAGACGCGGGCTGCAATGTCTCGCTTCGCTTTCAGCGCTGCCCGTGAGTCCGGTTGCGGCATGGCGACCATATAAGGATCCAATGCCTTCGGATCCCCAAACTCCTTCTCAGCGGCCATCTGAACGAACTGGTGCTGAAGTGTGCCAAGTCCAATAACGGCGATCTTTGCCCCGGAGGTGGCGAGATACTGCTTGAGGTCTTTCAGCGTCTTGATCTCATCCCGGGTAGTGATCAGCTTTAGGGGCACAGAGCCCAGACTGGCACCAATCCGGTAGGGTATCCCCTTGCTCCATCCGATCAACACCGGCGCCGCCCCGAGGCTCCCGGCATCGGCGTTGTTAGTCAGAATCGCCTGGTTGATATCTGGCGTTGACGACAAAGTTGTCAATTCGAGCCGGACCCCTGGGGCTTTACTCTCCATCATCTTTCGGCGCGACATCACGATTACCGGCGCATGTACGGTGCCAAAGACTTTGATGTAGCGCACCTTGCCGGTCAGACTGGACTGTGCTTGCGTCTGCCTTCCGAAGGGTTTCGTTGCCGCCTGGCCTAATACTTGTGATCCGATCCGCTTATTCGATGTCGCCGCCGCGCCGGGAGTTGCGGCAGATTCCCAATCAGCGGCCAGCGACACAGCGGACGTCGCTACCACAAGGCAAAGCACTGACAATCCCCATCGATACATCGGCGACCTCCTCGGATCCTAGGCACAACCAATTCGCTAAGATGGAGCTTAAATCGCGAGAGACAGAGCGCCAAAACAAAAAACAGACAGAACACCTAGCCCACTTTGACGGCAGACCAATGTGAGCACAGGAAAACCATAATGTCAGACCGTAAGCTTTCCCGTCAAGTAGACAATTCAGAAATATTTGGCCGCGAGCAACCACTCACGGTATAGCGCTCGGGGGCATGCGCCTACTCGCGCACGGGGTGTCACACGCCGATATGGTGCGCCACCTCGGGGTGATGCTTATCAGCAAAGAGTGATCATTGGTCATGCAGCTTCGTGGGTTTCCAACCCCATAATGGGTCGTATGCGAACCTAGCTCTCTACCGGAAGGGGCAGGAACCCCCCCTGGCATGGGTCTTCGCACTAACTCCCCCCTATATGGGTGCTGGTGTGGGTAGCTCCGGCTCCAGGCGAAAAAGTTGGACTTGATTCAAGGGGTTCGCCTTGAAGACTGGCGGACGATTACTCCGCCTGGTCTGATACGCGGCGTACAAACGCTCGCTAAATCACAGGCAGCCGAGTTCTCCGCCGCTCGAAATCTATGGTAAGCGGCATCATTTCGCGCTGAATGATCCAGTTTTTTTCTTGGTATGTGCCCAGAGCATAACCACGTCGGCGATGTGCTCCGAGGGTACGCCGACCCTGATAGCAATCGCTTTCAAGTCGTCAGCCATGCCGCCAAGAACGGTTTTCATCCCTTGTTGATGTGGCGTTAGTTCGTATGATCCCATGCATACGAAGGGATTCTCGAGGTCTTCTCCACGGTCAACCGCTCCCTGCAGGCATTTGGCCCACTCCGTGTCGGAGGGGGCACGGCGGGCAGTTTTACTGGCCTTTGCGGCGGTGCGTTACTTTACCTGGACCGATGTTGAATTTATTCCATATTGACGATGAACACATAAGTGTATACAGTTCAATTTGCTCGTTTTTGAGCACTTCTAGACTGTTTCCTGTCGCATGTCTTCTCCAATTCAATCGGCAGGAAATACCAGTTCCGGAGCGGCCTTGGCTGGTGGCGTAACCAAGTCGTTGGCCGAATTCATTTCAACGAGCGCCGACAAGCGCTTGCCTTCACCCGTTCGTCGCGCGACTTCGCGCGCATATGCCAACTGGATTGGGTGTGCATTGGGTGCGGTCGGGGATTCTTCGCTGGAAACAATGATGCGCGTCGCGCTTGAACTCGGTGGCGCCCAGCATGCATCAATTATCGGCCGTCGTGATCGTGCGGATGTTGTTAGCGCTGCATTAGTAAATGGATTCGCTGCAAATACGCTCGATTACGACGATATGCATGTTCGTACTCTCATTCATCCTACTGGTGCAGTGGTTGCTGCCGCGCAAGCGCTAGCGGAACGTGAGCATGCTCCAGGTCATCTGCTGCAGTCGGCCGTGGCCACAGGCATCGAAGTTGAATGCCGGCTTGGCTTGGCGCTATTTCCCGCACATTACAACGCAGGTTGGCATATCACGGCGACATTGGGGACATTGGGCGCTGCGGCGGCAGCCAGCGTAGTTATGCGGCTCGATGCCGCCCGTGCCGCATATGCGATTGGGATAGCAGCTACTCAGGCGGCAGGGCTTCGCGCGATGCTCGACAACCCCTGCAAGAGTTTCAATATAGGGCGAGCCGCTGCTGCGGGCGTGTTGGCGGCTTTACTTGCCAATGCGGGGATGGAAAGTGCGCCTGACGCCATCGAAACTAAATTCGGCCTATTTGACGTGTTTGGGCATCCGTCGAAGCCGGAAAGTATTACGGAGGGACTGGGTGAAAGCTATCTAGTATCGGAAATTAGCCTCAAGCCTTATCCGTGCGGCGTCGTAATTCATCCGTTAATCGATGCCTGCCTCGAAATGGCGCGTGAGGAGGCGATCGTCGCCAATGACATAAGTGTCATTACTATCACTGTTCATCCGCGAGCGGTAGAACTGGCTGGCCGTAGACGGCATCCCGATACCGCGATAAACGGGCGATTTAATATCTATCACGCAGCAGCGCTGGCGCTCACGCGGCGGTCGGCTGGTATCGCATCTTTCGACTCTGCCGACATTGACGATTCAAAACTTGCAGCTTTACGTGACCGCATGAAGGTGGAAGCCGATGCGAGCCTTAGGCCCAGTCAGGCCGGAGTTCACATCAGATTCGTCAGCGGGGTTAGCAAAGAGCAAAAAGTGGAATTTCCGAGCGGCAGCCCGGAGCGTCCGTTGACTGAAGAGCAACTGCGTGAAAAATTTATTGAGCTTGCATGTCGTTGCATGACAAAAGGATCGGCCGAGAGATTGCTCGAATCCTGCCTTTCACTCGAGCAGTCTGTGGATATGGCTGAAATGCGTAACCATTGGGTTTCATAACATAAGGAAGTCCTGATATGAAAACTAGGAAAATATCGTTTCAAGTCCTCGGCGCCACGATCTTTACGATTGTGTATGGGGTAGCTCTTGCGCAGGACGCGGCGAGACCGATCCGGATTGTTCAGGGATTTGCTCCCGGTGGGGGGCACGACACGGTTGCTCGCTTGCTCGCGCCGCGTGTGGGCGCTCAGCTCAAACTGAAATCGATTGTCGAGGCTCGGCCGGGGGCGAACGGAATTATTGCGGCCGAGTATGTCGCCAGAACAGCACCGGATGGCAACACCGTTTTCCTTACGGGGGTTAGCACTTTCGTATTGAATCAGTTGGTTTATGCGAAAGTGCCCTACGACACCCTAAAGGATTTCGCGCCACTGACTACTGTTGCTGCGACGCCCCAGATTCTGGTCGCCCATCCGGGATTGCCAGTAAGAACTCTGAAAGATGTAGCTGCGTTGGCCCGACGCTCCCCCAAGAAACTTTCTATCGGGTCGCCAGGTATTGGCGGCCTCTCGCATTTAACGCTCGAAGTTTTCAAGAGTCTGGGTAAGCTCGAAATCGAGCACGTACCTTACAAGGGGACGGCGAGTGCGCTGACTGAGTTGCTTAGCGGTTTCGTGCCTCTCTTCATTGGGGATGTACCGGCGCCGCTGCCGCACGTCAAGTCGGGAAAGCTACGCGCGATCATCGTCACAGGAGAGACACGTTCGCCTTTGCTTCCTGACGTGCCCACAGCACGTGAGCAGGGGTACCCAGGATTGCAGGCGATGAACTGGTATGGCGTGATGGTACCCGCGGCTACGCCACCGGCGGTTGTTTCCAGACTTCATGCCGCATTTGTTTCCGCGGTAGGAGCACCTGAGACCCGCGAACGCTATGCGGGAATAGGGGTTGACCCATTGACCTCAAAATCACCCGCCGCCTTTGCTTCGTTTGTGCAAGAAGAATTTGCGCGTTGGGGGAAGGTCGTGCGAAGCACCGGTATCCAACTTCAACAGTAAGGACTTAATTGTTGGTGGCGACATGAAAGCAGATGAAATCAAAGAAGCGGAAGTCATCGTGGTAGGCGCGGGTAACGCGGCGCTCTGTGCCGCACTGGGTGCAAAGGACGCTGGCGCACACCCGATTGTGCTGGAAACCGCGCCAGCGGCGGAGCGCGGGGGCAATACGTTTTTCGTCGCGGGCTCGACGCGTTGGGTCTTCAACAACATGGACGATATCCGTGAGGTGCTCGACCTGTCCGAAGAGGAGCAACGCATCGTAGATTTCGGCACCTACACCCGCGAAGATTACTTCGAGGATATGGGGCGCGTCACGCAGTACCGTTGCGATCCCGACCTCACCGAGATTCTCGTTGACAATGCACGCCCGACGTTGGTGTGGATGAAGAGCAAAGGCATCCGATTCGAGCCGATGTACAAGGGGCAGTCGCAGAAAGTCGACGGGCGCGTGAAGTTCTTCGGCGGCCAGATCTGCAATTTCTGGGGCGGCGGTCCGGAGCTGACCGCAGGCCTATTTCGCGCGATTGAGAAGGCGGGCATACCGGTACTTTACGAAACGACAGCAGTCTCGCTTATCTATGAGAAGGGGCGGGTGAACGGCGTGGTAGTCGAGTCTGGGGGTGAAAGGCGTGAGATTCGCTCGAAGGCTGTCGTCCTCGCGTGCGGCGGTTTCGAGTCTAGCGCCGAGATGCGTGCCCGCTATCTCGGGCCCGGTTACGAACTTGCAAAGGTGCGCGGCACGCAGCACAACAACGGTGCTGGCATTCGAATGGCGCTCGATATCGGCGCGATGTCGGCGGGGCACTGGTCGGGCGCCCACGCTGTCGGGTGGGATCGCAACGCGCCGACATTCGGTGACCGCGAGGTCGGCGACGGCTTCCAGAAACATAGCTATATCTTTTCGATCATGGTCAACGCGCGTGGTGAGCGCTTCGTCGATGAAGGCGCAGATTTTCGCAACTTCACGTACGCGAAGTACGGCCATGTGGTTCAGCAGCAGCCGGGGATGTTCGCGTGGCAGGTTTTCGACCAGAAGGTCGAGCATTTGCTGCGCGATGAGTATCGCATCCGCCAGGTGACCAAGGTGGTGGCCAATACACTTGAGGAACTGGCCGGCAAGCTGGAGGGGGTGGACCCCAAGGCTTTTCTCGCGACCGTCGCGGATTACAACAAAGCTGTGCAGCAGCATGTGCCTTTCTCGCCGGTCGTCAAGGACGGCCGTGGCACGATTGGACTCAAGGTCCCCAAGTCCAACTGGGCCAATACGATCGACCAGCCACCGTATCAGGCATATGCGGTGACGTGCGGCGTCACGTTCACGTTCGGCGGGGTCAAAATCTCGCCAGAAACCAACGTGCAAAACGTGGCGGGGCGAGATATCCCGGGGTTGTATGCGGCTGGCGAAATGATCGGTGGGCTGTTCTATTTCAATTACCCGAGCGGCAGCGGCCTCGTGGCCGGTGCGGTGTTCGGGCGGCGCGCCGGCACGCATGCAGCACGCCACGCGCTCGGCAGGCCACAGTAAAGAAGGTATTCATGGCGCGCGCAACGAGGGTGTCCACTGCAGGAGGGGGGCGCACGCGCCCAGCGCGCGGCGCCGATCACATCTACGAGCATCTTAAGTCGATGGCCATTACGTTTGCGATACGTCCTGACACAAGAGTGAACGAGGTAGAACTTTCCAAGGCTCTAAACGTTAGTCGTACACCGTTGCGCGAGGCTCTCAACCGGCTGATGGTCGAGGGGTTTCTCACTCGTGCGCCAAACAAAGGATTCATTGGGCGTTCGCTTGACGCGAAGCAGATCTACGATCTGTACGAACTGCGGCGGGTGTTGGAAACTTCGATCGTGCGCATAGCGTGCGAGCGCGCAAGCGATGAAGAGCTCGGCAGGATCGAGGAGTTCGTGAGGAAATCCATCAGGAATCGAGAGAAGACGGACGCGGTGGGATTATTGGCGCTCGACGAGCAGTTTCACGAGCGTGTCGCGGAACTCACGCGCAACCCGGAAATGGTGCATGCGCTTAAGGCGATTAACGCGCGTATCCATTTCGTGCGATGGCTCGACATGAAGCGGCGTTATACGCAGCAGGATCATCTGCGCATCGTGCGGGCATTGCGGGCGCGCAAGGTTGCGAAGGCAGTGAAGTTGGTCGAGGAGCACATCTCACGGCGGCTTGACCAGATCGTAGAGGTGATCCGCATGGGTTTCGCCGAGATTTATACCCGCGACCAGTCGGCGGCGAAATGATGGCCGGCACCACCTCCGGCACGCCGGCGCGTCTGTCGTCACCCTATCGCTCTGAAGCGGACGCGGCGGCGACGTCCTTGGCCCGATTAGAGGGTGCGCTCGACTGGCCGTCGGCCGCGGCGATTGCACTGCCGTGGCTAGAAGCCGTGCGCACAGATCCGGCGCCGTTCTGGGCGATAGAGACATTGTTAAGTGAATACCCGATTTCGAGCGCAGAAGGCGCAGCCCTAATGCGTCTTGCGGAGGCGTTGCTTCGTGTGCCCGATCGCGAGACGGCTATCGCGCTCACCGCAGACCAGTTCGGTCGCGCCGCGTTCGAGTGGCGCGGCGCGGACGGTAAGAGTGCCTGGTCGGCGCGCGTGCTGGCCCTATCGAAAATGATGCTTCCGGACGGGGAGGGGGCAAAAACAGGTTTGCTGGCGAGGCTCGGGGCTGGCGCGGTCGTGGAAGTCGCGCTGCGGGCTCTACAGCTACTTGGCCGCCAGTTTGTTCTGGGCGAGACGATTGACACGGCGATGGCGCGCGCCGAGGAGTTGCGCAACCGCTACCCTGCATTCCGGTTTAGTTACGACATGCTGGGTGAGGGCGCGCGGACGAGTGAGGCGGCGCACCGCTATCTTGCACATTATATGGAGGCTGTAGACGCGCTTGCTGTGCAGGGTACAGCTAGGCACGAGCCGGAGCGGCGCGACGGTATCTCTATCAAGCTCTCCGCGCTGTTTCCGCGATACGAGGACGCACAACGCGCCCGGGTGATGAATGAGCTGGTACCGGCAGTATGGTCGCTGTGCGAACGCGCCGCGCGCGCGGGCATCAACCTTACTATCGACGCTGAGGAGAGTGAGCGTCTCGAGCTCTCGCTGGACGTCTTCGAGGCGTTGGCGCGTCGTGTGGGGGCAGAGTACCGACAATGGCGCGGCTTGGGCTTCGCCGTGCAAGCTTACCAGACGCGCGCGCTCGACACGGTATCTGGCGTGATCGACATCGCGAAGCGCTGCGGGATCCGCTTCATGGTGCGTTTGGTTAAAGGGGCCTACTGGGATGCTGAGATCAAGCGCGCGCAGATGCTTGGCATCCTGGCCTACCCGGTTTACACGCATAAGCACCACACGGATCTTGGCTACCTTGCATGCGCGCATGCGCTACTCGCGGAACCTGCGGCGGTGTATCCGCAATTTGCTAGCCACAACGCGGGCACGATCGCGTCAATAATTCAACTTGCGCAGGCGGCGCGCGCGCCATTCGAGCTTCAACGCCTGCACGGCATGGGCGAGAGGATTTATCACGAAGTGCTTAGGGATACGGCAAGTGCTGCCTGCCGTGTATACGCTCCGGTCGGGCAGTTCCGCGACCTGCTTGCTTACCTCGTGCGGCGACTACTGGAGAACGGCGCGAACTCTTCCTTTCTGCACCAATTGGCCGACACGTCGGTTCCCGTGCGAGCGCTGCTTCGCTCGCCATTGCGAGTCGCCCCCGTCCCGGCGCTGCCGCTACCGCCTGATCTCTACGGCGCTGCGCGCCGCAACAGCCGCGGAATTGACGTCGCCGCGCGTAGCGATCTAGCGTGCCTCATCGAGGCGGGCGCCTTGGTGACCGTCGCCAGCGTTCCGGCGTGCTCCGCAAACGAGATCGCAGCGTTGTTGGATGGGCTACAGGCCGGATTTTACGAATGGTCAGATCGCCCAGTCGCACATCGAGCTGCGGTCCTGCGCACCGCCGCCGGTCTATTGGAGGCGCGCGCGGAGGAGTTCAGCGCTCGCATTGTTAGGGAGGCGCATAAGACATGGGACGACGCTGTCGCGGAGGTGCGTGAGGCGGTTGATTTTTTGCGCTATTACGCAATGGAAGCCGAGCGCATGCTCGTGCCGCAATGTCTACCGGGGCCAACGGGGGAGTCGAACGAGCTTCGGCTGCGCGCACGAGGCGTCTGGGCGTGCATCTCTCCCTGGAATTTTCCGCTCGCAATTTTCACGGGGCAGGTGGCGGCGGCGCTGGTCACGGGGAACAGCGTTGCCGCGAAACCGGCGGAGCAGACGCCAGCGGTAGCGGCCGCCATGGTGGATCTATTGTACGAAGCTGGTGTGCCGCGCGAGGCGTTGGCGCTATGCACGGGAAATGGAGAAACGGTCGGAGCGACACTGGTGGCGGATTACCGCGTCGCCGGGGTTGCGTTTACCGGTTCGACAACGGTGGCACGAGTGATCGCACGTGCACTTGCCGAGGATCGCGACGGCAGGCTGCGCCCCATCGTGCCGCTCATCGCCGAGACCGGCGGGATCAACGCGATGATTGTTGATTCAAGCGCATTGCCCGAGCAAGTAGTCGATGCTGTCGTGCAGAGCGCATTTCGCTCCGCGGGCCAGCGCTGCTCGGCATTGCGGTTGCTGTGCCTGCACGAGGAGGTCGCGGAACCTGTACTTGGGATGCTTGGTGGCGCGATGGCGGAACTCATGGTCGGAGATCCCGCTGATCCGGCAACCGATGTTGGGCCCGTGATTGACCAGGCGGCAAAACGTCAGATCCAAGCTCGGCTTGCTGCTCTCGAGAGGGGCGCGAGCCTGGTTGCACGCACGTCGCTTGCGGGGGGTGTTTCCGGCAACTACATCGCGCCTTGCGCGTACGAGGTCAAAAGCATCGAATCTGTCACCGACGAGATATTCGGACCGGTGCTGCAAGTTGTGCGCTGGTCGGGCGATGTCGAGCCACTGGTGACACGCATCAACGCGCTCGGCTTCGGCCTTACCCTCGGCGTGCAAACGCGCATAGACGGGCGGGCCGAGCGCGTGGCCACGCGCGCTCGGGTGGGCAACGTTTACGTTAACCGCAGCATGACCGGCGCGGTGGTCGGCGTCCAGCCTTTCGGCGGCGAAGGCCTTAGCGGTACGGGGCCCAAGGCGGGCGGCCCGTATTACCTCACGCGGTTTTGCCTGGAGCAGACAGTGACGATCAACACCGCTGCCGCTGGCGGTAACGCGGCGTTGCTTACCGCACAGTAGTGGAATTTACAGTCAAAACGGACAGCCAAAGGACTTTATGGCAAAGATCAACGGCGCGGAAGCGATGGTGCGCATGCTGCAATTACACGGTGTGAAGCACATTTTTGGTTTGTGCGGTGACACCAGCCTACCGTTTTATGACGCGCTCGCGACTGTCGATCATGGGATGCGGCATATTTTGACGCGCGACGAGCGTTCAGCGGCCTACATGGCAGATGCATACGCCCGCGTTAGTGGCAGGGTCGGCGTGTGCGAAGGGCCTAGCGGCGGTGGCGCGACCTACATTTTGCCGGGCATCGTCGAGGCGAATGAAAGCTCGATCCCCGTACTCGGTATTACCACTGACATCAGCACGACTTCGCGCGGGCGCTATACCCTGACGGAGCTGGATCAAAAAAACCTGTTCCGTCCGCTGACGAAATGGAATGCAGTGTTGGATCGTGCCGACAAGATACCGGAGACGGTGCGCTCGGCGTTTCGCGCGATGACGACTGGCAGGCCCGGTGCAGCCCACCTGTGCTTCCCGTTCGACGTACAGAAAGACGTTGCAGTGGAACCAGACGATATCTGGGTTCAGTCCGAGCACACGCGTTACCCGGCGTGGCGTTCGGGACCCGACCCTGAAGCAGTGAAGGCTGCCGCCACTGCGATACTGTCGGCGCGACAGCCGCTGTTTATATGTGGAGGCGGTGTGGTACTTGCCGGCGCCGAGGCCGAATTGACTTCGGTTGCGGAGCGGCTGGAGGCCCCGGTTGCGACAACGATCTCCGGGCAGGGAAGCCTTCCGGACGCACACCCGCTCTGCGTCGGGGTGATCGGCAGCAACGGCGGCACCCTGCCCACACGGGTCGTGGTCGAGCAGGCAGACCTGGTCGTTTTCGTCGGTTGTCGCGCGGGCTCGGTCACGACCGAACGCTGGCGCTTCCCCTCCAAATCGACTCGTATCGTGCACATCGATGTGGATCCGATGGTAATCGGTGCAATCTATCGCACCGAGGTTGCCTTGGTGGGCGATGCAAAGCTGGCACTCGGAGCGCTCGACCGCGAGCTTGAGCACCGTGTCGGCGACATCCGGAAGGGCAAGGGCCGAGCGCTCGTTGCCGCAGCGAGGAAACAGAAGTACGACGCTTTCAACCGGCTTGCCAGCGGCGGCGAAACCCAAGTACTGCCCGAGCGGCTGGTGGCGGAGCTGCATGCGGTATTGCCACGCGATGCAGTCGTCGTCTGCGACCCCGGCACGCCTTGCCCTTACTTCTCGGCCTTCTATGAGTTTCAGGAGTACGGGCGACATTTCATTTCCAATCGCGCGCACGGTGCGCTGGGGTATTCGATGTCGGCGGCAGTGGGCGCGCACTTCGGCCGCCCACAGGCGAAATGCGTGTCGGTAATGGGAGACGGCAGCTTCGGCTTCACCGCAGGCGAGATGGAGACGATAGTTCGTCTGAAAGTGCCGCTGTTGATGGTGGTGGTGTCGAACAGCGCATACGGCTGGATCAAGGCCGGGCAGAAGACGGGGTTCGGCAAGCGCTACTACTCCGTAGATTTCTCGCGGACCGACCATGCACGGGTTGCCGACGCGTTTGGCGTCAAGGCGTGGCGGGTAACTGATCCATCAGACTTGAGAGGCGCGTTGAGCGCAGCGGCAGAGCATGACGGCCCGACTTTGGTAGACGTCGTGACTCAACCGCTGCATGAGGCCCAGGCGCCGGTGAGCGAGTGGGTTGCGTAAAAGGCTAATGTCTGCGGGAATAAAGCCGGATTGAGGTCGTGAGGAGCCATCAGCCATCAACGGGCGGTTGCAGCTGTGCTTGCCAGCTCTGATGTCGCTGTCGTAGGGGGCGGTGTGGTGGGCTGCGCCATCGCCTATTACCTCGCGAAACGCGGCATCCGCGTGACCGTGATCGAGCGCTCCATCGTCGGGAGTGGCGCTTCGTCAGCGAATTCTGGGGCGATCGCCTTGGCCACGAAGAAGCCGGGCATTGCCCTTGAACTGGCAATGGCCAGCCAGCGCCTGTACCCAGGGCTGACGACGGAACTGGGCAGCAATGTCGATTACGTGGTCGAGGGCAACCTTATCGTCGCCGAGACGGAGGTTGAGGCTGCCCATCTTGAGGCGCTCGTCGCGGACCAGCAGGCGGCTGGCGTGCCGGTGCAACCGGTGTCCGCAGCCCGTTGCCGGGAGCTCAACCCACTTATCGAAGGCCGCGTGCTGGGGGGGATTCACTGCCCTACGGACGCGCAGGTCGATCCCTTCAAGGTCACTCGCGCATACGCAAACGCGGCGCGTAACGCAGGTGCCGAAATCCTGGTGCGCACTGGCGTCGAGACCATTGAGGTGGTGGGCGGACGGGTGCGGGGCGTGCGCACCAGGCGCGGTGCGGTCCGCGCACAATGGGTCATCAACGCCGCCGGCGCGCACGCGCCCGAGATCGGCCGGATGGTCGGGGTCACGCACGAGGTGTTGCCGCGACGCGGTCAGATTATCGTGCTCGAGGCAACGGAAGGTATGCCGACTATCAGGGTTTCGGGCGCGGGCCAGCTGCTTGCCAAGCACGGCGCGGCAGCGGCGGGCGGTGCCAACGTCGCACCGAGCTATACCAGCAAGCCGCTGAACGGCACGGTGCTGCTCGGAAGCTCGAACGAGTTTGCAGGGTACGACACGCGCAACACGTTGCCGGTGATGGCCGAAATATGCCGCCGCGCGCGCAACCTGATGCCGCGGCTTGGCGGGTTACACGCGCTGCGCTGCTGGGCGGGGCTGCGACCGTACAGCGCATCGGGTCCTCTTCTCGGTGGCGCAGGCGGCCCGGACGGCTACGCCACAGCGATCGGGCATGGCGGGGACGGGATGGCGCTTGCGCCGATAACCGGGCTCTATCTCGCAGAGTACGTCGCGCGTGAAGGTAGAAATTGCAGTCTGCCTGATTTCCTAGGGGTGCTGAAGACTGCGTCACCGGGAGAATCGGGTGGGCGACCGACATGAATAGCAACAAGCCGGTAGTTCCGGGCGCGGTCATTACCGTATTCGTCGACGGCCAGCCTGTGCAAGCACGGCGCGGGCAGACGCTTGCTGCCGCGCTGCTCGCGCTCGGGCACAGTGTGTTGCGGCGCACGCGGCACTCGGGCAAGCCGCGCGGATTGTTCTGCGCAATGGGCATCTGCTACGACTGCGTTGTCACCGTCAACGGCGAGACCGGCGTGCGTGCGTGCATGAAGCGGGTGGAAGATGGTATGCAGGTGATTTCTCCCGCGCAATTCAAACGCTACGAGCCGCGGAAATGACGGTTGAACTCGATACCGATATTGCCGTCGTCGGCGCGGGGCCGGCGGGGCTTGCCGCGGCGCTGGCAGCGGCAGGCGCTGGTGCGCGCGTTACCGTGCTCGACGAGTACCCGGAGCCAGGCGGCCAGTTCTACAAGCAGCTTTCATCAGAGTTCAGCGTGCCGGAGCGTGCGCGGCTCGATGACGATTACACGAAGGGCGATGAATTGCTCGCAGCGGTGCGCGACGCCGGCGTCACATTGTCGCCGGAGACGCTGGTATGGGGTAGCTTCGAGCCAGGAACGCTGTCGGTCATGCAGGGCCACGCTGCGGGCACGGTCCGAGCCCGCAGCATCATTGTGGCAAGCGGTGCTTACGAACGCGTCGTTGCGTTCCCGGGCTGGGACCTGCCGGGCGTGATGACGCCCGGCGGGGTACAGACTCTCGTCAAGAATCAACAGGTTGCACCCCGCGGTCGAATCGTGCTCGGGGGATCGGGCCCCTTTCTGCTGGCCGTAGCCAAATCGCTCATTGCGGCTGGTGCGAAACCGGCAGTTATCTACGAGGCGACGCGTCCCCTGGAGTGGCTGCGGCACGCGCCGCGCCTGTGGGGACATTGGGATCGTATAAGCGAGGCGCTGCATTATCGTCGCCTGATTGCTGCAGCCGGTGTACCGGTTCGGTTCGGCCGCATCGTGGTTCGGGCTGAAGGGGACGCACGCCTTGAGCGCGTGGTGCTCATGGAGTGCGACGGCGAAGGCAGACCGATTCCTGGCACCGAGCAGATCGAGCGCGTCGACACGTTGTGTATCGGCTACGGCTTCGTGCCGTCGGTCCAGCTGGCCCGTTTGCTCGGATGCACTCATCGCTACGAATTGCGCCGCGGCGGCTGGGTACCAGAGCACAACGAGGAGATGGAAAGCAGTGTGCCCAGTGTATTCGTGACGGGGGAGGTCGCCGGCATTGGCGGCGCCCACGTAGCGCTTGCCGAGGGACGGCTCGCCGGCTTGGGCGCGGCCCGCCGGCTCGGCTTGCAGGTGGCGGACGCCGCCATGGCGGATGCGCGGCAGGAACGGTTAACCCGCCGGCGTTTCGGCGACCTGGTTAACGACGTGTTCGCACTCAAGCCCGGCGTCTACGATCAGATTGGTGATGACACGCTGGTATGTCGTTGTGAAGAGGTAACAGCGCGACAAATCCGTGAGGCCGCCACGGAGTGGGGTGCCGATGTGAACTTTGTGAAGGGCGTGACCCGCTGCGGCATGGGCTACTGCCAAGGTCGGGTCTGTGGAGGTATGGTCGAGGAACTGACGGCGCGGACAGTTGGCTGTTCGCGAGAGGCGGTTGGCGCTTTTCGGGTGCGACCTCCGCTCAAACCGGTACAGGTAGGCTCGCTGGCGGATCTAGCCAGGGAGTAGTGGATTTCATCGGCTCCGTTTTGCCATCCCCCTTTCGGATCATTTCCAAACGTTTTCATTCATCGAGGAGTGCCAGCAATGAAAATCGCCGCCGTGGACATCATTCCGTATCGCATCCCCAATCGCCAGGTTCACAAGATCGCGACGCTGACGATCTCCGCGGTGGACAACGTCATAGTCCGCATTCGCACCGACAAAGGGATCGAAGGAATCGGGGAATGCGTAACGGAAGCCAAGTGGAACTCCAATGTGATGGAAGCTCACGCCGTTCTCCTCAGCAAGTACTTGGCGCCCGCTCTCATCGGTGCGGATCCGCTTCGCATCCGTGACGTCTGGGCGCGGATGGACACAGTGGTAAACGGTCAATTACCGGCCAAGGGCGCCATCGACATTGCGCTGCACGATCTGATTGGAAAGGCATTGGGAATCCCGGTGTGGCGGTTTCTCGGTGGAGATAACACCAAGCCCGTGTTGGTCGAGGGGCCCGGATATGGCATTGGATTCATGGAGCCCGAACCGGCAGTAGAACTTGCGCTAAAAGGAATTTCAGACGGCTGTAAGCAGATCGAGGTTAAATGCGGCCATCCAGCGGGCCCCGCACACGACTTGGCCGTCATTGAGGCAGTAAATCGCGCGTGCGGCCCTGAGGTGACATTGAAGATCGATTGCACGGAAGCGTACTCATTCAAGGATGCATTGAAGTTCTTGCCGCTCTTTGCAGCTGCAAATGTCGTATGGGTTGAGCAACCAATGCGCCGTCATGAATTGTTGGCTATGAGCACACTGCGTCCCTTGGTGCCGGTCAATATTGCGCTGGAAGAGAGCGTTGGATCACCAGCCGACGTTCTTCGAGTGGCGGCCATGGGCGCGGCCGATGGAATTCACGTCAAGCTTGCAATGCTTGGGGGCATGAGCAAGTGCATGGACATCGCGAAGGTTTGCGACGCGGCTGGCCTCAGCGTCCTGCCCGGCTGCTCTACGGCATCTGGCATTGGTCTAGCTGCAGCACACCACTTCGCTGCTGCGATTGAACCGGCGCGCGGATGTCACGCATCTCCCTTAGCCCGCGCGGTTGATGACATCATCCGGAATCCACTGCCGCCATATCCAGCATCAGTCAAGCTTACTGACGCGCCAGGTTTGGGCGTCGAAGTTGATTGGGATAAGGTTTCCAAGTACGCGGCATAAACACCTTCATTTGTGGAATCCAAGTGAGACTTGTACGATTTAATGCGCTTAGCGAGCCAGTATCGCGTGCTCGCACAGGTGTTCTGCTAGCGGGAGATATAGTTGGCGACCTGCGGGCGGGGTATTCCGCCTATCTGGTTGAAGAAGCCAAAGATCCGCAGGGACGCGAGCTTGCTGGCCTGCGTATTCCACCGGACGTGCGGCAGATTCTGCATGTCGGACAACCGGCGCGGCTGGCTGTCGAACGCTCGGCTGCCTGGTTGACCGAGCGGCATGCTAAGAATCCGGAGGGCAAAGGACTGGACGGCGAGACGCTTTTCGTGCCGCTCGCCGGGGCGCGGCTGCACAATCCGCTCAAGCCCGGCCGCCTGATTGTGGTCGAAAAAAATGCCCGTGCGGGCGTCCCGCCAGTGGTCCGGGACTGCTCGCCAGCATCGGCGATGGGACCTATCCGCGATATTTCAATGCCCGCCTCGGTGGATCGACTTGCTTACGGCACCGCACTAGCGATCGTCATCGGCTGTGCCTGCCATGCCCTGGAGGCTCGCGATGCATGGGAGGCGGTGGCGGGCTACATGGTAGCGAACGTCGTCCATGCGACGCCGAGCGCCGCGAGCGCCGAAGACTTGGCAGGTGACGTCACTTTCTCCCGCTGCATCATAGGCCCCTGTCTCGTCGATCGACACGACGCGCCGGATGTCCACTCGCTTCACCTGACGACGCGCGTCAACGGCGTGGTCGTGCAGACGGGAGCCACCTCCAGCCTGCGATGGCCCATCGACCGGTTGATCGCCAGGCTGTCGCGCTACGGACTCGAAGCCGGTGACACCATCGTGACGGGACTTTTGTCCGACGACGCACCGGCGGGGTCTTCGGCGACGCCGTACCTGCGTGTTGGGGACTTGCTGGAGTCCGGGATCGAGGGGCTCGGTATTTTGCGCAACAGGGTTGCGAGCGGGTAATCGGCATGAATGCGTGTAGCACGATCCCGGGCCATGATCGAATTACGCAGGACGCGCGCTGATGAATTTCAAGGGTGGACAGGTGCGGTCCGAGCTCATGGTAGGCGGCCGGCCCTACAGTTTCTTCAGCCTCGCCGCTGTCGAGCAAGCCTCGAGCCGACCGGTTTCCCGGTTGCCGTTCTGCCTCAAGGTGCTACTGGAGAACGTCGTCCGCCAGCAGGCGACGGGGCAAGGTTGCCCGGACGACGTCGGCACGCTACTGGAGTTTCTGCAACAGGGCCATGGCGGAGGCGAGATTCGTTTCCGACCCGAGCGTGTCATGATGGACGATACGGCTGGCCTGCCGCTGCTAGGTGACCTTGCGGCGATGCGCGATGCACTCGCGCGCCGCGGCGTCGATCCTCAGCGAGTCGACCCGGTGATTCCGGTGGATTTCGTCGTCGATCACTCCATCATCGCAGAGCATTCGGCCGGCCCAGAGGCGCTCGCAAAGAACGCAGCACTCGAGTTCAAGCGCAACGAGGAACGGTTCGCGTTCCTGCGCTGGGCGGAGCAGGCTTTTGGCCTCCTGCGAGTCGTCCCACCGGGTGGCGGCATCTGCCATCAGATCAATCTGGAGCATCTCGCCCAGGTAGTGCGCCGGAGGGAGGTGGACGACGGCTTTTGGCTGGTGCCCGATACGATGGTCGGGATAGACAGCCATACGCCGATGATTAACAGCCTTGGCATCGTAGGATGGGGGGTGTCGGGTATTGAAGGTGTTAGCGCTGCGCTCGGGGAGCCGGTCTCGATTCGCGTGCCAGCGGTGGTCGGAGTCCGCCTCACTGGCCGGCTGCGTCCGGAGGTTACGGCCACGGACCTTGTGTTGACGCTGACGCAGATCATTCGCCGCCGCGATCTGGTCGGAACATTTGTCGAGTATTGCGGCCCAGGCCTCGATCACTTGAGCTTACCGGAGCGCGCGACGGTGGCGAACATGACGCCCGAATGCGGCACGACGATGAGCTTTTTTCCGATCGACACAGAGACCCTGCGCTATCTGCGCCTGACGGGGCGAGACACGGAGCACGTTGCGTTGGTCGAAGCGTATGCGCGGGCACAAGGTCTGTGGCACGACGCTGCGACGTCAGATCCCCGTTATAGCGACAGTTTCGATTTTGACTTGGCGTCAGTCGAGCCGTCGATGGCCGGACCTGGCCAGCCGCATTACCGTGTGGCCCTTAGCGAGGCGCCCCAGGCGTTTGCCACCGCCTGTCGTGGGGCGCCGGTTGGGAAACCCGCCCGCGACGGTAATGCCCTTGTCAGGGACGGTGACGTCGTCATTGCCGCCGTTACAAGCTGCACCAATACGTCAAATCCATCTGGCATGATAGGCGCGGGCCTCCTTGCGCGAAACGCGGTGGCACGAGGCTTGAAGCGCAAGCCGTGGGTCAAGACCTCCCTTTCGCCCGGCTCCCGCGTGGTCGCCGATTATCTGAACGCAGCGGGGCTACAGCGCAGCCTGGACACGCTGGGCTTCCACGTGTCGGGATTCGGCTGCATGACGTGCGTTGGCTTCTCCGGTCCTTTGGCGGAACCGATTGCGTCGGCAGTCAGAGACGGTGAACTGGCCACCGTGGCGGTAATCTCGGGCAACCGCAACTACGATGGCCGCGTCCATCCGATGGTCAGGGCGACCTTTCTGGCGTCCCCGCCTCTGGTGGTCGCCTACGCGCTCGCCGGCACGATACTCGGGGATCTCACGCGAAACCCGATTGGCGAAGATGGGCAGGGCCGTCCCGTGTACCTCAGTGAAATCTGGCCAGACGCAGCGGAGATCGAGCGTATCATCGACTCCACCATTGATACGTCGCTTTTTTCTCGCTCTTATGCCAAGTTGTACGAAGGCAGCGATCGGTGGCGTCGCCTCGCCTTTGCTATTGGACAGCTGTTTTCCTGGAATACCAAGAGCACGTTCATCCGGTGCCCCCCGGACTTCGACGACATGTACGCCGAGCAAGTAGCGCTGGGTGACATCCGGGACGCCCGCATTCTTGCGGTGTTCGGTGACATGGTGACCACAGAGCATGTTTCTCCAATGGGGCCACTGCCCGCCAATAGTTTCGCTGCCGACTACCTGCGGTCGATCGGCGTTTCCGACCGCGACTTGGGTACTTACGCCGCGCGAAGGCTGATCGCTGAGGTGATGATCCGGGGCACGTTTTCGAGTCCACATCTGGCGAATGCAATGACTCCCGGCATGCCGGGCGGGCACACGCTGCACCAGCCGGAAGGTGTGCGCATGGCAATTTTTGAGGCAGCGAGGCGCTACCGCGAGCAGGGAATCCCGCTGGTTGTCGTTGCCGGCCGGCAGTATGGCACTGGGTCCTCGCGTGACTGGTCCGCCAAGGGCCCGCGTTTGCTGGGCGTGAAAGCGGTCATCGCCGAATCCTTTGAGCGCTTGCACCGCGCGAACCTTGTCGCGGCGGGCGTGTTGCCGCTGCGGTGGGTGGATGGTGGCCTGCGGCATTCGTTCACCGGTGCGGAAACACTGGACATAGAGGGCCTCGCAGATTTGCATCAGCCCCACACCGAACTGACCTGCCGCGTCTATTCCCTAGGCGGCGCAGTCCGAAATCTCCGTTTAGTCACTTGCCTAGAAACCGAGCAGGAGGTTAAGCATTACAGAAGCGGTGGAACCTTAAGGTATCTCCTGCAGCGGCGAGCGGCTCAGTCAACCACTGCTGAAGTTTATCATTGAGCCAGCGCCACGTGTCATGGTCGATAGATATCGAAATAGAGGAAAGTTCTGAATGGAAGTCAGCGCTCGTTTACTCTTGTGTATTGCATTGCTGGGAAGCACTCATTCCGGACTCGCGACTGCACAGCAAAAGTACCCAGTACGGCCGATTCGGCTTGTGCTGCCGTTTCCACCGGGCGGTAGCACTGACATCGTGGCGCGCCTGATTGGGCAGAAGATCACCGAAGGCTGGGGCCAGCAGGTCCTCGTCGACAATCGGCGGCATCCGGCGCCCGTCCCGTATAGTCTGCCCCTCGACAATGGGTGGCGTTTACGAAGCAATCATCAATCCTAGGAGAATTTTCCATGTTGAAGCGGGAAATCATATCGTGCTTTATTGGGGTAGGCACCCTACTGGGTGTGGTGGGTGGCGTGGGGGCCCAGAACTTTCCGGCCAAACCCGTTCGCATGGTCGTTGGATTCGCGCCAGGGGGCGCGGTCGATATCGTGGCACGCACCATCGCGGCGCCCATGGCAGAGCTACTCGGGCAGCCGGTCGTGATCGAAACCCGGCCCGGCGCCAACGGTATGCTCGGGGCCGACCTCGTCGCCAAGGCGCCGCCCGACGGCCTTACTATCGGGCTGGTCAGCATCAGCTCTCTGGTGCTGAACGTGCATCTCCATTCGAACGCGCCTTACCACACGTTGCGGGATTTCACACCTATAAGCAACGTAGGGCTGCTGCCTTTTGTGATTGCGGTGCATCCTGCGGTACCTGCGCGTTCGCTCAAGGAACTCATTGCCTTGGCCAAGGGGCGGCCTGGCAAACTGACGATCGGATCCCCCGGGGTCGGCGGCCTGCAGCATCTTACGCTCGCGATGCTGAACAGCGCGGCGAAGATCAACATTCACCATATACCGTACAAAGGCACAGCCCCAGCCATGACAGACGTGATGGGTGGGCACATCGACGGGGTCATCGGCGGTGTTCCGGGTATCCTCGGGCCTCACAGGGCCGGGAGGTTGCGCGCGCTGGTACTGACGGGTGAGCATCGCGTCGCCGCGATGCCGGATGTACCCACCGTCAAGGAGCAAGGACTGCCTGATCTAGTCGTCGTCAATTGGTACGCGATTGTCGGTCCCGCGAACCTGCCAATCCAGACGCTTAACGCGCTGCACGCGTCCATCGTGAAGGGGGCCGCCCTGCCTGCAACCCGGGAGAGGTTTGCGGCCGCGGGTGTCGACGTGAAGACAAACCCGACGCCCGCCGCATTCGCGGAATACGTGCGGGCGGAGTTCGCGCGCTGGGGCGCGGCTGTAAAGAATGCAGGTGTGAAGATTGAGTGACGTCCATGTCTGAGTGGACAATTGCAGCGCGCGCAGCCGCAATGGGCACCGACGGGGTTTCGTCGTGAGGCTGGCCCTGATTGGCTTCGGTGGCCTTGGCAGTGTCGTTGCCGAACACTTGGGCCGGGATGCTGAGACGGCGTTCGTCGCGGTCGCCGCCAGAGCACACCAGCGGGGCAGGATTCAGGCGCTGTTGGGGAGTGTACCCGTTGTCGGCGGCGCAACCGCAATGCTGGAGCGTAAGCCGGACCTGGTTATCGAGTGCGCCAGTCACGATGCGTTTCGCGAGTACGCGGAGCCAGTGCTCAACGCCGGCGTCCACCTCGTCGCGGTCTCGGTGGGTGTACTGGCGGATGCCGCCTACCGCCGGAGGGTGCTTGCAGCCGCGGTCACGCCTGGCGCCAGCCTGCAGATTCCCGCCGGGGCTATCGGCGCGATCGACGTTATCGCTGCCGCGCGGCATGCGGGGCTATCACGAGTGACCTACGTCACCCGCAAGAATCCGCGCGCCTGGGCAGGCACGCCGGCTGAAACTATGGTTGATCTGGCCGCGGTACGGGAGCCAACGCTATTCTTCGAGGACACGGCCGAACGTGCGGCGCTTATCTTTACCGAAAAGGCTAACGTCACGGCGACGCTGGCACTGGCGGGGACAGGGTTCAAGGCGACCCGCGTGCAGTTTTGGGTTGACCCGGGTGTTAGCAAGAGCGTTCACCATATCGAAGCGGAAGGCGCATGCGGATCGCTGAAGCTCGACATGGCAAACAATGTGGTGTCGCCCAATAACAAAGCGTCGCTTCAGACCGCCATGAGCATCATTCAAGTGGTCCGAAACCGAACCGCTGTCTTGCGATTTTAAGTTGGTCTGTCAGGGAGTTACCGTGGGGCGGGAAACGCGTTGACGATTGCCGCTGCGGCGTACTTTTCGTTCTCAATATTCAAGGCAACCTCAGCCAGCCGGTTACTGTCTGCGAGTGATGCGCCGATTCCAAAGTCAAGGCAGCTGCGAAACTTTGCAAGCAATTCGTCCTTGCTCATCGGATCTTCAGGGCTACCCTTCATGACGTCGCTGCGAGCCTGAATGATCCTTCCATCGCGCAGCGTCACTTTGATTCGCGCCGATTGCGTGGCCGGATCAATAATGGGGTCAGCAATGACGTTCGTCTTTGCTGTGAGAGAGACAACCGCCGGATCGTCCAGAACAGTTACTTGAAAGCTGCGTAAGTCCACGTGGCCGTCTATCAACGCACGTGCGAAGCTGTAGGCGGCGTTGAACTGTGCGTGGGTTACGGACTTTCGGGCGGCGTCATAGGGGGCCCCCACTGTTAACCAATTCAGATTACCCAAACCGATTTCTATTTGTCTTACGTCTCCCGGCTTCACGCCCTGTTTACTCAACCCAATCCCAAGACCTATCGTGGTGTGGTTACAGCGGCATCCCGGCCAGGGTTTAAAGCTGTAATCAGGAATGTGCCAAGCCTCCCCCAGCTTCTCAGTGAGAGCACCGGAGTTGACTTCATCTCGCTCATATAGGGAAAACAATCCTGCATTGCCCTCGAGCGGTCTCCGGGTGCCCGTTAGTCCATCGGCCGCGAGGAAGGCGCCCAATACACCTGCTCGAGCAGCGAAACCAGGACCGAGGCGTTTAGAAAGTACGCCATCACGCATGCTCTGCGCGGATCCAGCTGTCTGGTGGAATGCCATGCCCAAGGCATTTCGCAGTCCCTCGGGATCGAGCTTGAGGAGGCTGCCTGCTGCAAGTCCTGCGGCAAGGGTGCCGAAGACCATTGTCGGGTGCCAACCCTTGCGTAAGCTGTTGTAGCAGGCGACGCCAAGCCGTGCTTCGATCTCAGCGCCAACCGCGAAAGCAAGAAGAAAATCTCGACCGGATACGTTACCTACGTCTTCGGCGGTGGCGAGGAGGGCAGGCAGTAGGACGCAGCTTCCGTGAGCGCGCGCCGGGTCGTGTTGATCGTCAAAGTCGAGAGCGTGAGCTGCGGCGCCATTAGCAAGGGCTGCGGTCGGGGGCGAGTAACGGCACTTTCCGATGAGTCCCGTTGCCGATCCGGAGCTCTCCCATTTTCCGAGCCGTCCATTGAGTTCGTGGATGCCGGGCGCGTTGACGGCCCCGCCGATCACGCCTAGTGTGTCAAGCACGAGGAGCTTTAGTGTCTGCACCACCTCAGCGGGCAAATCCTCGTAGCGCCAGCGTGCAATCTCCTCACACAGGCGCAGGCTGAAATCTTCATTGTCGGATGCTGCCGGTGCAGTGCTCATGCGCTCAGCTGGCTGGATACCAGTCATCGCCTAATTTTTACCTATTCGCCTTTGATGCCCGATTCTTGAATAACTTTAGACCACTTCGCAATTTCTGACTTGATGTGAGCTGCAAAATCTTTTGGTGCGCGGTCCATGGCCTCCGCTCCGTCCGCAGCGATGCGCTTCACGAGCTCAGGGTCATTGAGAATGTTCGCGATTTCCTTGTGCAGTCGATCGACGATCGCGCTGGGCGTTTTTGCTGGCGCGAGCATGCCGTACCAGTTGATTACGGCGTAGCCCTTCACGCCCGACTCCGCGATCGTAGGGATATCGGGGGAGGACTTCGCCCGCTGAGGGCTGGTGACAGCAAGACCTCGAAGTCTGCCGGCGCGCACATGCGCTTGGCTGTTCACGATACTGGACAGGGTGAATTGAGTGTAGCCTGATATGACATCCGCCAGGCCCGCACTCATGCCTTTGTAAGGTACGTGGACGATGGGAGGTATCCTAGCCTCAAGGCGTAGCAATTCGGTCGCAAGATGGATGATGCTGCCTTGACCAGACGAAGCGTAATTGAGCTTCCCGGGGTTTGCTTTTGCGTAGGCTATCAATTCCTGTAGTGACTTAACCGGGACTGAGGGATGAGTTACCAGGAGATACGGCTGCGCGGTCACCTGCGTTACCGGGGAGAAGTCACGCAGAATATCGAAGCTTCCGGGGTAGAGCAGCTGTCGTGCGACCAAGCTCGCACTCATCATGATTAGGGTATAACCATCAGGTACCGAAGCCGACACCAATCCCGCCGCGAGGGTGCCGGCACCCCCCCCGCGGGCGTCCACCACTATGGGTTGGCCGAGGGTTTGCGTGGCTTTCACGCCGACAACACGTGCGATGGCGTCCATCCCGCCTCCAGCAGAGACTGTTAGGACCAAACGTATTGGCTTGGTTGGATAGCTTTGTGCGATTGCGATTTGCGCGGCAGGCAGGCTCGCGAGCCCGGCGATTAGCGCGAACCTTATAAAGGCTAATGTCAAAGTTTTCATAAATACTCCAGGACAAGTACGTCGTAATACTCGTGTCAAAAGTGTGCCACGTATCATTCGGCGCGGATGTTTGCCGAGTTCACCACTTTTGTCCATTTTAGAATTTCGCTCTCGAACGGTGTCCCAGAGACACTGCCGAGGATCCATGGTTTCCAGCTAGTTACCGCGCAGTAGACCAATCGTTACCAGCCAACCGCGTAGGCCGGTCTACGCGGATCGGCAGCTCCCTCCAGAAGACCCGTCTGGGGATTGACTCGAATTGCACAGATCGCGCCAGCGCGGAATTCAACCTCCGGCCACCAAGCAATCTTGTGACCTAGGCGCGAAAGCTTCTCGCCAGTATCCTTGGGAATCCTTGCCTCGAGGTTGAGCCGACCTGGATGATAAGCATGGGGTTCAGACGAGCCGGGGAAGCTGTAAGTCGCAAAACGGGGGGCCTCAACAGCGGCTTGCGGATCCATGCCGAACGCAACGACATTTAGGAAAAACTGAACCATTGCTTGCGGTTGAATATCATTGCCTGGCGAGCCAAATGGCATGTAAACCTTGCCGTCCTTCAACGTGAGCGCAGGGCTAGGCGTGAGTCGTGGACGCTTGCCAGGAGCCACGGAGGCAGGCAGCCGCGGATCGCACCAGGATTGCGAGCCACGGGAAGATGGACAAAGCCCGGTCCCGGGGATAACCGGAGTTTCGGAGGAGGCGTCGCTTGGGGTTGCCGAGAACGCGTTGCCGAATCGATCTATGACACAAGCATAGGATGTATCAGCTGCTGGTGCCGGTTCGCCAAGTGTGGGCTCCGGTAGCCTATGCTGTGCGGCGGGACCGGCATCGCCCGCAGGGGGCATCTCAGGCCACGCCTCGCCAGAGCGGATCATTTGGCGGCGGCCTGCGGCGTATTCTGGCGAGAGCAAGGTGTTCATTGGGACATTCACGAAATTCGGATCACCGTAGTAACGATGCCGATCTGCGAATGCAAGCTTGAGTGCCTCGACAACCAAATGAATGTATTCAGGAGTGTTGTGACCAACGGCCTTTAAATCATAGCCAGAAAGCACGCTTAGCGCCTGAGGCAAAACTGGCCCCTGACACCACGGTCCACACGCATAGAGATCAATTCCGCCGAAAGTTGTCTTAAGAGGTTTCTCAAGCCGGACTCGGAATTGCGACATATCCTCAGCGGACAGCAATCCGCCGTTTTCCTTGTGATATTTCACGATGGTGGCAGCAATGTCACCTTCATAGAAAGCGGCACGGGCGCCTTTCAGGCCGGCTGCTCTGCCGCCCTTTGCGTGAGCAGCTTTTTCTTGATCCACCATATATTGAAGAGTGCGACCAAGATCACGCTGCACGAAAAGCTCTCCGACCACTGGCGGCTGTCCATTGGGGAGAAAAACCTCTGCTGTTGAAGGCCAGCGCCGGTACTCCTTCTCGTGGCTACGAATGTAGTCGGCCATGAATGCATGCATGGGAAAACCGTTGCGTGCGAATCGAATTGCCGCGGACGCGACGTCAGCAAAGCTCATGGTTCCAAATTGCTCCAATGCGGTAATCCACGCATCGGGAGCTGCTGGTACCACAGTGCGGAGAAGGCCAGAAGGAATCTTGCCGCCATGACGTTTGATGAAATAGTCAGGAGTCACCGCGCGTGGCCAGGTTCCAAGTCCATCAATGTTGACGACTTTTTTCTGTTCGGCCAGATAAATCATTATCGGCGCCACGCCTGCGAAATTAACACGATCTGTCTGGAGCACTTCGACCGCGATACCTGCTGCGACACCAGCGTCGATTGCATTACCCCCGGCTTCAAGAATACTGAAACCTGCGTGCGCTGCCGCGTGATGCCCAGCTGAAACAATGTGGCGGGTGCCGGTAATTAATGGACGATAGGCAGGCATTAGTACTTCTGCGGACGAAAGCGCAGCCCAAAGTTGATGAAGAGGTTAATTGCGAAATACACGCTTGCAATTAGGATGGCATGTATTGTATACACTTATGTGTTCACAGAGAAGCACAGCACCTTCGGGTTTGCAACTCTCTGAATGCCCTTTGTATTCCTATGCGTAAGGGGGATGTATCCGCGATATAGCGCGACAATGCGGGGTGTGTGGTTTATGCGCATGCAGTCCCGGAAGGTTTTGCAAGCCCTGAAAGCGTGCGGTTCGCATAGCCGGGACGTTGTGTCCCGTGAAGTCTTTTGGAGATAAGGCATCATGGAAAAGAAGCGGGTATGACGAGAGCAATGTTGCAGCGTGCTTAAGGGCGTTTCCGCTGCACGGCTCTGTCATTGTCGGCGACTCACTATATACGCGTGGAGCATGCGATAACTGGAATTGGACCACGGTTTGGAAAAGGTTCCTTTGCTATAGGGCTTCTATCAGCATTGTTCGTTTCCACTGAGGCAATTGGCGCAGCGTCTCGCGAACAGTGGGTTCCGAAGCAACCAGTCGAGATTGTTGTTTCCTTCGCCCCTGGTGGTGCGGGAGACCGACTCGCACGAACGCTGCAAAGGACGTTTCAGAATAGGCGACTTCTTCAAACGGTGCTTGTAGCCAACAAACCTGGTGGCGCTGGGAACGTTGCTTGGTCCTACCTGGAGGGTCGTGAGAGCGCTGGTAATTGTATTGCTTTGATTACCCCAACTATCATGACCAACCACATCACGGGTAGAAGCCAATACAACTATTCAGACTTTACGCCAATAGCGAGCCTGTTTTTCGGAAAGTGTGGTGTTCATGGTGCGGGCGGATTCCCCGATTAAGGATTGGAAGGATCTGACAGCGCGAATAAGTAAGGACCCTTCGTCAATTTCGCTTGCGTCGACAAGTCGAGTGGGGGCTGCGCCACTAATATTTGCGATGGCAATGAAGGAAGCCGGTTTAGACCCGAAGGCGTTGAAACTGGCTGTTTTCAACTCATCCGGCCGACACTGGTGACAGAATAGCGGTTACGCAGACTCGAGCGTCAGCGCCAGTTGTACCTCTTCGTTCGCCTCTCCGAGTTCCCCGATCGCCCGGCGGACTGCGGGCGGGGTGGCGCCCAGCCGGAGCGGGCAGTTGAGAAGGGGCCACTTTCTGCCATCCGGGGTGGATTTCTCGACGATCAACTGTCTCGCCATGGCCTGCGGGCTGAGCGCCGCCTCCGAAACCGTCAGCACCGGCGCCGACATGATGCCGGCACATGCGGCGGCTTCGACGAATGCGTTGCGGCTGAGGCTGGAGGTCAATTCCGTCGCCTGCACAACGAGGCCCGGCAACGACGCCAGGCGAGCCCTGTCGCTCTCCGCGCACACGAAACCGTCGGCACAGCGCACCATCACGCTGCGCTCGCGGGGCGCATCGAGCCACAGGTACGAGGTGGCCCATACGGCGGCATCCTGCATCGACACATCGATCGCATCACCTTCGCCCGATGCATCGCGCATCTCAAGACCCGCCAGGATCGCCAGCAGCCCTATTTCCCCGCCCAGGATGTCCGCCGCGGAGATGCCCGCCTTGGTCGGTACTCCGTTCGCGCGCGTGAGGTCCATGATGCCGGACATGGCCTGCACCACCGTATCGAATGCCGGCCGGCCGGGGTAGGCGGACCGCATGCCGAAGCCGGAGATGCCGCAATACACTACGCGCGGATTCAGGCTGCGCAGCGCGTTCGCATCGAATCCCAGACGCGCCAGCGAACCGGGTTTGAGGTTCTCGACGAGGACGTCCGACTTCCGGAGGAGTTTCCGGAAGAGCACGCGATCGCCTTCGTTCCGCAAGTCGAGCTCGATACTACGTTTGTCGCTGTTGCTGAAGGCGAAAAAATAGCCGCGGTTACCCTGCACCGGAGGCCACGGGCGCGAGCCTTCGCCTCCGGGCGCCTCGATCTTGAACACTTCGGCGCCGAGCGCCCCGAGCTGGCGGCTGACGAGCGGCGCGGTCGTGTACTGACCGATCTCCAGCACGCGCAATCCCTGGAGCGGGGGGGCGCTTCCCGCTTGACCGCCGTCACGGCCGCCGTCATACGCGCGCGCCGCGCTCCGGCTCGCGATCAACTGCTCGAGGTAGGCGCGGTCCTCGTCCGGCTGTGGCACCCGCAGGGAAGGGGCGAGCCTCGGTATGGCGGCCGCCAGCGGGCTGCCGGGGATCAAGGCGGATTTACCGCTGGCCGGGTCGTCCAACGGGGTCAACATCCCCCGGTGCGCGAGGTTTTTCTCTTTCTGCAGTTGCTCAAGCGTGAGTATGGGGCCGCACGCGATGTCGACGCCGGAGAGCTGCTCGATGCATTCCCTTACCGTGAGCGTGCGGGTCCAGTTCTGCAGGATGGCATCGATCTCGGTGCGGCGCGCGACGCGCTCGGCATTGCTGGCGAATCCGTCCGCCCGCGCCAGGTCTTCCCGCCCGAGGAGGCCGCATAGCCGCCTCCACTGCTCGTCGGTAGCCGTGCAGATCAAGACCCATCCGCCGGAGGCCGAATAGGCATTCCAGGGCGCCGCCAGGGAGTGCTGATTGCCCGAGCGCGTCGCGGGCTTGCCAATTACGTGAAACGGGAGAAAGGTGGGCAGGGCGCCGAAAGCGCAGTCAAAGAGCGCGATATCGATTGATTGACCGATCCCACGCGTGCGGCGAACCCGGTGCGCGGTCACGATTGCCGCGGCCGCATAAATGCCCGCCGACACCTCGCAAAACGGAAATCCGATCAGCGTCGGCGCATCCTGGGGATTGCCCGTCGTGTCCGCCAGCCCGGACATGGCCTGGACGAGCGCGTCGGCGTAGGGCAGGCCCAACAGCGGCCCGCTCGCGCCGAAAGCGGTGATGTCGCAGACGATCTGACGCGGCTGGGCGCGAAATTCGTCCGCGGGTGACGCGTCGCTGGAAGTGATGACGACATCGGCTGCCCGCATCAGGGCATCGCGGGCGGCACGGTCCGGGGGCCGATCCGGTCGCAGGGTCACGCTTCGTTTGCCGCGCACCTGGGCCGCGCGCCGCAGGGTGTTGGCGGCGCCGGTGCCCGGTGTTTCCACGAGAGCGACTTCCGCCCCCAGTTGGGCAAGCAGCGTTCCGCAGACGGATACAGCGAGACGCGCGCCGTGCTGCATCACCAGCAATCCAGCCAGCGGGGCGGATGCAGGCAGGGATGGCTGGACAGTGGTATCAGTCGACGACCGGGTGCCAGCCGACGCGGCATGTTCAAGGAGTGTCACCAGGATGCGCAGTGAACTCAGTCAACCTTGACGCCGGCTGCCCGGACCACCTTGCCCCACAGGGCAAATTCCTTTCGGATCTGCTCCTGAAACTGTTCCGCGGTGCTTGGGGAAAGCTCCTGCCCGAGCGATCGCATGCGCTGACGGGTTTCGGCCGCGTTGAGCGTCGCAACGATGTCGGCGTTCAGTCTCGAAATGATTGTACCGGGCGTGCCGGCAGGTGCGACCACGCCGTACCACCCGTACACATCGAGCTCCCGGATGCCCACTTCGACGGCGGTTGGGATATCCGGTATGGCATCGAGCCGCTTCTGACCGGTCACCAACAGCCCGCGCAGCCTGCCGGTTTTCACGTGCGGCACCGCCGCCGTCGGGTTGGAATACATCATCTGCACGTTGCCCGCGAGCAGGTCGACCACGGCCGGTCCCGCGCCCTTATACGGCACGTGCAGGACGTCGGTCCCGGTCGCCAGCTTGAAGAGCTCGCCGACGAGCTGGGTGCCGGAGGCCGACGACGCGAAGCTGAGCTCGCCCGGGCGCCGCTTCGCGAGCGCGACGAGTTCCTTCACCGACCGCACCGGGAGCGACGGGTGCACGACCAGCACCCAGGACTCGAGGGTCCCGCGCGTGATGGCCGCGAAGTCTTTCAGCGCGTCAAATCCCGGGTTCCGGTATAGGTGCGGATTGATGCACAGGGTGCCGACGTAGGCGAGGGTTAGCGTATGGCCGTCCGCCGCCGCTCTGGCGCCGGCCGCGGTCCCGATGTTGCCCTGCGCGCCGGGCCGGTTATCGACGATGACTTGCTGGCCCCACGTTGCAGCGAGCTTTACCCCCACGGTCCGGGCGAACGCATCGGTCCCTCCGCCCGGAGCGAAAGGGACGATGATGCGGACGGGTTTCGACGGAAACCGGGCCTGCGCTCCCGCGATCTGCGGAAACAACACCAACGCGCAATAGACGATTGCAGAATAGCGATTCATCGTTCACCCCTTGCGGCAGTCAACGCTGCTTCCAGCCTGCGACCGCCGCGAAGCGCTTGCCGGGCGGAACGACGAGGAATTGAATCAGATCGCTTACCTTGCGGACCTTTTCGATCTCGTTGACGCTATCGATGATCTCTTTGGGCCTCCCGGCAGGCAGGATGGGGTCGACCAGGGAGTGAAACTTCTCCTCGAGCTCCGATTTGGACAGCGGGTTCTCGGGCAGGCCCTTGGAGTAGGGAACGATTTCTTTCAGGTGCCGGCCATTCCTGAGGATCACTTCGATGCCGGCTCCCTTGTCCACGCTCGACCACTCCGACTTGTCGGCGACCTGGCACTTGACCTTACGCGCGGTGTTGACCAGCGTCGCGTCCTTCACGTCGACTTTCGGATAATCCCAGAATCCGTTACCCCCGCTAACGCCCCGGCCGCCGTGATGCAGGCGCATGGCAAGCGAGAAGGGCAGGCTGAACTGCGCGCCGAGAATATCCTCCGGCTCGATGATCGACCCGATATGCGAGAGGATCTGCTCACTGTTGGTGTAGACGAGGATCCTGTCAACGTCATCCGGCGAAAAGGTCTCGCGGTCGCGCAGCTGATCCAGCGCGTCGAACGCTGCGTGGATCAGATGGCAGCAGGAGTAGGGCTTGATGGCGTTGTCGAGGAGGTGGTAGTGCGTGCCCAGCCCGTCGGTGAGCCGCTTCAGGTCATAGTCCACGGCGAAGACCTTGCAGAAGCCCTTTTCCCCTTCCAGTATCGAATGCGGTCCGGTGATGCCGGCGGCCGCAAACAGGGCCGCACGCACGCCGGCGGCCGTCGGAATGGCACTGTGGATGCGCTTCACCGAGCCGCCGGTCTTGGTGTACTCGATCAATCCCGCGGAATGACTGCCGGCAATGGCGAGCGCATTCAAGGTGGTGTCGGCATCGAGCCCCATCAACACCGCGCCGGCCGCCGCCGCGCCGAACGGGCCTACCCCCACCGGTGGGTGGTGGCCCCGGTAGATGAGGTAGGGGGAGCATGCCCACGAAATCCGGATCTGTATCTCGTAGGCGACGATGACCGCGAGCAGCAGCTTGTCTCCGGCCGCCTTCGCGTATTCCGCCATGGCCATCGCCGCCGGCACGGCGATGCCGCCGGGATGGGTGGGGCTCTTCAGATGGGTGTCGTCGGTTTCGTTGGCGTGGTTGAACGTGCTGTTGAGAAAAGCCGCGTCGTCCGGGGACAGCTTGTCGCCGAAATAGGCGACCGTCGCATGCGTGCCGCTCCGGGTGGCCTTCATCACGTCGTAGTACGACTGGCTCCAGGGCAGCGTTGCGCCCGCAACCTGGCAGCCGAAGTTGTCCAGGATGAACCTTCGCGCGTACTCGCGAACGTTCTCCGGTACGTCCTGGAGCCGAAGGCCCGCCGCCCAGCGGGCCAGCGTTCGGGTTTCGTTCATGGTAGGGGGTCCCTCAGGATGTGGGTGAGCGCGTGGAGTTATATCCCACGCCTTTCGTCCGGTCAACGCCCTGTTTCAGCAATCAGTCTATGTTCCATTCAATGGAACTCAGCACCCGGCTTGGGTACAATGCGGGCACGACCGGCGGCCCAACGAGCGGAGGTGGCACGGCATGATGCGAGCGGTGGAACGAACCCTGGCGATATTCGAATGCTTCAGCAACGAGCGGCCGAGCCTCACGCTGCAGGAGATCGCCAATCGCATCCGGCTGGCCAAGTCCACCACGTTCCGGCTGGTGCAGAGCCTCGACGAGGCGGGCTATCTCGTCCGGCTGGACAACCAGGAGTACTGCCTGTCGTTCCGCATCACCCGTCTCGCGGGCCTGGTCCGGAGCACGCTCGACATCCGTCAACTCGCCAGGACCGTCCTCGCCGAGCTGGCGAGGCGATCGAGGGAAACCGTGACGCTCAACATGGTGAGCGACCGGCACCGGGTCTGTATCGACGTGATCGACACGCCTTCGCCGCTGATGAGCGTGACCAAGCCGGGGGAGCGCGTCAGGCTGATCGACGGCGCGACGGCGAAGACGCTGATGGCATTCCTGCCGAAAAAAGAGCTGCAGAAGGCGGTTGCCTACGCGGTCAGGGTGACGGGCAAGAAACGGGCCGATTTCGTCAAGGAGCTGGCGCGAATCCGCGACGCAGGTTATGCCGTGACGCACGGCGAGCGCGTCCTCGGCCTGACCGCGATCACCGCCGCGGTCGCCGATCGCGAAGGTGACGTCCGCTATTGCGTGACGGTGACGGGCCCCACGGTCCGGCTGCAGCCGAGAGTGCAGGAACTGGTGAGGCTCGTGACGGCGGCGGCATCCGACATATCGCGCCGGCTGGGTGCGAAGGTGCGTGGTGTGCCGAAATAGGCTGCTACGCTCACCGTTGCGGCGAGCGACCGCGTGCGGCCGCTCCGGCGATTTCTATGCCGCACCATCTCTCGTAGTGCTTGACGAGCGTCGTGACGTCGACGGCGTCTCCATCCTGGCCAATGGCGAAACCGATCACTTGCTTCACGACGGGTGCAAGCCACATCGGCACGCCCCGGCGTTCCGCCTCGTCGAGGCAGAGGGAGATGTCCTTGAAGCTGATGGCGAGCTTCGCGCCATAGTCGAACGTGCGTGGCAGGATGTTGTTGGGGAACTTGTCCGTGGTCGCCGAGTTGCGTCCGGTGCCGGTATTGATCACCGCGACCATGGCATCCGGGTCGAGGCCGGCCTTGACGCCGAGCGCAAACGCCTCGCACGAGGCCACGAATGCGGCGAACGACAGCATGTTGTTCAGCAGCTTCATGATCTGCGCCTGGCCCGGCTCCGGGCCGACGTAAAAGACGTGCGTTGCCACGCGGTCGAGCAGCGGCTTGATGGCGTCGAATTGCGCCCTGGCGCCGGATACGGTGATCGACAGGCTCGCGTTGCGGGCGGCGGCCGCGCCGCCGGTGATGGGACAATCCATGACCGCGATGCGGGGGGCGAGCCCCTGGGCTATCTCGCGCACGAAACCGGGGCCCGCCGTGGAGCAATTCACGCAGGTCTCAATCCTGGACCCCCGGTGTATGCCTTCGCTGCCGAGCGTCACTTCGCGTATCGATTCGAGCGTCGGCAGGCAGATGAAGACCGTTTCCGCGCGGTCGGCCAGGTCACGAGGCGATGAAGCCGTTTCGGCACCGCGCTCGACGAGCGGCTGCACGGCCGCCTGATTGATGTCGTAGACCAGCAGCGGGTGCCCGCGAGCGAGAAACTGGCCCGCGATGGGCGCGCCCATGGATCCCGTACCGATGAAGCCGATTGGCATGCTCATACCGGGTCTCAGCTGAAAGTGTTCGACGTGATTGGAAGGCATGCGCCGTCAATTGCGGGAATCCCGCCCGTGATGTGGCGCACCTCGGGAGAAGCGGGGAACGACACCGCATAGGCCATGCCGCGCAGCTCTCCGAAGTTGCCGAACGGCATGTGAGCAGGACGATGCGCGGCTCAGTCCACGCGCGCCCCGGAGGCCTTGACGACCTTTTCCCACTTCACGAGATCCGCCTTGAGGAGCGCCGCGAATTCCGACGGGGTATTGGTGGTGACGTCGTAGCCGTGCACCGCGAGCCGCTCCTTGACATCGGGCAGCTGCATGATGCGCACGGTCTCCTGGTTGAGCTTGCTCACGATCGCGCGCGGTGTCCCCGCCGGAACGAGCACGCCGTACCACGCGGTCGCTTCCACCGCGGGATACCCGGCTTCGGCGAACGTCGGGATGTCTCCGAGCCCCGCGGGGCGCGCCGCGCTCGCCACGGCCAGCCCCTTCAGCCTTCCCGCCTTGACATGCGCCAGCACCGCACCGGGTGCGCTGAACATGAGCTGCACCTGGCCGCCGAGGATGTCGATAATCGCCGGACCGTTGCCCTTGTACGGGATGTGGGTGATATTGATGTGAGTGACGGTCTTGAACAGTTCCGCCACCATGTGCCCCACGGTGCCGTTGCCGGCCGACGCGTAATTGAGGCCCCCGGGCCTGGATCTCGCGAGCGCGATGAGTTCCTTGACCGAGCGCGCGGCGACCGAAGGATGCGCCACCAGCACGTTGGGCGCGGTCGCGGCAAGCGTCACCGGCGCAAGATCCCTGACCGGGTCGTAGGGCAGCTTCCTGAACAGGAAGGGATTGATCGCAAGGTTTCCCACGTACCCCATGAGCAGCGTATAGCCGTCGGGCGGCGCCTTCGCGACCATGTCGGTGCCGATGTTGCCGCCCCCGCCGCCGCGATTGTCGACGACGACCGGCTGGCCCCACGCTTCGTTCAGTTTCTGCGCGATGCTGCGGCCGATGAGATCGACGCCCCCGCCCGGTGCGAACGGCACGACGAGACGTATCGGCTTGGTCGGATACTGCTGGGCGAGAGCGCCACCGTGAAGCCCGGCGAGAAACAGCGCGCCCAGCACAAACGGAATAAATTTCCTGGCCATATATGTTGTCTCCCCCATTCGCGCCGGCGCGCAGGAGCCATCACTTCAGCCCCATGCCGGTGTCCCTGACGACCTTGCCCCACTTCTCGAATTCCTTGCGCATGTGCGCAGCAAAGGCTTCGGGCGAGCTGGTTTTCACGGTGTAGCCCTGGCGGAGCAGCAGTGCCCTGACTTTCGGCTGTTCCACGATGCGGGCGATTTCCTTGGCAAGCTTGTTGATGATGGGCCTGGGCGTGCCGCTGCGAACCAGGAAGCCGTACCAGTTGGAGGCATCGATCTGGGGGTAGCCCAGCTCGGCCAGTGTCGGAACCTCCTTGAGCACGGGCGTGCGTTCCGCAGCCAGGACACCCAGCGCCCTCAGCCTGCCCGCGCGCACGTAGGAAATCACCGCGCCCGGTGCGCTGAACATCACCTCGACCTGACCGCCGACCAGTTCCCGCACGGCCGCGCCGCTGCCCTTGTACGGGACGCCGACGATTTGCGTGCCGGTGAGGTGCTTGAACAGCTCGGCGGTCATGTGGCCGATACTGCCGGTACCGGGGGAGGCGTAATTGAGCTTGCCGGGCTGGGCTTTGGCGAGGTCGATCAATTGCTGGACCGAACGCACGGGCACGGACGGATGCGAGCAGATAATTTCCGGGGCCGTTGCGGTCTGGGTGACAGCGTCGAAGTCCTTCACCGGGTTGTAGGGCGGATCGCGGAACAGATTCGGCGAAATAGCGTGGGTGCTGCTGGTCACGATGAATATGGTATAGCCGTCCGCAGGCGACTGCAGGACGATGTTTGACGCGACGGCGCCGGTCGCGCCCGGACGGTGATCCACGATGACCGGTTGTCCCCACGCCTCATTGAGCTCCTGCGAAATGGTGCGCGCCTGCAGGTCGGTTCCGCCACCTGGCGAGAACGGTACCATCAGGCGAATCGCCTTGTTGGGGTAGTCTTGAGCGCCGGCTGCATTGAAGGACCCGACGCCCGCCATGAACAGCAGCAATGCAAGAACTGTCTTCATATTTTCCTCCAGTTTATTTGCCCTTGAATCGGGCGGCTCTTTTTTCCAGGAAGGCGGAAATGCCTTCCTGCTTGTCTTCGGTTCCGTAGATCGTCGTCACCAGGAACGTCTCGAATTCGATGCCCGAGGCGAGATCCATCTGCATGCCGGTGCGGACGGCGCGCTTGACCAGTGCGAGGCTCAACGGCGCGCGCTGCGCGTAGACGCCGACCAGGGCCTTTGCGCCTTCGAGCGCGCCGCCCTTTGGCGTAAGGCGGTTGATGAGCCCGATGCGATGCGCTTCCCGCGCGTCGATTGGCTCCGCTAAAAAGAGGATGTCCAGCGCGTGTCCGATTCCGACGATCCGGGGCAGGCGCTGTGTTCCGCCCGCGCCGGCAACGGTGCCGATGCGGGAACTCGTGATTGCGAAGCTCGCCCCTTCCGCTGCGACGCGCAGGTCACAGGCGAGGGCGAGTTCGAGGCCGCCGGTAATGCAGAAGCCCTCGATCGCGGCGACGACGGGTTTTGCAAGCTCTTCAATTGTCGCGTTGAGGGCATGCCATTTCCTGAAGTAAGCCATGCCCTGGGACGCGGTCTTGACCTGCATCGCCTCGTTCAGGTCCGCGCCAGCCGCGAAATAGGAAACGCCGCCGGTGACGATCACGCCGCGGACGGCGTCATCGGACTCGGCCGCCCTCAGCGCCGCCGTGAGTTCCTGCATCATGAGCACGCTGACGGCGTTGCGCTTGTCGGGCCGGTTCAGCGTGATGACGCAAGACGGGCCGTCCTGGCTCGTCAATAGGGTCTTGTATTCCATTGTTTCAATGCGTTTGATTGCAACCTGATCCGGCGGTTCCGCCGCGACAGGCATTGCGGGCAATCCTGCGCAGCGCTGCGGGAAGGGTGCGATCGCCGCTCGCACGAACGTCATCCCATTGCATTATCCGCCATTTCCAGCTTAAACCAAACGCGGGGCAGCCGTAACCTGTTTCACTGGTCGGAACGGATGCCGTCATTTGACACTCGCTTCGGCCAGCGGGTAATGTCCACAGCGTGTCGTCGCCGGTGGCTGCACGTTCTTTTCTGTCGGGGGACCCGCTTGGATTATCAGGACATAAGCTACAGTTTGGGCAATGGTGTCGCGACGGTCACGATCAACCGTCCGGAAAAGCGCAATGCTGTGAGGCCGCGCACGTACGACGAGCTGACGCATGCGATGCATCGCGCGGCGGACGATCCCGAGATCGGCGTCGTGGTACTGACCGGGGCCGGCGACAAGGCGTTCTGCTCCGGCGGCGACGTCAGCGACCAGGCAAGCCGCACGCCGGACGTCGGGCGCACGCACATGCGGCGGCTGCTCGGCCTGTCGACCGTAATGCGGATGATGGACAAGCCGATACTGGCCAAGATCCGCGGCTACTGCGTCGGGGGCGGAAACGAGATCCACCTGTTCTGCGACATGTCGTTCGCCAGCGAACGCGCGATTTTCGGTCAAACCGGTCCTCGCGTCGGGAGCATCCCGATCTGGGGAGCCTGCCAGCTGCTCGCGCGTTACGTCGGCGAGCGCAAGGCCCGCGAGATCGTGTTCGGCTGCCGCCAGTACAGCGCGCAGCAGGCCCTGGAGATGGGGCTGGTTAATTTTGTGGCGAAGGACGAGGCGCTCGATGCGCTGGTGGACGAGTGGTGCCAGGAGATCCTGGACAAGAGCCCGCAGAGCATACGCATCGCGAAACTCGCTCTGAACGCCGGGTCCGATCAGGAGTTCTACCAGTCGTATTTCCCCAGCAGCACGCTGCTCGCCTCCATCTACGGCAACGACGAGAATATGGAGGGCATCCGGGCCTTCCTAGAGAAGCGCAAGCCCGATTTCCGGAAATTCCGCCGCAAGGGGCTGTAAGCGGATCAAGGTTGACGGGATGGCCCTCTGATCGCGATGCTCGAATATCGATATGCCTGAACCATTCGAAGATTACTCGCATGTGCGGGAGGGCGTGCGCGCCCTGTGCAAGTCGTTTAGCGCGGAATACTGGCGCGACGTGGACGAGCGGCGCGGCTACCCGGAAGAGTTCGTCAAGGCGCTTACGGAGGCCGGCTGGCTCGCGGCGCTGATACCCGAGGCGTACGGCGGATCCGGCCTTTCCGTCGCCGAGGCCTCGGTGATCATGGAGGAGATCAACCGCTCCGGCGGTAACGCCGCGTGCTGCCACGGGCAGATGTACAACATGGGTACCGTGCTCCGGCACGGCTCCGAAGCGCAGAAACGCCAGTATCTGCCGAAAATTGCCACGGGCAGGCTGCGCTTGCAGTCGATGGCGGTGACGGAGCCGACCGCGGGGACCGATACCACCCGGATCAGGACGATGGCGGTCAGGAAGGGAGACCGCTATATCGTCAACGGCCAGAAGGTCTGGACATCCCGCGTGCAGCATTCGGACCTGATGGTGCTGCTCGCCCGCACGACGCCCCTTGAGCAGGTGACGAAAAAATCCGAGGGGATGTCGATATTTCTGGTCGACGTCAAGAAATCGATGGGCAACGGCATGACGGTGCGGCCGATCCGCAACATGGTCAACCACGAGACAAACGAGGTCTTCCTGGACAATCTCAAGATTCCGGCAGAGAACCTGATCGGCGAAGAAGGCCTGGGCTTCAAGTACCTGCTCGATGGCCTGAACGTGGAGCGCGTCCTGGTCGCGGCCGAGTGTATCGGGGACGCCTATTGGTTCATCGAGAAAGCCGCCAATTACGCGAAGGCGCGCGTGGTGTTCGGCCGCCCGATCGGCCAGAACCAAGGGATCCAGTTTCCGATCGCGCGCTCCTACGCGAACGCCGAGGCGGCAAACCTGATGCGCTTCAAGGCCGCCGCGCTGTACGATTCCGGGAAGCCGTGCGGTGCCGAGGCGAACATGGCCAAGCTGCTCGCGGCCGACGCATCGTGGGAAGCGGCCAACGTGTGTCTCCAGACGCATGGCGGCTTCGGATTTGCCGCCGAATACGACATCGAGCGCAAGTTTCGCGAAACCAGGCTGCACTCGGTGGCCCCGGTTTCGCCGAACATGATCCTGTCGTACATCGGTACGCGCGTGCTGGGCATGCCGAGATCGTTTTGAGTCGCCCGGCGGGCGCCGCCGGACGAGGAGCGTCTCACGCCTACCGGAGTACGAAGGTGGCTTCCGATCGGATCGTAACCATTGCGGCCGCGGGTGACGTTGGCACAGGTCACGAACCGCCCGCCAGTTCTTTTGCGCAGGTAAACGACGCGCTGCGGTCGGCGGACCTCCGGCCTCGTGCATGCCCGATGGGCGCCACCTTCACAAGGAGGTCTACTCGATGTCAGATCGCTTGCTTACCTGAACTGGACGGGCAAATTCATTCGTGGCGGCGTGACTGACATGCGGGCAAGCGGCGACCGCTACCTGATTTACGAGCGGGCGGGCTGACCGGCGCGCACGAGGTCCGCGCTCATTGAAGCGAGGTGTCGACCACCACTTCGTTTCCCTCGACCCGGAACTTGTGCGGGTGCTGGTCCGAGACCCACTCGGTGAACTCGAGTATTTCCTGGAACTTGCTGTCCTCGGGCCCCACGACGTAGGGCTGCGCCTGGGGGTTGATGAACGCGGGCAGGAAGGACACGCGCTCGATCCCCTTCCTGGTAATCACCACTTTCGCGACCATCGTCTTGCGGCAGTGGGACGGGAATTGGTAGCAGCCGTGTGGCGGCAGGCATTCCTTGTCGATTGGAAACCAGATGAGATTCCAGTCGAACGTGTTCGCCGTTCTCTTGTTTGACCCGGTCGTCATGAAATTGCCGATGCTGTAGAAGCAGACCTTTCCCTTGTAGACCTCGATCGCCTTGATCGAGTGCGCGTGATGTCCCAGTATCAGGTCGCAGCCCGCGTCGATGGCGGCATGGGCGACCGGCGGCTGGTAGGTGCAGATGGTTTTCGGCACGTGGCGCAGGCCCCAGTGTATGGACATGATCACGACGTCCGCCAGCCGTTTTGCCCTGCGAATGTCTTCCTGCAGGGCAAGCAGGTCCTCTTCGTAGGGTTCGGTAATGATCCTGGGAGGCGTCCCCGGCTGGAACTCTTCCGGCGCGTAATAGGTGTGGGCCCGCATCGGGGCGATCCCCGCTTTCCCCGGTGCTGCGGCCTGGCCGTCGCGCAGAACCGAGCAATACCCGAGAAACGCGATCTTTACGCCTTTGCGTTCCACGATCGCGGGTTTGCGGGCTTCATCGGCGTCCCTGCCGGCGCCGATCACGTGCCTGCCCCTGCCGCGAAACAGCTCGATCGTGTCGATCACGGCCTCCGGACCCCAGTCCATCGCGTGGTTGCTGGCGAGCGAAATGACATCCATGTTCGTGGCTTCCCACACGCCGGCCATGTTCGGGTCCAGCCGCGTCAGATTCCCGCCGGGCCCGTTGGCGAACTGGGGCTCCCATCCGCGGGTCGAGTACGTCCTTTCGCACTGGCCGAATCGCAGGTCAGCCTGGTCGAGCACCGGCTGGATGAGCTCGGCGAATCTCTCGGTCGGCTTGATGATCGGACCGATATCTCCGCCGGCCATCAACGTGACCGCGCTGCCCTCTGTTGCCATGGTTGCCTCCCGGATCGGCTCGACGTAATGCCACGATTCCGCTGCACGGTCGCCACGAGCGCCGCTCGACGCGCGTGCCCGTCAAGGCTTGCGGATGCCGGCGGCCCGGAGGATCCTGCCTGTCGTTTCGCGCTCCGACTTCATGATGGCCGTCAGCTCATCCGGGGAACAGGTCGCGGCTTCCACTCCGCCCTTGACGAATATTCCTCTTGCCTCCGGCGTCTGAAATAGCCGCACCACCTCCTGGTTCAGCCTGGCGACGATTGCCGCCGGCGTGCCGGCGGGTGCGAACAGGGCGTGCTTGGCATCGGATTCGTAGCCCGGCACGCCCGATGCGGCAATTGTCGGTACGCCCGGCAGGAACGCCGACGGCTGGGCGCTTCCTACCGCAAGCGCGCGCAGGCGGCGCGATTTCACGTGAGGCGCGACGGCCCCGACGCCGGGGAACATCAGGTGCACCTCTCCGCTCATGACGGCGGTCATCGCGGGGCCGCTGCCCTTGTAGGGGACGCGCACGATATTCACGCGCGCGAGGTAGTTGAACAGAATCGCCCCAAGGTGATTCGAGCCGCCGGCGCCTCCGGAAGAATAGTTGAGCTCACCGGGCCTGGCCTTGGCGAGCTGGACCAGGGCCCGGACGGACGTGACCGGCATCGATGGATGCACGACGAGGACGACCGGCGCGCGGTCCAGCATCGAAATCGGCGCGAAATCGGCGATGGGGTCGTACGATGCCTTCTCGATGAGCGGTCCTATCCAGTGCGGGCTGCCGCTGACCAGCAGCGTGTAGCCGTCGGGCGGCGCCTTGGCCACGATCTCGCCGATCAGGACCGTTGGCCGGTTGTCCACGATCACCTGCTGGCCCAGGGGGCCGGAGAGGCCGCGCGCGACGACCCGCGCCGGGAAATCATTGCCTCCACCGGCAGGGGAGGTGACGATGCGTATCGGCTTGCTCGGATAGTCCTGGGCCGGAACGGGCATCACGAACGCGCCGCATGAAAGCGCCAGCAAAACGCGCGTCACGATCCGCAATTGAATTCTTGTCATGTTTTCCTCCTCCGAATGATCGAACCAGGGTGCTACATGCCTTTGCCGCCGGTACACAGGACCCGGTCGCCTGTCACGTACGACGACTGGTCCGAGGCCAGATACACGGCGACATTCGCCACCTCTTCGGGCCTTCCGGTGCGTTGCAGCGCGCAACCCTCCATTTCCCGGGAAGTGTGGGTTCCGGCGCCCTTCTCCGGATACCATTCCGGATTGACGCGGACGTTGTCGATCAGCGAGAGCGCGATGAGGTTTGCCCGGATGTTGTAGGGGCCGAGTTCGAGGGCGAGCGACTTGATCAGGCCATAGAGGCCCGTCTTCGATGCCGTCACGTGCGCGCGCTGCGGCATCGAGGTGAGCGAGGCGAGACCGCCGAGCGCGATGAGGCTGCCGCCTTCGCCGCGCCTGATCATGGACGGCGTGAGCGCCTTGGCGAGGTAGAACATGGAGTGCAGGTTGACGGCGAAGACACGCAGCCACTCGTCGTAGCTGATATCCCAGAAATCCTGGTGCGGGCGCCTGCCCGCGACGTTGACCATCACGTCGACCTTGCCAAAGTGGTCGAGCCCCTGCTGCACCATGCGGTTGACCTGCTCGTGATCGCTGACGTCGGCGAGGAGCGGCAGCGTCTTCGCGCCCAGCGCTTGGCATTCTTTCGAGACGGCCTCGAGCTCATCGCGCTTTTCGCGAGCGACCATGATCAGGTCGGCGCCCTCGCGCGCGAAAGCCAGCGCGATGGCCTTGCCGTTGTTGCGGCCGGCGCCCGCGATCAGGGCCGTCTTGCCTTCGAGTTGCGGCATGAATTCCCTTCCTTCCCGTATCGAGCCGATCGAAATCAGCGTAGCATAAATTTCACCCGCGTTCGACAAGCAGAATGCGTTCCGGAGAATGGAACGAGGGCGCGACGTGCCGGCGGCGCTATAATCGGCCACGACGCAAGCGGCGTCGGAGGGAGCGTTCCATGGGCGGCCTGCACGCACTGCACAAGATGCTGATCGAGCACGCGCATCCGAGGCCGAAGGGCGTCGCGCCAGGCGAGTTCCTCGAGATCGAGCCCGACGTGTTCGCGGTGCAGGTGGCAACCAACGCGGAGGAAGTCGCGCGCCTCGAGGCGGATCTCGCCGAACTGGGCGTCGGCGAGTTGCCGCTCAAGGACAGGATCTTTCCTTTTACGGACCATGGCGCGCCGGCGCCAACGGCCGGTATCGCGGCCGGACAGAAGCGCTGGCGCGACTTCTACCGCGCCCGCGGCATCGCGGTGGCGGACCCCGGTGCCGGCATCTCGCACCTCATCATGACGGAGCAGGGCATCGTGCTTCCCGGATCGGTCGTCGCGCTGCGCGATTCGCATACGCCCACGATGGGCGCGGTGGGCGCATTCGCAGCGTCGCTGGCGGGCGGCACGCTTTCACTTTTCGCCCTCGGGCGTTACTGGCTGGACGTGCCGCGCGTCAAGCTGGTGCGAATCGAGGGGCGGTTGCGGAAAGGCGTGTTCGGGCGCGACGTCGCTCTCCATATCAATGGAGCGTTGGGTCAGCGCGGCGCGCTGGGCAGCGCGGTCGAGTTCGCAGGCTCGTTCGTGCGCGCCCTCGGCATGGACCTGCGCTTCACGCTGTGCAACATGGGCACGGAGATCGGTGCCATGGCGTCGTACGTGCAGCCGGACGATGTCACGCTGCGCTGGGTCAAGGACCGTGCAAAGCGGGCGTTTCGCGTATTCGATACCGACTCCGGTTTCGAGTACCACGGCGTGCATGAATTCGACGCATCGACGCTCGATCCGCAGGTGGCGGCGCCGCACGCGCCCGACAACGTGAGACCCCTCGCGGAAGTGGAAGGGCGCCACATCGATCAGGCTTACCTCGGCTCGTGCGCGAGCGGCCGACTGGAGGACATTGCCGCCGCGGCGGCGGTGCTCAAGGGGCGCAAGGTTCACTCCGAGGTGCGCTTCATCGTGACGCCGGGCTCACGCGAGGTGCTGAAGGCGGCGACCCGGCTCGGCTATATCGACGTGCTGCACGAGGCGAACGCGATCGTCACCAGCGCGAACTGCGGCGCCTGTCCGGGCCTGCACGGCGGCATACTGGCGCCGGGGGAGGTCGCGATCGCGTGCAATACCCGCAATTTTCCCGGCCGCATGGGGCCGAATGCGGAAATCTATCTTGCCTCGCCGGCGAGCGTGGCCGCCTCCGCCATCGAAGGCCGGATCGCGAGTCCGCTCAAGTATCTGCAGTAAGCAAAGGGGCAGGGAATGAAAGTGACCGGCACCGTCTGGACGTTTCCGCAGGATGACATCGACACCGACCAAATTCGCCGGGCCGTCTATTCTCACCTGCCCGTGAGCGAGCAGGCCAAGCATTGCCTGGAAAGCCTCGATGCCGGGTTTGCGGCGAGTGCCCAGCCGGGCGATATCATCGTCGGCGGCTGCAATTTCGGCTGCGGATCGTCGCGTCCGGCGCACGCCGCCGTCAAGGCCCTGGGCATCGGCGCCGTTCTGGCCGAGTCGTTCGGCCGGCTGTTCTTCCGCAACAGCATCAGCGGCGGACTGCTCGTGGTTCCCTGCCCGGGCATCGTCGCATTTGCCGGCAGGGGCGATCGGCTCGAAGTCGATACGGCGGCGGGCGAATTGCGCAATGTCGCAAGCGGGGCAAGCCTGCGGTTTCCCCCGCTCGCGGCCTTCCTGAACGACATGGTCGAGCTCGGAGGGGAAAAGTCTTATCTCAAGGCGCGGCTTGCCCGTGACCGCGAGCTTCAGCGGAGATAGCCGATCGCCTTTCACCACGCGTCATCGGGGTCGAGCGCATGAGGGCCGCCAGCGGCTGCATTTCCCGCATATCGTCGATGCCATCCACCAGCTCGAGGATTCTTTCGATCGACTGGGCGGGCAACGCGACCTTCCCCAGGCCCCTGAACTTCCGAACGATGTCGTCCCGCGTAAGGGGGAAGCGGGTGCTGCCCCGGCGCTGCTCGACGTTCACCGTTTTCACCGTGCCGTCATTGAGCTCGGCTTCGACGCGGACCGCATGGCGGGTCGCGGCGCCGCCGGCGTCGAAGGCGGGCTCGTGCGCGATCCGTATGCGCTCGATCAGGGCCATGACGCGTGGATCGGCGAGCCGAGATTCCGCGAACTGGTCGACGAAGACCTCGTCGTCAAGCAGCTTCACGGCAGAGGTGTAATAGCAGTTCATCTGCGCGGCTACGACCCCCGCAGGGACGTACTTCCAGCCGACGTTGCTGACGGCTTTTTTCGACATATGGATGCGAAGCTCCCTGAGATCGCGCGCCGTGATGCCCTGTTTCATCAGCGCATCGATCGCATCCACGGTCGTGTGTGTACTGCCGCAGGAAGCGTAGGCCTTGAATCCGACTTCCCGGATTTCCCACCGCTCGCCGAGTTCGGCATGCGTCGCCGGCACGTCGACCGCATCGCAAAGCGTGCTGAAGAAACCGCCGAACGGCTGCTCGAGCGCGGTGCGGCTGCCGGTGAAACCGCGCTTCGCGAGCGCGGCGGCGAGGACGCCGCTTTGCGCGGCGCGACCGGCATGAAAGCGCTTGCTCATCGCGCCCATGCGCGCGCCGTGGAGCCCGGCGGCCTGGGTTGCCGCGATCCCGAGCGCGTCGGCCGTCGCATCGGCGCCGAGGCCGAGCAGATTGGCGGCGGCGGCCGCCGCCGCCAGGGTGCCGACCGTACCGGTCGTGTGATGACCGCGCAAGCCATGACCCAGGCCGACGGCGATTCCGATGCGTAAACCAATCTCGTATCCGGCGACGACCGCCGTCAGGAATTCCGCCGGCGACTTCCCACAGGCTTCGGCCAGCGCAAACGCCGCGGGTATCGTGACCGCGCCGGGGTGCATGCTCGCGCGCAGATGAATGTCGTCGAGTTCAAAACCGTGCGTCGCGGTGCCGTTTGCCATGGCCGCGGCATCGACCCCGCAACGGGCGTCGCGGCCCCAAAGCGACGCCCGGCCGGCGGGGCTCAGATCCTGGGCGGCATCGGCGCTGATGCGGCCCCAGGGCTGGCGGGAGCCGAACAGGCCGCACCCCAGCGCGTCCAGAAGGCACAGCTTCGCGTGCGCCCATGCGTTATCCGGTATGTCGGTCCGCCTCAGGCCCGAAATCCATTCCGCGAGCCGCGCGGTGACGGCCACCTGGACTGCGGCGGCGGATGAGGAGGTTGGAGTCGGGACGGTTGCAGTGGTCATGAATTTCTCCACGCCGTGCGATGATCAAAACGTATAGCGTCTGAGCCCGCCGTCCACCGGTATCACGGTGCCGCTGATATACCCGGCGATCGGCGAGGCGAGGAACACGGCTAGGCACGCCAGTTCCTCTGGCTCGCCGAATCGGCCGACGGGTATGTGCTGCGCGGCAAATTCCCGCCGTACCGGCTCCGGATTGTTGCGCAGGATCTGTTCGCTGATGATGCGACCCGGCGGAATGCTGTTCACGGTAATGCCGAACTTGCCGACTTCCTTCGACAGGCCCTTGGCCCAGGCGTGCACCCCGGCCTTCGCGGAGTACGCCGCGTTCAGCCTCACCTGTTCCTGTTTGCCGGTGATGTTGATGATGCGGCCCCATTTCCGCTCGATCATCTGGGGCAGCAGCGCATGGGTGACCTGGCGCACGCGCGTGAAATTGAGGGTCATCGCCTCGTGCCACCTCTCGTCCGGCGCATCGATGGGCAGCGGCCGGCTGCCGCCGGCGCAATTGACCAGAATGTCGATGTGGCCCAGTCCCGCGACCGCGTCGCGGGCCAGCCGCTGCGGCGCGTCGTTCTCCATGATGTCAACAACCGAAATGTGCGGCCGGGCCCCGCCGCCGGCGACGATCTCGGAGGCAAGCTCGTCAAGCAGGGGACGGCGGCGCGCCGTGATGCAGATCGTGACGCCTTCCGCGCCGAGCGCCTTGGCGATTGCCCGGCCGATGCCCGCGCTGGCACCTGTTACAAGGGCTGTTTTTCCGTGCAGGTGAAGTTCCATGTTGTGCTGCGCGCGCGACCCCGGCGTCGCGCGCCTCGATCGGGTTTTACCCTTCGCGAATGCGTGTTGTCAACGCGCTGTTTCGGTGAACAGTGCTGGTTCCGTTGCACGGAACCGGGGTTTTCGGCCGGTTTGCGGTGTTATCATCCATGCGACGGTCAACGTGACACCCGTCGGAGGACAGATCATGAACGATGCCGCCCCCGCTGCCGTGACCAGCCGGTCCAGCCGCATGGTCGAGTTTCTGCTGTCGCTGCGTCTGGACCAGCTGCCCCAGGACGTGATCCGGGAGGCCCGGATCCGGCTGCTCGACGGCCTGGGTTGCGGCCTGTACGGCGCGGTCATGCCATGGGGCAAGATCATCGCCGACGTGGTCTACGACGAAGGATCGAGTGGGGCGGCAACGATCTATGCCCACGCCAAGCCGGTCGCGCCGGCCCGGGCGGCGCTGGTGAACGGCACGGCGACGCACGGGATCGAGCTCGACGACATTGCCCCTGGCGCGCATGTGCATCCCGGCGCGGTCGTCATTCCCGCTGCGCTTGCGACGGCGGAGCAGCACAACGCGTCCGGCGAGAGGCTGCTCCTGGGCCTCATCGCCGGTTACGAGGCGATGGCGCGGGTCGGGCGCGCCATCGGGGAAGCCGGCTGGGGCTTTCATATTACCGGGGTGGCGGGCCCGATCGGCGCAGCCGTCGCGAGCGGGGTGACGCAGGGACTGCCGTTCGACCAGGTGATGCGTGCCGTCGGAATCACCTGCTCGAATGCCGCCGGAATCAAGAGCTTCACGCAGGGCAGCGGCGGCATGATCAAGCGTATGCATGCCGGGCGGGCGGCCGAATCCGGTGTGCTCGCCTGCGCGCTTGCGCGCAAGGGCTTCACGGCGCCGCTCGCGGCGCTGGATGGCCGCTTCGGGTTGCTCGAGGTGTTTGGCGGCGACCAGGCACGCCCCGAGGCGCTGGACCGGAACCTCGGGAAGGAATACGTGGTGAGCCGCGTTTGGACCAAGGTTTTCCCGTGTTGCGGCGTGCTACACACGACCGCCCAGGCGCTGGATGCCCTGCGGGTCGAGCACAAGTTCCAGCCGGCCGATATCAAGAGCGTGCGGGTCGGCACCAACAAGCGCGCGATCGCGCTCAATGGAGCGGTCGCGCCCAAGGAAACGATGGCGGCGCAATACAGCATGCCGTTTACGGCCGCCGTGGCGCTCACGCGCGATCCGCGAGACCCGCGGCATTACGCGACGGAGGCGTTGGACGACAACGTGGTTTGCGACCTGGCGCGCCGGGTGGAGCTGTACCCGGATCCCGAAATGGAGGCGCTCTATCCCCGTTATGCCACGCGCGCGGAGGTAAAGCTCAAGGACGGCCGCACGGTCGAGACGAAGCTGCTGGACGCCCACGGAACGCCCGCGGATCCTTGCACCGAGGACGAGGCGAGGGAAAAGTTCCGGTGCCTGGCGGAGGCCGCGGTCAGCCGTGACGCGATCGCCGAGGTGCTGTCGATCGTCGAGCGCATCGACAAGCTGGATTCCGTGCGGAAGCTGTCGCAGGCGCTGCGCGCCGGCGCGCGGACGTAGCGGACACAAACCGCAGGCTCGTTCCGTCTCCAACCCGCTCCGGGAGTCGCCGACATGTGCGCCGCGATGACGATGTTCGACAAGATCTGGGACATGCACGTCGTGGGCGAGCGCGAGGACGGCGAGCAGCTCATGTACGTCGACTACAACGTCGTCAGCGAGGGCCCGTTCTACGCGTTCAACGGCTTGCGGCAGGAAGGCCGGGGCGTGCGCCATCCCGACAAGACGCTCGCCATGGCCGACCACTATGCGCCGACGACCGGCCGCGACCGCGGCATCGACAGCGTGGCTGATCCCGAGGCCCGGGTCATGATCGAGCAGCTTGCGGTCAACACGGCGTGGGCCGGCATCACGCGGCACTACGGATTGACGCACCCGCAACAGGGGATCATGCACGTCGTGCCGGCCGAGCTGGGCATGCCGCAGCCGGGCATGATCATCACCGGCGCGGATTCCCACACTTCGACCAACGGCGCCTTCGGCGCCTGCGGCTTCGGGCTGGGCGCCTCGCAGGTGAAGCACGTGCTCGCGACGCAGACCATCTGGCTGCGCAAGCCGAAGCCGATGCGCGTCTGGGTGGACGGGACGCTGGGCGGGGGCGTATCCGCCAAGGATGTGATCCTGGCGATCATCGCCAGGATCGGGGTGGGCGGGGGCGTGGGGTTCGCGCTGGAGTACGCCGGCAGCGCGATCCGGGGCCTGTCCATGGAAGGCCGCATGACCCTGTGCAACATGTCGATCGAGGCGGGCGCGCGCATGGGGATGGTGGCGCCGGATGGGAAGACGTTCGAACACCTTCGCGGCCGCGAGCTCGCGCCCCAGGCGGATGAATGGGCGCAGGCGGAAAAGTTCTGGCGCTCGCTGCTGACCGACGAGGGCGCCCAGTTTCCGCGCGAGGCGAGGTTGCAGGGGGACGCCATCGAGCCGATGGCAACCTGGGGCACGAGCCTCGACGAGGCGGGTCCGGTGGGCGGGCGCATTCCCGACCCGGGGTCGTTCGCCGATCCGGGGCGCCGCGGCCGCGCGGAAAAGGCGCTCGCCTACATGGGACTCACGCCGGGCATGCCGATCGCGGATATTCAGGTCGATCGCGTGTTCATCGGATCATGCACGAACGCGCGCCTGGAGGACCTGCGCGCGGCGGCGAAAGTCGCGCGCGGCCGCAAGGCGCGGGTGCCGGCGATGGTGGTTCCCGGCTCGATGACCGTGAAGCGGCGCGCCGAGGAGGAGGGGCTGCACGAGGTGTTCCTGAGAGCGGGATTCGAGTGGCGGGATCCGGGCTGCTCGATGTGCGTCAGCGCGAACGGCGACCGCCTGGCGCCCGGCGAGCGGTCGGCGTCGACCTCGAATCGCAACTTCGAGGGCCGGCAGGGAAGAGGTTCGCGCACCCACATCGTGAGCCCGGCGATGGCCGCCGCCGCCGCCGTCAGCGGCCGCCTGGCCGACGTTCGGGATTTCCTGTAGGCGCCGCCATGGAGCCTTTCGTTTCGCTGACGGCGGTTGCGGCGCCCTATTACTTCGCCGACGTCGATACCGACCGCATCATTCCGCACCGTTTTCTGCGCAAGCCACTTTCCGCCGGCTACCGGAACTTCCTGTTCCACGACGAGCGGCTCGACGCGGAAGGCCGGGAGCGGCCGGATTTCGTGTTGAACCGGCCGCCATACCGCAGTGCCCGCATCCTCGTCGGCGGACGCAACTTCGGCTGCGGCTCGGCCCGCGAGGGCGCCGTCTACGCGCTGCAGGACCGGGGTTTTCGCGCGGTGATCGCGCCGGGCTATGCGGATTTCTTCCGGGAGAACTGCATGCAGAACGGCGTGCTTCCCGTCGTGCTCGACGAGAGCATCGTCGCCGCCATTGCCGGGCAGATACAAGCCAGTCCCGGGTCGACGGTTGCCATCGACCTGCCCGGGCAGGCCGTGCGCGCCCCCGACGGGACCCGTCACCGCTTCGAGATCGACCCCTCGCGCAAGGAGCAGCTGCTGCGCGGCCTCGATGACATTGGGTTGACCCTGCAGCGCACCGCGGCGATCGACGCGTTCGAGAGCGCCTATTACCGGCGCGTGCCCTGGCTCAGGCCTGTCGCCCTGCGTCAATAGGAGCCCCGCCCCCGGCAGCCACGCGGGCACCGGGCGCCGCATGGTCGGGCGTTACCGGCAGCGCTATTTCAGCTTGAGCCCCGTCGCCTTGACGAGGTTTATCCATCTCTGCGCTTCTTCCTCGACCAGCGCTCGAAACTGATCGGGCGTGCTGTGGCGCATATCCGCGCCGTCGGCTGCCATCTTCTTCTTCACGGCCGCATCCTTCAACACTTCGCCGATTTCCCGGTTGAGCTTCTGGATGATCGCTTGCGGTGTGCCCGTTGGCGCCGCGATGCCGTACCAGCCGGTCACGTCGAACCCGGGCAGTCCGCCCTCAGCGACGGTGGGGACGTCCGGCAGCTGCGGCGAGCGCTCGCCGCTGCTCTGGGCGACCAGCCTCAGGCGGCCGGCGCGCACGTGCGGCATGGAAGAGGTCGCGCTGGCGAACAGAAACTGGATCTGGCCGCGCAGGAGATCGAGCAGGCCGGGGCTCGCGCCCTTGTAGGGCACGTGGACCATCTGGACCTTTGCAATGTGCTCGAACAGTGCCGACGCGAGATGCGCCATCGATCCCACGCCCGTCGAGCCGTAGTTCATCTTGCCCGGATTGGCTTTGGCGTAGCTGACGATCTCCTTGACGTTCTTCGCCGGAAAGTTGGGATGATTGGTCAGCAGATACGGCTGGGAGGTCAGCCGGCTGATCCCGGCAAACGTCTTGCGCATGTCGATGGGCTCCTTGTAGACGAGCACCGCGCCGGCGGTCTGGCTGCCGGAGAGCATCAGCAGCGTGTAGCCGTCCGGGTTCGCTTCCGCGGCCAGCCTGCGCGCGAGCACGCCGCCCGCGGATGGCCGATTGTCCACGATGACCGACTGATCGACTCGTTTCGACAGCGCGTCCCCCACGACGCGCGCCGTGATGTCCGTGCCGCCGCCGGCGGCGAAGCCCACGATGAAGCGCAGCGGCTTGGTCGGATACTCGGCGGACTGGGCGCCGGCGGCTGGTGCCAGCGCGAACAGGGCGGTACAGGCCAGGGCGATGGCGCGGATCTGGCGATGACGGCTACGATTCATATTGATGTCTCCTCGGTTTGTAAGCCGACGACCGCAGCGGTGTCGGGTTAGGGGCAAGTATAGCCCTGCCCGGAGCGATAGGATTGGCACCGTGGACGCAGGCCTGTGTGACCTCGCAAGGCTCACTCTACGTAAACTCGGTGCGGGCCGTCAATTTTTTGGACTTCGTTCCGGCAAGTGGAACCCGCTGCCGCCGATCGGCACGGGGGTATGATGTTACCCGCGATGCATCCGGTGCCGCCCGGTTGGCCCAAGAGAACGCCTGCGTCGCCAGATCCCAGGAGGGCGCGTGCGCACGGAGCGACTTGCAGGATTCGTCATCGATACGCCCGCGGCATCGATCCCGCGCGAATTGCTGTCCTGCGCGGCCGACGCCTTTCTCGATACCGTCGGCGTAGCGCTCGCGGGGACGCGCGAACCGGCGAGCCAGCTCGCCGTGCGCTGGGTGCAGGGAATCGGCGGGAACGGCGTCGCCAGCGTTTGGGGGACGGCGGTGCGGGCGCCCGCGGCCGAAGCCGCTTTTGCAAACGGCGTCGCGGCCCATGCCCTCGACTTCGATGATTCGCTGCCAAGCCTGCGCAGCCATCCGAGCGCCACGATGGTGCCGACCGCGCTGGCGGTGGGCGAGGCGACTGGGGCGTCCGGGCGAGACGTGGCGGGCGCGTACGTCCTGGGGTTGGAAGTGGCGGGCAAGCTCGGCAAGGCGCTGGGAAACGCGCACTTCCAGCGCGGCTGGCACACGACCGCCACGATAGGCATCTTCGCCTGCACGGCCGTGGCCGGGAGACTGCTGGGACTCGATACGCGCGGTCTGCAAACCGCATGGGGCATCGCCGCCTCGCAGATGAGCGGACTCACCCGGAATTTCAGCACGATGACCAAACCGCTGCACGCAGGACACGCGGCGCGCTGCGCGGTGATGTCGGCCTCGCTGGCGCACAGCGGTTTTACGGCCGACACGGCGATTTTCGACGGCGACCGCAGCGTGGTGGCGACCTATGGCAGCGAGAACGGGACCGACCTGGCGGGCGCGCTGGATCAGCTTGGGGCGCCCTGGGAGATTGTGAACCCGGGCATCTACGTGAAGCGATGGGCGTGCTGCTACTGCAACCACCGTCCGCTCGGCGGGCTGTTCCAGCTGCTGAGCGAGCATCAGATCGCAACCGAGGAAGTCGAATCCGTCTCGATAGGCTTTCTGCCGGGGTCCGATACGGCGCTGCTGAGTTCGAATCCGTCGACGGGCCTCGAAGGGAAGTTCAGCATCGAGTACGTCGTCGCCGCGGCGCTTCTCGATCGGCGCATCACGCTCGAAACGTTCACCGACGACATGGTGAGGCGGCCGCGCATCCGGGAGCTGATCGGCAAGGTCCGGCGCTACCGCATCGAGGACGATGGCGTCTATTCCGGGCTCGTCGGCCATACCGACGTCGAGATCGCCACCCGCCGCGGGCGCTTCCGCCTGCGGGTCGAGAAAACGCCGGGCTCGCCCGCCTGGCCCGTGAGCGCGGAGGATCGTGTCGCCAAGTTCCTGGATTGCAGCGGGCGCGTGCTGGGAGAGGAGGGCGCCCGCCACGTGCTCGCGCTTGGGCGACTGTTCACGCAAGCGCCCGATGTGGCCACCTTCGCGCGAGCGATGCAAGGCCGCGCGGCTGACGAGCGGACGCGGGCGCCGGCGTACGCGCGATCGGCGGGATGATTGCCGGACCGGCCGGAGTCAATGCGCCAGCGCGCCGGACAGGCGTTTCAGGCGGGTCACCACCAGCGCGCGGAGCTTGCCCGGCAGGCGTGCTCCGGTTGGCTTACGCCTTGACGAGCAGCTTCGCGAGCTTCGACGCGTCGTCCAGTTTCTCGAGCCCCAGAACGGCGTCGCGTATCGCCGCCACCTGCTGGCCGGGAAAGACGTGCTTGACGAGCTTCTCGAACTTCTCGACGACCTGCGCCTCTGTCGCGAACTTCGATTCGCTTCCGCGCTGCGCCTCGACCGTCTCCTCCATGCGGGTCCCGTCCTTCAGGAAAATCTCGACCCGGACGTAGTAGCGCTGCCCCATCTTGGTGATCTCGGGCTCGGCGATGAATTCCACTTTGCGCGAGTGGGCGATGCGCTGCGGGTCGGCCATCTTGTCTTCGGTGCACTGATCGACGAAGAAGTCCCCCTCGATGAGCAGGGTGGCGACGACATAAGGCATGCAGAACTGCATGTTGGTCGAGCCGGAGGGCTCGTATTTCCAGAAGACATGGTCCTTGGTGACCTGCGAGCCGTGAACGACCACCTTCTCGACCTCGTCTGCGGTGAAAGGCTTGCGATCGCGCATGATGCGGATCGCGTCCAGCGTGGTGTGATTGCTCGCGGCGGCCGAGTAGAACTTGAGCGAATCGTACATGGTTTCCCAGTGTTCCCCGAGTCCCTTCGTGAGTTCCTCCCACTTGATCCATTCGCGCTGGCGGGAGAACGTCGTGCAGAAACCGCCGTATTCGCTCTCGAAGACGTTCTTGATCCCGGTGTAGCCGACGCTCGCCAGCATGCCGGCGTAAAGCCCGTTTTGCGCGGAGCGGCCGTGATTCATCCTCTTCACCATGGCGCCGTACTGTACCGCCATGATGCCGGAAGTCAGGGTGCCGGCGATGCCCAGCGCGTCGATGGTGCGTTCCTCCGACAAGCCGAGCGCTGCGGCCGTCGAGGCGGCGCCAGCGAACGCGCCCACGGTCGCGCCGGAGTGCCAGCCCTGGCCCAGGTGATTGGGGCCCATGCACATTCCGACGCGAGGCCCGATCTCATAGCCCGCAACCGCCGCTGTCAGGAAGCGCTTTCCCGCCATTCCGCCGCGCATCTCGGCCAGCGCGACGATGGCGGGAAGGGTGGTCGATCCGACGTGCATCGCGCCCTTGCGGTGGATGTCATCGAGTTCGAAACCCTGAACGAGGGTGCCATTGAGCAGCGCCGCATGGGGTGCCGACACGCGCTGGTCGGTGCCCCAGATGCCGCAGTGGCTGCTGTTGTCCATCGTGGCGATGCCCTTGATGGCCAGCTTGCTGTGCTCCTTGACGGAGCCGTAAATGCCGCATCCGAGCGAATCGAGTATCAGCAGCTTGACGCGCTGGCGGACGTCAGCGGGTATCTTCTCGTAGCTGAGTCCTGATACGAATTGCGCGATTCTGCGCGTGTAGCGGTTTTCCGCCTGAAGCGTCTGATAGTCGCCGTGCTTTTCGGCCGTCGCTGCTTGTGCCATGACTGTGGTCTCCTGACGTAATTGGATGAAAATATCGCTGTGTGCTGAGGAGCTTGTCACATCGTAAGTCCGACAAGCTCCTAGCGGAGTGGTGTCCCGTTATTTCAGTTGGCTTTGGCCAGGGCGGCCGCGTTACGCCCGGCGATGCGTCCGAATACCGTGCCACAGGTCAGCCCGCTGCTGCCGGGATAATTGAAGTAGAACACGCCCGCCGCCATTTCGCCCGCCGCATACAGCCCGCGGAGCGGGCGGTCGGCCATGTCGAGGACCTGCGCCTCCGGATTGATCTTCACGCCGCCGAACGTGAAGGTGATGCCGCAGGTGACGCCGTATGCCTCGAACGGCCCATCCTCGATGGTGTTGGCCCAGTTGGACTTCGGGACCGCCAGGCCGTCGGTCCCGCGCCCGTCGAGCACGTTCGGGTCGAATGGAATCTGCTTTTTCACCGCCGCGTTGTATTCGCATATCGTTTGCAGCGCCTGCCTTCCGTCGACACCCTCCATCCGTGCGACGAGCGCCTCGAGCGTGGCCGCCTTCAGCTTCGTCGCACCCTTGATGTGGTACTCCTCGCGCTGCAGGTGAAGCACCTTGGAATCGAAAATCTGCCACGCGACCTGGCCCGGCTGGCTCAGTATGGTCCGGCCGTACTTCGCGTAGGTGTAGTTCCGGAAGTCCGCGCCCTCGTCCACGAAGCGCCGGCCCTCGTTGTTCACCATCACGCTGAACGGGTAGCTGTGCTTCTGGAACCGATCGCCCACCGTGCGGTCGCCGTAGTCCGGCGCATGCATGTCCCATTCCGTCGCGTGACAGCCCGACCAGTTGCCGTAGGACTGGGCGCCGACCTCGAGCGCCATGCGAATGCCGCCGCCGGTGTTGAAGCGCGTCCCCCGCACCTTGGCGAGATCCCAGCCGGGACCGAGATAGCGTGTGCGCCACTCCGCGTTCGCCTGAAAGCCCCCGCTCGCCAGCACGACCGCGCCGGCGCGTAAAGTGGTCGTTTTCCCGGCGACATCGGCCTCGACGCCCCGCACCACGCGGTCGCTTTGCAGCAGGCGGCGCGCCTCGGCTTCGTAAAAAACCGCTATGCCCGCGCGCGCCGCGGCCGCGTGCAGGGAATCGACCAATCCGATTCCGCCGCCCACCGCGCCGACCGTCACGCCGCCCCAGAATTTTCGCTTGGCGCCGACCTTGAAGGACTGCGCGCCGTAGACCGGTATGAAGCGCACACCCTGACGGCGCAGCCAGTGCAGGGCCTCGTTGCTGCGCGTGACGAGTGCTTCGCACAAGTCCGGGTTGGTGCGGTACCGCGTGATCCGGGCCATGTCGTCGAAGAACTGGTCGGCGGTGTAGCTCGAGAAGTCGGTTTCCGCGATTTCCGCCTCGCTCAGGTCGGGGACGAGCTGGCGGATATCCTCGAGGCCGGAGTAGACGGCCCGCATGGTGCCCGCGGTGAACGCGCTGTTGCCCCCGCGTTCCTCCTCCGGCGAGCGCTCCAGTACCGCAACCCGGGCGGCGTGCTCGCGCGCAGACAGGGCGGCGCAGAGGCCGGCATTGCCGCCGCCGACGACGATCACGTCGTATTCTGGACTGTCCATGAATGGGGCTGACTATCCGCCGGGAAATGCAGTTGGTCGAGCTTGACTTGCGGTGGCGAACACTCTACGCAAAAAAGCCGCGCCGGGCAATGGCTTTGGACCCGGTTCCAATGAATAGAACCCGTGCTGTCACCGCACGCGACCGGGTATCATGTGCGCCCATAGGGTTTGTTTTCGGACTTCACGCGGGCAAGGACCAGGGACTATGCGCCAAATCAAGATTCCGGCGGCTTTCATCCGCGGCGGCACCAGTAACGCGGTCGTGTTCGATCAGCGGCACCTGCCGGCAGATCGATCGGTGTGGGACGACGTTTTCCGCGCGGCGATCGGGAGCCCGGATCCTTACGGGCGCCAGCTGGACGGCATGGGGGGCGGGCTTTCGTCGCTGTCGAAGGTTTGCGTGGTGGGGCCGTCGACCCGCCCGGATGCGGATGTCGACTACACGTTCGCGCAGGTGTTGATCAAGGACGCAAGGGTCGATTACACGACAATGTGCGGAAACATGTCCTCCGCAATCGGACCGTTCGCGGTGGATGAGGGCATGGTCAAGGTGGCAGGCAACGAGGCCCTGGTCCGTATCCACAGCACTAATACCGGCAAGCGCATCCACGCCCGGTTCCCGGTCGAGGATGGCGTGGCGGCAGTCGACGGCGATCTCGCCATTCCCGGCGTCGCGGGAACCGGGGCGGCCGTGAAGCTCGAGTTTCGCGAGCCGGGCGGCGCGACTACGGGCAGGCTGCTTCCTGCGGGAGACGTCATCAATACGCTCGATGTGCCGGGGGTCGGCCGCGTCCGCTGTTCCATGATCGACGCCGCGAACGCATGCGTGTTCGTGAACGCGGCCGATGCGGGGCTCACGGGCACGGAGATGCCGGAAGAGCTCGAGCAAAACGCCGGCGCGATGAGCCGGCTTGGCGCGATACGCCTGGCCGCGTCCGTGGCGATGGGGATTGCGGCGAACGAGAACGAGGCTGCAATGAAGCCGAGCGTGCCGTTTGTGGGCTTCGTGTCGGCGGCGCAGGACTCGCGGTCGCTGTCGGGCGACGCGACCCGGGCGGCGCAGGTGGATCTCACGGCCCGCATGCTGTCCAACGGTCAGCCGCATCGCGCGCTGCCGCTCACGTGCACGGTGTGCCTGGCTGTGGCAGCGCGAATCCAGGGCAGCGTGGTCCACGCGGTTACCCGAGGCACATCGGATCCCGACTGCGGCTTGAGAATCGCGATGCCGTCCGGAGTCCTGACCGTCGGCTCAACCGTGCGCCAGGTGAACGGGCAATGGCACGCGGAACAGGGCGCCGTGTATCGCACGCAACGGCGCATGTTCGAGGGGTCCGTGCTGGTGCGTGCCTCCAGGCTCCCTGGATGGCGGATGGCCGGCGACGGCGGGCGGCGGGCGGCGTGAGCGGCGCGCGCCGGCGGCTGAGCGGAATTCATATTCGGCGGGAAAGGCATCGGGATGGAACTGCGATTTGATGGGAAAACGGCGCTCATTACGGGCGGCGCACGCGGAATCGGCTACGCAACCGCAAAGATGCTTGCCGAAGGCGGTGCTCGGGTGGCCCTGCTCGATATCAAGGGCGACCTTGTGCAGGACTCGGCCCGTAAGCTTTCCGCCGAGTCGGGCGCTAAGGCCGTCGGTCTGAAGGCCGACATCACTTCGGAGCAGGATGTCGACGCCGCGGTGACTCGGGTGATCGAATCGCTGGGACCGGTCGATATACTGATCAGCAGTGCGGCCATCGCCGACGACAAGCTGTTTCTGGATTCGGGGCCATCGGATTGGCGCCGCATGATCGACGTATGCCTGCACGCGCCGATGTTGTGCCTGCACAAGGTTCTTCCGGGCATGGTGTCGAGGCGTTACGGACGCGTGGTATGCCTGGCATCCGATTCCGCCCGGCTTGGACAGGCTCGCCTGTCGTATTACGCCGCGGCCAAGGCCGGTGTGATCGCTCTCGTGAAGTCCGTGGCGCAGGAGGTGGGCAAGAGCGGCGTCACGCTCAACGTCGTTTCTCCAGGCGCGACAAACACGGAATTGCGGCAGGAACGAGAGGCGCAAATGCGCGCCCAGATGGGCGAGGAGCGGTATCAACGTCGCGTGCAGACCGTGTTGAGAATGTATCCGACCGGGAGGCTGGGCGAACCGGACGACATCGCGTGGGCAATCGCCTTTCTTGCGAGCGAAAACGCATCCTGGATTACCGGACAGGTTGTGAGCGTCAATGGCGGATTTGCGATGCCGTGAGCCGCGTTGCGTTCAAATGCGCCGATGATCCTGTCCCGCCATCGAGGCGTGTGCCACGTGCGTGGTCGACCAGCGACACATGAAGGCCGGGGAACCAGTCGCCCGCCGCTTGGCCAAATGGGTGGTCGGGCTGCGTTACGAGGAGCTTGCGGCGGAGGTCGTGCAACAGGCGAAGCGCTGCCTGTTGGACACGCTGGGCGTGGAAATCCGAGGAGCCACCTTGCCTTGGGTTCAACCGGTGTACCGCTACGTGCGTTCGATGGGCGGAACCCCGGAAGCCACGGTCGCCTACCATGGGGATCGCCTGTCCGCGCCGTACGCCGCGTACCTCAACTCCACGTTCAGCTATAGCTGCGAATTACAGCACCATGGCTCCTTTGGCAGCGCTCATACCGGCGTAATCGTCATTCCGACGGTGCAGGCGCTGGGGGAAAAGCTGGACGCCGGCGGTCGGGAAATCATCGCCGCCATGGTCGCGGGCTACGAAGTTCAGGGACGGCTCGGCGCGGCGCTGTTCGGGCCCGTCTTCAAGCGCCACTTCCACCCCCAAGGCGTTTTTGGCCCGTTTAGCGCCGCAGCTGCGGCGGGCAAACTGCTCGGACTTGACGAGGAGCAGTTGGCGCATTCGTTTGCCATTGCCGGCAGCCACGCTTCGGCGATCCTGGAATATGACCAGGCCGGGGGCGAGGTCAAGCGAATTCACGGTGCCATGGCGGCTCGAAGCGGCATACAGGCGGCATTCATGGCGCGGGAGGGACTGACCGGACCGCTGAGCGTCTTTGAGGGCCAACGCGGCATATTTGCCTCGTTTGGAGGCGGGGAATCGGACGCGGAACTGCTGTTCAAGGACTTGGGCAAACCTTACTGCATCACACAGTGCCGGTTCCGGATCTATCCGACCATTGGTTCCTGCCACAACGCGCTGGACATCGTAAACGACATCCTGAAAAAGCAGCCATTCGATTTCAAAGACGTCCGGAAGATCAGGGTCGGCATGCGGGAGCTTTCCGTCATGCATGTGACGTCGATTTCCAGGCCCCACGACGTGATCAGCGCGCAAGCCAGCCTCGGCTACAGCCTCGGCGTGAGGCTGGTGAAGGGGAGCAATGATCTTGAGATGTACATTGATCCCGAGATCTGGCGGGATCCCGACGTGCTGTCCGTCGCGGACAAGCTCGAGCCCTATGCGCTGAACGTCGAATCCAAGCCGCGCATGACGCGCGTGCAGATCGTGCTGAGCGGCGGGCGCGTCCTTGAAGGGGAGCAGGTGGACGCGCGAGGATCCGAGACCCTGCCATTCAGCCAGGAGGTCATAGACGGGAAATTCCGCAGATTGGCGGGCACTTCGATTGCCGGGGATCAGGTCGAGCGACTCATGGAGCAGATTTCCGACCTGGAACGACTCAAATCGATACGGCCGCTCGTGTCACTGCTGCAGAAGTAGTGTGGGAAGTCGGCGAAGGCGAAATACGGAGCGCGCTGCGAGACCCTATGAACACCGAGCAGACCGACAGCAATCCCTATACCCGTTGCCTGGCTTCGTTCATCGCCGGGTTGCGCTATGAGAGGATCCCCGCTGAAGTCGTCAGCCGGGTTAAGCTCTTGATACTGGACTCGCTCGGATGCGGCATATTTGGCTCCGTGCCTCGGCACAGCCGGATTTTGCTCGACACGCTGGCTAGGCTGGATCGTTCGACGGAATGCGGCGTATGGGGGACGAGTCAGCGCCTGTCGGCGCCCCATGCCGCGCTCGTCAACGGGAGCATGATCCAGGGATTCGAGCTCGATGACGCGCATGCGCGCGGCAGCGTGCATACCGGCAGCGGTTCGCTGCCGGCGTTGATCGCCGCGGCCGAAATCAGGCCCGGCATGACGGGCAAGGCGTTCATCGCTTCCGCGGTGGCAGCTTTCGAGACCGCTCCGCGCGTGGGGTTGTGCATGGGGCAGGGATTCGCGGGTCGGGGCTGGCACTCGGGGGTCCTGGCCGCGTTTTCCGGCGCGGCGGCCACGGCAGCCGCCCTGCGATTGACGCCCGAGCAGACGGTGCACGCGCTGGGGATCGCGGGCACACAGGCGGCCGGATTGATGGCTGCCCAGTATGGAGCGATGGTCAAGCGCATGCATGCAGGCCGGGGGGCGCAGAGCGGCTTGTATGCGGCATTCCTGGCGGAGGCCGGATACACCGGGATCGAGAACCTGTTCGAAAGCGAGTATGGCGGCTTTTGTACCACTTTCTCCGGTTCCCGCGACGAGTTTGATCTGGAAGAATTGCGCAAGGGGCTGGGGCGGGATTTCGAGACGATGCGCACGTCCTTGAAATTCTATGCGAGCGCGGCGAGTACCCACACGGCGTTGGACGCGATTCGGGCGCTTCGCTCGAGGCGGCCGTTTCAGCCGCAAGACGTCGAGCGCATCGTCGTCCACGCGTCGAGGCGGGTCGTAGAGCACGTCGGCTGGCGTTACGAGCCGGTCGGGCTCACATCCGCCCAGATGAATCTGCCCTTTTGTGCGGCCACGCTGCTGCTGGAAGGGGACGTCTTCATCGATCAGTTTACCGAAACTGCCGTCCACGATCCGGCCCGGATCGCGCTGGCGCGCAAGGTCGAGGTGCGAGAGGATCCCGTCGTCACGGCCAAAGGGAGAGATGCGCGCTACGAAGTCCGCGTTCAGGCGCGGCTGCGCGACGGGGCGACGTTGGAGGAATCGATGTCTTCAGCGCGGGGCAGCGAGAAGCAGTTCGCGACCGAGGCCGACGTGGTGGCAAAATTCGCGAAACTCGCGTCCCGCGTTCTTCCGGCGCGCCAGGCAGAAGCGCTCAGGGACGTGATCCTGGGCCTGGACGCGCAGCCCGACGTGAGCGCACTGACGTCCTTGCTGACACTGGGCTGAAATCCAGCACGGTTCCGGACGCGACCCCGACCGCGGCTTCAGCGGGCGAGGGCCGTGAAAATCGGATCGAGATTTTGCGCGGAGTCGATCGTCCACAGGGCGGCGAGCGCTTTTTCGACCCCCTGCCCGTCGAGCGCGCGGCTCGCATGGGAACGAAACTTGACTTCGATTTCCTCGTCGGACATCGGATTCCGGCAGTGCCCGCGGGGGTAATCGGTTGTGGCGACCTTGCGTTCGCCGGTTCGGGAAACGATCTCGATACGGCATGGCAGGCGATTGGGAAACTGCCGCGTGAGGTCGGGGTCTTCCTTTACCGCGATCTTGTCCATCAGCGCGTGGATCTTCGGGTCCATGAGGCGCTCGGGAGCGAATGCCGCGTCGGTAAAACCGCCCTCGATCAGCGCGTTGGCGACGACGTACGGCATGCTGTGGTCAGCCGATTCCCGCGTCGTCGGGCGCCATTTTTCCGGCTCTCGTCCAATGACATCCCACGCGAAGCGATAGGTGTAGACGGTCACCTGCTGAATATCCTCCGCGCGAATCTGCTTGCTCAGGGATAGCGCCGCTGTAATCGGCGAGAGTGAATGCCCCTCGGAAGCGAAGCATTTCAGCGTCGCCTCCATGATCCGGTACCGGCCCCCCCTGTCCGGAAAGGGCTTCAGCGTGAATCGGCCGGCGAGCGATTCCAGTCCGTGATCGCCGGCAAACGGCTTCGCGGGCCCGGTCATGCCGGTCGACGCGAGCAGTGCGGCAAAGACGCCGTTTCGGGCGCCATTGCCGCCCGCGCAGCCTTTCCACATCGACAGGTCTCCGTAGCGGGTCGCGTCCAGCGCGACGTTCGGTATTGCCGCGAGGGAAATGGCCTCGCCCATGCCCTTCCGGTCCAGTCCAAGGATCCTGGCGGCTCCAGCGGCGCCCGCGACCGTCGTGTAGAAGACATTGTCCATGCCCTTGTCGCGCAGGGAAGTCGCTTTCCACAATGCGTGGTAGACGTCGTATGCGGCCACCAGGGCCGTGACGATTGCCTGGCCATTGGCGCCACGCGGTTCCGCGGCCGCTAGCAGCGCAGAAATCATATCGCTCGGATGACCGCCGCCTCCCGGATAGGCGTCGTTTGCGTCCAGATAGCGCGCCATCACGCCATTCGCAAAAGCCGCCAGCTCGGGAAGGGCGCGATGCTGCGTGCCGATGATGCGTGCGCCTGGGGGTGCGCTTGCACGCATCGCGATTTCGCGCGCGATCTTCACCGGTTCGGCGTCGATCGCCCCGAGCGCGCATCCGATCGTGTCGACGACGATGCGCCGGCACTGGTGGACCGTTTCGTCCGGCAGGTCGTCAAAGCGCAGGCCGGCCACATGGTCGGCAATTCGCTCGGTGGTCTCGTCCATGCGCGTACTCCCCAGTTCACGCCACCCGGAAAGAGGAAAGGCCCGTCTGCAGCGAGGCGGCTGGCCGGACTTTACACAAGGTGGTTGCCGACCACAAAAATTTCGGACCTTGTTCCGTTCAATGGAACGAGCGTTCAGGCGTCCGCTCCCGGCGTATACTCCATAAGACTCGCCTGGGCGCGGCGTTAACGGGGATTCGAGACGATAAGCGACATGCGGCGTTACGACGTGATTGTGGTCGGCGGCGGCAATGCGGCGCTCTGCGCGGCGTTATCCGCGCGCGAGCTCGGCGTCAGCGTTGCCCTGCTCGAGCGCGCCCCCGAAGACGAACGGGGCGGCAACAGCAGCTTCACCGGCGGCAGCATGCGTTTCGCTTACGCCAGCGCCGAGGTCATCCACGAGTTGGTGCCGGACTTGAGCCGGGACGAGATGGCCAATACCGACTTCGGTACCTATACCGAGGAGCGGTTTTTCGATGATCTTTACCGGATCACCCAGTGCCGCACCGATCCGGACCTTGCCGAGGTGCTCATCAAGAACAGCCAGGACGCGATCCGCTGGATGAGGCGGCGTGGGGTCCGGTTTGTGCCCTTGTACGGCAGGCATGCGCCCAACGTGAACGGCAGGTTCAAGTTTTCAAATGGCTCGACGCTGGGCGCGGCGGGTGCGGGACTGGGGCTGGTCAACGCGCTGTACGACATTGCGGGGCGCGCCGGGGTCGATGTCTATTACAAGGCGGCCGCGAGGACGCTGCTTTACGACGATGAGGGCGTGCACGGCGTGCGGGTGAGAATCAACGGCAAGACCACGGAGATGGAATCCAGCGGCGTCGTGCTCGCTTGCGGCGGCTTTCAGGCAAACGCCGAGTGGCGTGCCCGTTACTTGGGAGCCGGGTGGGAGCTGGCGAAGGTGCGCGGCACCCGGTTCAACACGGGCGATGGCATCAGGATGGCGTTGGAAATTGGCGCCCAGCCGTACGGAAACTGGTCCTCGGCGCATGCCGTGGGCTGGGACCTGAATGCGCCTCCCTACGGGGATCGCCATGTCGGGGACGGCTTTGGAAAGCACAGCTACAACTATGGAATTATCGTGAATGCGGACGGCAGGCGTTTTCTCGACGAGGGCGCCGACTTCCGGAACTTTACCTACGCGAAATACGGCAAGGTCATCCTGGCGCAACCCGGTCAATTCGCGTGGCAGGTATTCGATTCGAAGGTGCTTTCCCTGCTGAGGGACACCTACCGTATCAGGCAAGTCACGAAGGCCCGTGCCGACACGCTGGAGGAATTGGCCGGCAGGCTGGAGGGCGTCGACACGCGCCGTTTTCTGGAGACGGTTTCGGAGTTCAACGCCGCTGTGCGCACCGACGTCCCGTTCAACCCGAGTATCAAGGATGGCCGGGGGACGGTTGGCCTGGAAATACCCAAATCCAACTGGGCGCAAACGATCGCGGATGGACCATTTGAAGCGTACGCCGTGACATGCGGCATCACGTTCACCTTCGGCGGGTTGAGGGTCAATCCAGGGGCCGAAGTGCTCGACATGGACGAATCGCCGGTCCCGGGGCTGTTCGCTGCAGGCGAGCTCGTAGGCGGCATCTTCTATTTCAATTATCCCGGCGGGACGGGTCTCACGAACGGCACGGTCTTCGGGCGCATTGCGGGGCAGGGCGCCGCCCGATTCGCGGCGCGCTGCGCTCGATCGTGAGGGTGCGCCGGAAAAGCTGTCGTATTTATTTCAGGTATCCGCAATCGACGAGGAGGGTTGAACGATGCTGGCACGCTGCATTTTCTTGGCACTCGTGGCGATGGTCTTGCCGGGCGGCAGCGGGGCGGGTGCCCAGACCTACCCGAACAAGCCCATCCGGATGGTCACCTCCGCGCCGGGAGGCGGTACCGACTTCGTGACGCGACTGATCGCCCAGGGGCTGACCGCCAATTTGGGCAAGCAAATCGTTGTGGACAACAGGCCCAGCGGCATTTTGATAGGCGACATCGTGGCGAAGTCAGCGCCCGATGGCTATACCATGTTCCTCAACGGAAGCGCGTTCTGGCTCCAGCCGTTCCTGCAGAAGAACACCCCTTACGACCCCGTGAAGGACTTCACGCCGATCACCCTGACCACGAAATCACCCAACATCCTCGTCGTCAATCCGCCCCTGCCGGTGCGATCGGTCAAGGAATTGATAGCTCTGGCGAAAGCCCGGCCGGGGGAGTTGAACTACGGATCCAGCTCGGCGGGAACGCCGACGCACCTGGGTGCGGAACTCTTCAGGCAAATGACGGGAATCAACATCGTGCGTGTTGCTTACAAGGGAAACGGCCCGGCCCTGATCGCCTTGATTGCCGGCGAGGTTCAGTTGATGTTCGCCAATGCGGCTTCCGTGAGCCCGCATGTCAAGTCCGGCAGGTTGAAGGCGTTGGCGGTTGCCAGCATCAAGCCGACCGCGCTTGCGCCGGGATTGCCCACGGTCGCGTCGGCCGGGCTGCCCGACTTTGAATCGTCGTCCACCTACGGCGTATTCGCCCCGGCCAGGATGCCGAGACAACTCGTGGACCGGATCAACCGGGAAATGGTGAAAGTCCTGACCCGCGCCGAGGTCAAGGATCGGCTGTTCAAGGCCGGCATGGATGTCGTCGCCAGTACGCCCGACGAACTGGGTTCCGCGATGAAATCCGATATGACCCGAATGGAAAAAGTAATCAGGAACGCCGGCATTAGCGCGGGCTACTGAGCCTTTCGCGGGGTACCCGCAGGCACCGGCGATCGATACCGCGTGCCAGCGACGCGCTGGTCAAATATAACTACGAGGAGGCCTTATGTCGGACTCTCCCCTGATTCGGGGCGTGTTTTTCCTTCTGATGCTGGGGTGGCTGCCCTTACCAGCCGCGGCGCAACCGTATCCGTATAAGCCGATCCGGTTCGTCACGTCCCAGCCGGGAGGCGGCACTGATTACGCCGCCCGGGTGGTGGGCAACGAGCTTTCGGCAGCCCTGGGGCAGCCCGTCGTGGTGGAGAACCGGGGAGGCGGTGTCTACTCGGGCGAGATCGTCTCGAAAGCGACACCCGACGGCTATACGCTGCTGGTCACTGGGACCAGCTTCTGGGTCGGCCCGTTATTTCGCAAGACGCCCTACGACCCGCTGCGGGATTTTGCCCCGGTGTCATTGCTGGTGCAGTCTCCCAACGTGCTGGTCGTCTACCCGGCGCTCCCGGTGAAATCGGTCAGGGACCTGATCGATTTGGCCAAGTCGAAGCCGGGTCAGCTCAATTACGCTTCGGCGTCCACCGGCTCGTCCTCCCATCTCGCGGCGGAATTGTTCAAGGCGATGGCCAGCGTGAACCTGGTTCGCATCGCGTACAAGGGCACCGGGCAGAGCCTCATCGACCTGATGGCGGGCAGGGTGCAGCTATCGTTCGCGACATCCAGCGGGGCTGAACCGCACATCAAGTCGGGCCGGCTGAGGGCCATCGCGGTTACCAGCGCCCGGCCGTCTGCGCTGTTCCCGGGCGTGCCGACCGTGGCGGAAATTGTTCCGGGGTACGTCAGCGGAGGGGGAACGGCGATGCTTGCCCCGCCCCATACGCCCGCGGCCGTCATGCGCCGTTTGAGCCAGGAAACAACGGCAATTCTTCACAAAGCGAGCGTTAAAGGCCAATTCCTCAAGCGTGGCGCAGAAGTGGTGGCAAGCTCCCCCGCCGAGCTCGCGGAAATGATGAAGGAGGAAGCCGGCCGCATCGAAAAGTTGATCAAGGAAACGGGAATCGAGACCGAACGCTAGCGCTGGGTCCGATCCTCCCGCTTCGGGCCCGCTTCCGCCGCGCGTTAGACCGCCGACGGTGAACCCGCGGCGTTCGAGACAGGTCGGCTTCAACCCTGAAGCCTCGCTGAGCGGCACGTCGCCCGCGCGCCGCACGGCCTCGCGGGCGAATCCTGCCGCATTTTGCCCATTCAATAAGTTCGCGCTTGAGGATCTTGCCGCTCGCGGTGAGGGGGAACGCATCGAGTGCAATGAAGTCAGGGGGGCAGTTCGTAGACTCGTATCGGATGGCACAGGTCATCCGCAACCAATCGTCTTTCGGTTTTACCTCTTGCGGCTTGTGCCGAGCGCTGTCAGGCGGGCAGTCATGTCTTCAACGTTCGCGACAACACGGTGTCCTGCAGCGGTATCCCGGTGAGCTGGCGTGCGCGCAATAGTAGCCGGTATCAATCTCGGACACTCACCGAAGGCACATTTCGCGCGTCACCGACGTCACATCGGCGCTGCTGTCGATGTTCAAGATGGCGTCACGGACGGCCTCGGCGCGCGTTTTCGGGATCACGCGCTGCGCGTTCGCCAGAAACTTTTCTTCGATCGCCGCGTTCGTCAGCGGCCGTTCGGACGATCCGCGGTTCACGTCTTCGCGGCGACTCACCCTGCGGCCGTCGTAAGTGACGATCTCGACTGCCCCGGAATAGTGGCGCGGGAAATTCGATTCCGAATCGACAGCGTAGTCGACCTTTGCCGCGAGCGCGAGCACCTCCGGATCACTCAGCGCCGGCGGATCGAGATCCGCAAGCGTGTAGCGCCGGCGTGCGGCCGCACAGGCCGCCGCATAATAGACGCTGAATTGAGCGCCGAAGGGGTCGGTGGGAGCGCGCTTGTTCGCCCTGGGCTCGCACACTGTGTTGATCGCCGCCTCTGGCAGCAATGCGCGAATGGACTTGATATGGCCAGGCGCGAGGTTGTGCTCCGTGACGAGCGTGATCGTGGCGTCTATGATCGGGTGATTGAAGTGGCATGAGGCGATGGGCTTGAACGCCACGTGCTCGATTTCCCAGCGCGTGCCGAGCTGCGCCGTCATCTCCACAAGGTCGCAACTCGCTGCACCGGCGCCGAGGTACGTTCGGTAAAGCCCGAATTTTCCTTCATAGGGCGTGCGCGGTCCAATGAACCCGCCGCGCGCCAACATCGCAGCGGTGATTCCGCCCACACCGGCCCAGCCGGCGTGCATGCGCTTGGTCCACGCATCGTTCACCGTGTACTCGTTGTTCCCTGCTGCGGAACTGTAGGCAATGCCCTGCGCCATGGTGAGTTGCGCGGGCTCCAAGCGTAGCAGCCGTCCAGCGGCAATGGCGGCGCCAAAAGCACCGACCACGCCTACCGGGTGAAAGCCCGCGCGCTGGAAGCCGCCTTTGGCGGCGGCGCCGATGCGGATCGCGCACTCTACGCCCGCGATGTAAGCGAGTAGCGCTTCCTTGCCGTTCGCCTTGACAAATGCGGCCATGCCAAGCACGCACGGTGTGACGAATGCGCTCGGATGCACGCGCCCGAAGATCGAGGTGTCATCAAAGTCGAGCCCGTGGATCAGAATGCCGTTCATCAGTACTGCATCGCGCAGCTCGAGCTTGCCCGACATGCCGATCACTTCATAATCGCCGGGGCCAAAAGCGCTCAGGCTATCGCGCGTGCGCCGAGCGAACTCGAAGCTCGCGGAGGCGTATGCGACGCCGATCGCATCGAGCAGATGCAATTTTGCAGATAGGCGCGCAGCGGCTGGGACCGCTTCGTAACTCAGGCCGGCAGCGAAGTACGATAACGTTTCCGCTATCGAGCGTGCCGAATCGGTGGACGCGCTCTGACGCGCCGGAGTCATGGTTCAGTCGGCGCGAAGTTTGGCCTGCTTCACGACCTTTTCCCAAAGACGCAGTTCCTTGTAAATGAACTTGGCAAACTCGGCGGCCGTACCGCCCTTCACGTTGGCGCCCAAACCCGAGATGCGCTCGCGCGCTTCGGGCAGCTCAAGCACGTAATTGATCTCTCTGTTCAGACGCTCGATGACCGCCGCGGGAGTGCCTGCCGGCACGACAATACCTTGCCATTCGTAGACCTCGAAACCCGGAACGCCGGCTTCCATTACGGTCGGCACATTCGGTAGCGCGCTTGAGCGCTTGTTGCTGCTCAGCCCGAGCGCAACGAGCCGGCCTGCCTTTACATGCGGCAGCGCCGGCGGCACCGTTAGAAATATGGCGTGGATCTGTCCGGAAACAAGGTCGATTACCGCCGGACCGCCGCCTTTGTACGGCACGTGCAAGATATCCGTGCTCGTCGACACTTTGAAAAGCTCCATCGCCAGATGATTAGCGCTGCCGGCTCCCGCCGTCCCATAGCTGAGCCGCCCAGGCTTCGATCTGGCCAGTGCGATGAACTCCTTCACCGATCGCGTGGGGACGCTTGGATGGATGACCAGCAGGTTCGGCAGCAGCGCCATCAGCGTGACGGGCGCAAAATCCTTCACGGTGTCGTACGGCAGTTTCTTCTGGAGAAACGGATTGGCGCCGTGCGCGATGTTTGCCGTCATGATCGTGTAACCGTCCGGCGCGGATCGGGCGAGGAGCTCCGAGCCGATCATCGCACTCGCGCCGGGCCGGTTATCCGCCACCACCTGCTGCCCGAGCCGCTCGCTCAGTCTTTGCGCCACGATGCGACCCAGGATGTCAACGCCGCCGCCTACCGCATACGGAAGGATGTATCGGATCGGTCTGTTCGGATAAGCCGACGTGCCCTGGGCAAGGGCTGCTTGCGCGCCAATCGAGCCGGCGACCGCAAAGACGATCAGGCCAAAAATGCTTTTCATGCGCTCGTCCTCCACATTCCAACAGTCCGTACCGGAAGATCGTGCCGAGCCAGCGCGCCCGATCACGCTTGCGTGCATTATACTGTCGGCTGCACAATTCGCATACTCCGCTGCCCGTGCGGGTCCCGCCGCTCGCCGCACAATCAACGATGCAATCCGGTTCTCGCGACTTCAGCGATCAAAGGTGTACGATGGCGCTGCCATGTAAGGGCCTGCTCCTGGTGTGGACCGATATTCCCGTAGAACTCGAATACGAATTCAACGAGTGGTACAACCGTGATCACGTACGGGAGCGCATTCTCGGTGTGCCGGGCTTCATACGTGGGCGCCGCTTCGTGTCCGATAGCGGGACGCCGAAATATCTCGCCACCTACGAGGCAGAGAGCATCGCCGTTTTCACATCGGAGCCGTATCGGGCGATCGTCCGCAATCCGGATGCGCCGAGCCGCAAGTTCATCCCTCTGTTCGAGCACACCGTCAAAGGCATTTGCGACATCACTGCCGAGGTCGATCAAGCCGAGGGCGCGGCAATCGGTGTGTTGCCGCTGACCAGATCTGCCGGGCGCGAATCCGAGTTACGCCAGTGGATGGCCGATGGGTTTATTCCCAAGCTCATACGCCAACATGGCGTCGTTGCAGCGCGTTATGCGGAGAAGAACCCCGCGGCGCTTGCTGCAGGCACCGCCGAACACCTGCGCTCGACAGACAGGTACATCGATGCGGTGCTCATGATCGAAGCGGTATCCCAACGGGATCTTTCCGATGCGTTGTTGATCGTCGAGGGCGAGGCGCTTGCCGGACGCGGCGCAGAACCGCGAGGCGAAGCACGGCGCCTGAGCGTGATTTATACGCTGCACGTGCCGCCGCGCAGCGCCGGCGCAACGACATGAAGCGCTACCGGGCACTGATCCCGGGCGTATCCGGAGTGGTCGGGCGCCGGCTAGCTGAACATCTGGCGGCGAGCGAGGAATGGGACGTGATCGGGCTCGCGCGTCGGCCACCCGCGGATCCGACGGGCTATCGTGTCATCGGCGTCGATCTGACCGATGCTAGGGCGTGCCGCACTGCATTGGTTGGGCTGAGGAACATCACTCACGTTCTGTATTGCGCCCGGCACGATCACTCGACGGTGGCGAGGGAACCGATCGACGTCAACCTTGCAATGCTGCGCAACGTGCTCGACGCGATCGAGCCGGTGGCGTCCGGACTTCAGCACGTCCATCTGGTGCAGGGCTCCAAGTATTACGGATCGGAGCTCGGGCCGTATAAGACGCCAGCCAAGGAGTCTGACCCGCGCGTCCTCGTGGACAACTGGTATTACGCACAGGAGGATTTCACGATTGAGAGGAGCCGCGGCAAGTCGTGGGCATGGAGCGCAAGCCGTCCGCACGGTATCTGCGATCACGCGCCCGGCATTGCGCGCAGCATGGCAATGGTGATCGCGGTGTACGCGGCGATCTCGAAAGAGCTCGGCCAGCCGCTGCGTTTCCCGGGGACGCCCGGCAACTTTCAGGCGGTCTATCAGGTAGTCGACGCAACGCTGCTCGCCAATGCCATTGCGTGGATCTCCACGAAGCCCGAATGTGAAGGCCAGGCATACAACGTCACGAACGGCGATTACATCCGCTGGGCCAACGTCTGGCCGCGTTTTGCCGAATTCTTCGGCATGCAACCCGGTCCCGTGAAAACACTGCACCTTGCACAGGCCATGAGCGACAAGGCGACGGTGTGGGATCGTATCGTCCAGAAGCACGGTCTCGAGCCGACACCGTACGAGCGGGCTGCGCTGTGGTCGTATGGCGATTTCATTTTCACACCCGAGTACGACATGATGTCGGATACGATGAAGTTGAGGCACTGCGGCTTCCGGGAAACCGTCGACAGCGAAGAGATGTTTCTCGCACTGTTCGAGCATTTCCGGCGCCAGAAAATAATACCGTGATCGCCCGCAGGTCGATTTACAATAGGCAGCGCGTTCGCAATGCACAAACGAACAGGGACAGTGCAAGCCATGGCAGGCGTTAAAGTGAAAATTCCACCAGTCACAACGGACGAAGCGGAGACACCCAGTGCAATGGCGCCTAAAGCGCCCGTGCGCGATCGCGGACCGCATCTGTTCAACCCGGTCGCGTTTCGCTCGGTTACAGCGCGCAATCGCATCATGATGTCGCCGATGTGTCAGTACTGCGCGACTTCGGGCACGCCGGACGATTGGCATTTTCAGCACCTCTCGGCGCGCGCGGTGGGCGGCACCGGCATCGTGTTCACCGAGGCTACGCACGTGGAAGCCCGCGGCCGCATCACGCCGCATTGTCTGGGGCTGTGGAACGACGAGCAGCGCGACGCCTTCAAACGCATCGCTTCGTTCGTCAAGTCGCAAGGCGCGGTCGCCGGGATACAGCTCGCCCACGCAGGCCGCAAGGCTTCGACCAAGCGCCCATGGGACGGCGGTAAACCGCTCTCCCGCGAGGAGGGCGCGTGGCAGGTGATCGGCCCATCAGCGCTGCCGTTTGCGCTAGAATACGCGGTGCCAATCGAGATGGATCGCAAGACGATCGGCGAAACGATCGAATTGTTTGTCGCGTCAGCCAGGCGTGCGCGCGAAGCCGGCTTCCAGGTACTCGAAGTGCACGCCGCCCACGGCTATCTGCTGCACTCTTTCCTGTCGCCGCTCAGCAATCAGCGCACAGACGAGTACGGCGGCAGCTTCGACAATCGTATCCGCTTGCTCGTACAAACCGTCGATGCAGTGCGCGGCGTATGGCCCGAAGAGCTGCCGCTCTTCGTGCGCATCTCGTGTACCGACTGGGTGGACGGCGGGTGGAACATCGATGACAGCATACGGCTTGCGGGGATGCTCAAAGCCGCAGGCAAAGTCGATCTCATCGATTGCTCGAGCGGCGGCCTCGATCCGCGACAGGCGATTCCGACTTCACCAGGCTATCAGCTCTTTTTCGCCGAATCGATCCGGCGCCGCGCGGGCGTCGCGACCGCCGCAGTCGGATTGATACACAGCCCCGATTTCGCAGAACACATCGTCGCCAATCAGCACGCGGATCTGGTGGTACTTGGACGCACTTTGCTTGCCGAGCCGTACTGGCCGCTGCGCGCGGCTAAGGCATTGCGCGCGCCAACCCCCTGGCCGCGTCAGTACGAACGCGCGAATATCTTCTGATCACCGCCCGCCTGTCGAGCCGCTAAATGCGGAGCAAGCTGGCGGCATTCTTGTAGACGCACTTCTCGATCACGTCCGGCTTCAACGGCAGGCGCACGAACCAGTCCGCATACTCCTTGAGCGGCGTGAGCGGGTATGCGCTTGCGTAGATGAAGCGATCGGCGAGCCAGCCGTTCGCGGCTTTGAGCCAGTCGTCCATGCCCGGCATGTTGTAAAGATACATGTCCGGCGAGAGGTAGATGTTCGGACGGCGGAACGCGACGTGCAGAATCTCGTGGACCCAGGGCCAGTTGCCGTGCGACACCACGATCTTGAGGGTGGGGAAATCTCCCGCGACGCGATCGAGCGGAATGGGGCTGGAGTAGCTCAGGTCCGGCCCGGCATTGCCGCCCGTCATGATGACCACGGGGATATTGCGGTCTTCGAGATGCCCGTAGACGGGGTAAAAGCGCCGGTCATCCGCGTACATTGGTATTGGATACGCGCCGGGCTCGATCGTGACCCCGCGAAAGCCCGCCTTGATCGCATCATCGATCTGTTGCAGTGCTGCCCGACGCGAAGTCGGGTCGACACCGGCGACGCCCACGAAGATCTTCGGATATGCCTTACAGATGTCCTGCACGTCCTTGTTGCTGATGCTGCCCAGCATGTCCGAGAGGCGCGCCATGATGACTCCGCGGCTCACGCCCGCCTCTTTCATCTCCTTCAGCAGCAGCGGCATGGATTGTTTTTGCGCCGACGGCGCTGGAGCCAAGCCGAGCTGTCGGGTAAAACGGTCGCGCCGCGGCGCGTTTGCATACATCGCGGTCTTCAGTATGCCTTTGAGCGGCGGCCTGACGCGAAAGTCGATTATTTTCATTGCATGTTCTTTTTCGTGACAGCGGGTAACTGACTGGCATTATTTATTTCTGGACGCCGATACCCGATTTCTTGATGACGGTGCTCCATCTCTTTAGCTCGGCCGCGACGTGCGTGGTGAGCTGTTCGGGCGTGCCGCCCACGGTCGCGGCACCGAGGGTGGACATCCGCTCTTTGACATCCGGCTGGGCGAGGGCTTTGTTGATTTCGCCGTTCAGCCTGGCGATCACGTTCCTGGGCGTGCCTCGCGGCGCGAGAATCGCCTGCCATTCATTAAAGTCGAATCCGGGGACGCCGCTTTCGGCTACTGTCGGCACGTTAGGCAGCACGGGCGAGCGCTTGGCGCTGCTCACGGCAAGTACGCGCACCTTGCCGGCTTTCGCGTGCGGAAGCGCCGGCGGGATCGTGATGAACATCATCGGGATCTGTCCGCCCAGCAGATCGGCGATTGCCGGCCCCCCTCCTTTATACGGCACGTGCGTCGCGTCGAGACCGGTCGCGTGCATGAACAATTCCATCGCGAGATGGTTGGCGCTGCCGCTTCCGGCGGAGGCATAATTGAGTCCTCCCCGCTTCGCTTTGATTAGCGCGATCAGATCGCCCACGGATTTCCCCGGCAGCGACGGGTGGGTCAGCAGGATCATCGGCAGCAGAGCCAGCAGCGTAACCGATGAAAAGTCTTTCGTGGTGTCGTATGGCAGCTTTGCGTTTAGATAAGGATTGGCTCCGTGTGCGATGTTCACGTGGATGATCGTATAGCCATCCGCGGGAGCCCTCACGAGGAGCTCCGACGCGATGATTCCGGATGCGCCCGGGCGATTTTCGACGATCACCTGCTGGCGCAGACCTTGTGTCAGCTTGGACGCGATCAGCCGGCTTACGATGTCGGACGCCCCGCCGGGGGCGTAAGTAACGAGCAGACGGACTGGTTTGTTCGGAAAAGCCGGCTCTGCGGCTTCGCCCACCTGTGCAGCGGCTAGAGTAGTTGTAAATGCCGCGACTGCGGCGCGGATGGCCAGTCTCATTTGGATTTCTCCTCCTAAAGTCTTATAGAACGACGAACGCGAGGTCGTCATGAAACGGACATCGGGGAACGATGCGAGAACCATCGTGATAATATCTTGAGCGGCTAGAATATGCAATGCGCGCTCCGGAGTTAATCACATCAAAACAGGCAAGGTTGCCATCGTATTAGGTGTCAATGGTGTAACCGGCACCCCGCTTGCCGAACAGTTGCTGCAATCGCTGGAATGGAAAGTATACGGCGTATCGCGGCGTGCTCCTCGATTCAGTGCTGAAACGCCACGAGATGCGTTTATTCACGTCAGCGTCGATCTCACAGACCCGCAGGCGACGCGTCGCGTGCTCGGCGCGTGCTTCGACGTCACTCACGTTTTCTACTGTGCCAATCACGGCGATAAACATACTCGCCTTGCAATGATCAGGAACGTGATCGATGCGGCGGAGGCGGCTGCACCGAACCTCGTGAATATCAATCTGCTGCAGGGCACGAAGTATTACGCATCCCACCTGGGACCGTTCAAGACGCCGGCGAAGGAGGCGGACCCGCGCACGCCCGGCGCCGACTTCTATTACTCCGAGGAGGACCTCGTCATCGAACGTCAGCGGGGCAAGCCGTGGACATGGACTGCAGTGCGTCCGCACTCCGTCTGCGGATACGCGGCAGGAAATCCGATGAACCTGGCGAGCCTGATCGGAATCTACGGCTCGATCCTGCGTGAGCTTGGGCAGCCCTTCGGTTTCCCGGCCTCGCAACGCTGCTTCGAGACGTTGTTCGACGTGTGCGACGCCGATCTGCTTTCGCGGGCGGCGATCTGGGTTTCGACCACCGCCAAGTGCGGCAATCACGCGTTCAACGTGAACAACGGCGACTACTTTCGTTGGAAAAACATGTGGCCCGCGCTGGCCGGGTTTTTCGGGCTCGCGCCGGCGGGTCCTCAGCCCTACCTCATGTCGGAGTTCCTGCGCGATAAGCGCCGGCTCTGGGATGACATGACCGCGAAGTACGGCTTGAAGCCGTTTCCGTTCGACCGCGCTCCCGGCTGGGCGCAGGGTGATTACACGCCGCCGCATTCGCGCTTTGCCTGCGAGTACGACCTCATATCCGATCTGGTGAAGATCCGGCAGCACGGTTTTTGCGAGGCTCTCGACAGCGAGCACATGTTTCTTCGAATATTGGCGCGCTTGCGCGCTGAAAAGGTGATTCCCTGATCAAGCAGCGGAATTTCCAGAACGGGAGGTCACAGTTCGTGCTAGCATTCTTTCATTCACCGACTTTCAGGCGTCCGTGATGATCATCGACATGAGACTCCGCCCGCCGTTGAAGTCGTGGAAAGCAACGGCGCAGTTCACCGAAGGCACCGGCTATTACCCTTCACGCATGGGAATGCCGCGTCCCAAGTCCGTCCAGACGCAGTCGGTCGACGATCTTCTGACGGAGATGAAGGAAGCCGATATCATGGGTGTCATCATGGGGCGGCAGGCACCCCGACCTCTCGGCATCATTCCGAACGACGAAATTACGGAGGTCATGCGGCAGCATCCGGCCCGCTTTGTCGCCTTTACCGGAATCGATTTACGCGACATCGAAGCCGGACTGGAGGAAATCGAGAGGACGCACCGTGCAGAAGGCTATCGCGGGGTATCGATCGAGCCGGGCGCGTCGTTTACACCGATGCACTCGGATGACAAGATGTTGTATCCGATCTACGAACGCTGCCAGGAGCTCGACCTGCCCATCTCGATCACGATCAGCGGCATGTTGTGCACCATGGTGGGTAACGATCTTGCTTACGGTTCTCCGACGCCCGTAGCGAAAGTGGCCAAGGACTTCCCGAAACTGAAGATCGTGATCTCTCACGGCGCGTGGCCCAGCGTGATGCCGATGATCGAAGTGGCATTCATGCGCGAGAACGTCTACGTGTCTCCCGACTTGTATATCAATGGCATCAATACCCCCGGATCGCAGGAGTACATCAAGGCTGCGAAATCGTTCATGCCCGACCGACTGCTCTTCGGCACGGCCTATCCAAGCCGTCCGCTGAAGGAAAGCGTCGAAGCGTTCAGACAATGGGATTTGAGCGCCGAGCTTGAGGACAAGATTCTCCACCGGAATGCTGCTCGCTTATTGAAACTCGAATGAACGCAGAAGGTGAACGATGCGATCGCCAAGATATTGGCGGAGCCGGAAGTGAGGGAGCGGCTCGCGGGCATGAGTGTGGAGGTCGTCGCGAGCAGCCCGGAGCAGCTTACCGAGTTAATAAACGTTCAGGTCGACCGGTTCAGCAGGGAGGAAATATGGCAAAAGGAGTGGGAGTAGGAAGCCCGTTGTGCTCGATCGCGCGCCGCGTCGCACGTGTTTGTCTGATGGCACTGGTTGCCTTCGCGCCGGCCGCATGGGCACAAGCCGAGTGGAAGCCGGACAGAAACGTGGAGTTCATCATAGGCGCGACCCCCGGCAGTCAGCTCGATACGATCGTCAGAAGGGCACAGGCAATCTGGCAGGAAAAGGGCCTGGTCGAAGCTCCGGTGACGCCTGTCAACAAGGCGGGAGGCAGCCAGTCCATTGCCACGGCTTACCTGCTGAACCAACGCGCCGGCGACGGGCATTATCTCGAGGTCTTTTACCCGACGCTGCTATCGAGCTATGCGATCGGAAACCACAACGTCGATTACTCGCGCGCCACTCCGCTGGCCTGTTTGGGGAGCGAATATTACGTGTGGGCCGTGAGGGCGGACTCACTGATCCAATCCGGCAAAGACCTGATAGCCCGGCTGAGCAGTGATCCGGGCTCGCTCAGCATGGGTACGTCGAATATCGGGGGCATAGGCCACATCCAGATGTTGTCCGTGCTCAAGGCCGGAGGCGTGAATGTCGGCAAATTGAAGATGGTCGGCTTCAAAGGCGGCAGCGAAGCGCGAACGGCTCTCCTCGGCGGTCATATCGACACCAATTCGACGAGCGGCTCCAACATGCTCGGGGACAAACAGTCAGGAAAAATAAGGGTGATCGCCGTGAATGCGCCTAAGCGTCTTGGCGGCGCGTATGCCGACATACCGACCTGGAAGGAGCTGGGCGTCGATGCGCCTGTCATTTCCGGCTGGACCTGTGTCGTCGGGGCGCAGGGATTGAGCCAGGCGCAAATCGCCTACTGGGATCGAGCTTTCGCAGCGTTGGTCAAGACCGATGAGTGGAAATCGGACGCGGCGCGCCGCCTCCGCTCATTGGAATACAAGAACAGCAGCGAAACCCGCGCGTTCCTGAAAGCCGAGTATCAAGCGCTGCAGACCCTCGTCAAAGCCCTGGGAGTGGTCAAGCCGCGCAAGAATAGCCGCTGACCCCGGTGCTAAGGATTTTTTAGTATTGCGTCATTGGGAAGACCACCAGCGTTTCTTCAGAGGTAAGATGTGATGGCTGGGACGGCGGTTATTGCCGGGCGTCTTAAGGAAGCGAGAAAGCGTGCGGGCATTTCCCAGGAGCAGTTGGGTTTGGCCGGTATCGACGAGTCCTCTGCGAGCGTTCGGATCAATCAGTACGAGCGTGGGAAACATACGCCTGACCATGTGACGGTCGCGCGCCTGGCGGAGGTAAGTCCTGAGCTCATTCTTCTTTGCCTACGACGATAATTCGGCGAAATTCATTTTCGCACTGCGGCAGCTTGACTGCACAGGTGCGCAGGCGGCCGGTCGGGGCGGTGCTGAGCAAGACGGGTAAACTGGACTGGTGCTGCTTGCCGGGCCATTGCGGTCTCGAGTCCACGATGGCAGCATCGTCTATATCGCAAAATTGAGCGCAGGAGGAGTTGTGGAGGTGGTGGCTGAGGCGGGCGTTCAATTTACATATCGTACCGTCGGACGAAAAATCGTTAGCGCATTCGACTGTGTCGCGCGCTTAGGTGACTACATCGACGAATTGAAATGCCGGCGCGCCCTGATCATCTGCGGTCCAAACGTTCGGGCAAGAAGCGGCATCATCGAGCGCGTACAAGCGGCCATAGGTAACCGCTATGCAGGCATATTTGATCAAACCGGGGCCCATGCTCCTCTTCCTGCCGTCGAGCGCGGAGCGAAGGCGGCCCTTGAATTGGACGCGGATGTACTGGTAGCGGTAGGCGGTGGCAGCACGCAAAGCGTGGCAAAGCTCGTCGCGGTGCAGATGGACCTGCCCGGCAGCATCCGCGACTTTCGCATGCTTGTAGAGCGGGCGGACAAGATGCATCTACCCGAACTGCCGACGCCGCGTGTGCCGGTGATCGCCATACCCACCACGTTTCCTGGTGCGGAGTTCACCGCCTCGGCAAGCGGCGTTGATCCGCGGGTGGGGACCAAGGTCCATTTCGGCAGCGCTACCCTCGCGCCAAGGATGGTGCTGCTCGATACGCAGGCGCTTGCGACGACGCCGCTCCAGATTCTGTTAGGCAGTGCCTTCGTGTCGGTCGATCACTGCATCGAAATTGTTTGTTCGCGGCGCCACAATCCTATTGCCGATGCGCTGGCACTCGCCGGACTGCGCAAGCTCATGCATATCGTTCCGAAGTGCGCCGACGCCGGACTCGCCGTTCTTCAGGAAGCCCAGGTAGCGGCCGTACTACCTATGCTGGTGCTGCAAAGCACCGGCACGGGCGTCGTCCACGCGCTGGCTCATCATGTGGGGGATCTTCACCATGTCTCGCACGGTGCCGCGCATGGCATTCTGGCGCCGCACGGCATGCGCTTCAATCTGGACGCGAGCCTCGATCAGCAAGTGCTGGTCGCCGAGGCCGTGGGCATCAACGTGCGCGCCTGCTCGCCGCGGGAGGCGTGCCTTGCCGCGGCCAATGCGGTCGCTGCTTTGGCCCGTTCGCTAGGGCTGCCAAGTCGTTTGCGCGACGTCGGCGTGCCTGAAACGGGTCTGGATGCCATCGCTGATGAGACGATGCTCGACCGCCAGTTGCCATCGAATCCTCGGCCGATTGCCGGTTCGGGCGATCTCTTGCCGCTGCTGCAGGCTGCCTGGTAGGCACACGAAAGGAGGAGTTATGGAACGCAAGTCGAAGGGCCGAGGCCTGGCGGTGATAATGCCTGTCGGTGGTGTACTTGTTTGGCTATTGGTGGCATTCTTCGCGACCACGAGTCATGCTCAGTCGGATCAGTGGAAGCCTAAAGGGCCGGTTGAGATCGTCGTTACCGGTGGCCCCGGCGGCGGCAACGACCGGACCGCACGAAAGATCCAGCAGGTCCTCCAGGAGTTGCGGCTTGTCGACACGCCGGTAACCGTAGCCAACAAGCCGGGCGGGGGGGGCGCGATCGCGTGGTCGTACCTCAATCAGCACGCCGGCGATGCGCATTATCTCTCGGTAACTTTTCCTAGCCTGCTGACTAACCATATTATCGGCAGGAGTACGCTGCACTTCAGGGATTTCACGCCGATTGCGCAACTGTTTACGGAATACTACGTGCTCATGGTCCGCGCTGATTCTCCGTTGAAATCCGGCACGGACCTGCTGAACCGCCTTAAGCAAGACCCTCAGTCGCTGACAGTAGGTGTCGCGCCCGGCTTGGGCGCCGCGAGTCATGCGGTTACCGGGATGATCGTGCGGGCAGTCGGAATCGACGTGAAGCGGATGCGCGTGGTCATCGACCCGTCGTCGAACCGGAACCTCATCGCGCTTTTGGGCGGGCACATCGATGTGGTCCCGGTCTCTGCCGGAAACGCCGTGGTTCAGTTGAAAGCGGGCAAGGTACGCGTGCTGGGAGTGGCTGCGCCGCGGCGACTGGGCGGCGTATTGGCAGATGTTCCCACATGGAAAGAACAGGGTGTAAATGTCGATCTCATCAGCAACACTCGTGGCGTGATGGGACCCAGGGGACTAACACCCGCGCAGGTTGCTCTCTGGCAGGACGTATTCTCACGCCTTTCTCGGACAGAAGAATGGAAGAAATATCTGGACACCTTTCTCGGGCAGCCTCTCTACATCGGCGGGACCCGGAACATCAAATACCTGGAACAACGCGAGGCTGAGCTCAAAGAGGTGCTTACGGAGCTCGGACTGGCGAAATAACGCTGTTCGTCATTTACATCGTGGAGACAGCTTGAAGATCACCGAAATCGTCATTCGACCCGTCGACATTCCGCGCAAGGACAGCGCCGGGGTCTGGAGACACAGCTACAAGGTTCTGTCGAATGTCTACGTCGCGATCCATACCGACGAAGGCGTGAGCGGCTTCGGGGAGGCCGCTCCTATCGGGGCTTACTTTGGTGAAACGCAGGAAACGGCGGTCGAGGTCCTGCGTAAGTACTTTGCCCCGCTCCTCATCGGCAAGGACCCACTCAACATTCGCCAACGTATGAACGAGCTGGATCGCGTGCTGCCGCGCAACCCTTGCGCGAAGGCTTCGATAGACATCGCCCTTCATGACATCAAGGGAAAGGCTCTTGGGGTTCCCGTCTGGTCTTTACTGGGAGGCCGATCGCAGACGAACATTCCGCTGACGTTCGTTGTCGGGCTCGACGTTGTCGACAAGATGCTGGATCGAGCTCTTGCAGGGCAGAAGACGGGCTATTCAACCATTAAAGTCAAGGGAGGCCGCGACATCAGGCAGGACATCGAGACGCTGACGGCGCTGCGGCGGGGGATGGGCACGGACGGACCCTGGCTGCGGCTCGATGCGAATACCGGCTACAACAACAGCCCGGAAACATGGCGATACGCCGGAGAATTCGAGCCGTTGAAAGTGATCCTGCTCGAGCAGCCTTTTCCGATCGAGGAATGGGATGCTCTCAGGGCGCTCCGCAACCGTATTCGCACACCGATCCTGCTCGATGAATCCATGCAATCGGGCTGGGCGCTGCAGCAACTGGCCCGCTCACCCGAAGGTTTCGTCGCCAATATCAAAATCCAGATCGTCGGTGGTCTGCTGAAGGCAGCTCAGCTCGTCGATGCCGCTCAGCAGTTCCGGATTCCAGTAATGATCGGTTCGCACCGGGAGTCGCACGTGAGCAACACGGCGAGCATTCATCTCGCCTCGATCATCAGCAAGCTCGATTACACGTGCGATCAGCGGTACGCCTTCGCGGTGGCGCCGGAGGCGGACGTGGTCGAGGACAGCCCGCGCCTGGACATGCCGAGCGTGGCGGTGCCGGAAAAGCCGGGGCTCGGAATAACAGTCAATTGGCAGAAAACGGAACCGCTTGCGCTCGCGACGTACAACGTGAAGTAGAGCGCGCGCCGCTGCATGACTGCGCGCGTGTGGCACCAGGCAATGCGCACCCGGGACGCCGCTCATACCGCGAGCATCATGGCAGGAACAGCCCTCCGTTTACGTGAAGTATCTGTCCCGTAATGAAGTCCGAGCCGGGCATGCACAGAAAGTGCACGGCGCGCGCAATATCCTCGGGGCGACCCTCACGTCCCACCGGAGGCATCAGATCCGGATTGGGAGCTTTACCAGCCGTAGCTGAGCGCTCGCCTCCGACGCGGGCTGCCACTACGCAATTGGCGGTGATTCCCTGCTGAGCGTATTCTATCGCGAGCGCCCGCGTAAGGCCCTCCAGCCCCGCCTTGGCTGCCGCCGAGTGGGCGCGCCCCGCAAAGCGCGCGCTGGGCATGTGCTGGCCGATGCCGCCGATGTTGATGATGCGCCCCCAGTGATTGCGCAGCATGAAAGGGATAGCGGCACGCGAACATAGAAACGCGCCGTCGAGAATGATGCCGACGATGTGCCGCCACTCCGCCATCGTCATCCGCGTAAATGGCACGATGCTGCGGTCCGCAGCGTTGTTGACGAGAATGTCGAGCCGTCCGAACCGGGCCGCAACTGCCTCGAACATGGCGGCGACCGCGCGCTCGTCAGTGATGTCGGCGATGCATACCATGGCGGCGCAGCCCATGCTCTCGATCTCTGTTCGCACTTGTTCGGCTTCATCTCTGGATTTGCGCGTATTGATGACTACTGTGGCCCCATCGCGCGCCAGTGCAAGCGCGGTCGCGCGACCGGTGCGACGCACCGCTCCCGTAATCAGAGCCACTTTCCCTTCAAATTGCGCCATGTCTCGGTCTTCTCATGCTTCTCACGTAAAATCTGCCGCGACGCGATAGGCTTTACACACTATGCGCGTGCAATCGTGCGTCTCCGGCCGCACGCGATGGGTCCACGGTGTCTCTACAGCCTCGGACCACGCGCTGGATTCGACGACCGATGGCGTACTCAGGTGGTAAATGGCGATGTACTTGTGCTCGCCGACGACGCTGCGGTAGCGCCTTGCGGCGAGCACGCCGGGCACCTTCGACACATTAACAACATGCTCGGCGTCGTACCATCGGTTGAACTCGTCCTCGGCATCGGACTTGACGTTCATCGAAAAATATAGCATGCCGCCCGCATCCGTTGGAGCGATCTGATTGCCCGGGAAGATCTGTTCTGCCTCGTAGCGCCAGAAGCGCTTGCAGGCACCGATCACGTGCTTCGACCAAGGGGAAAAATTCTCGCCGGCAATCGCCCGATAAGGCGGGCTCGCCAACACGTTCAACGCCCGCAAATCATAAGTCACGATCGACAGCGGCTGACCGTCCGCGCTCAGCCAACGCTGCGCCGAAAGGAATCCAGGCACTCTCAGTCGTTCGGGAATGTGCTCCGTGTCATACCACGCATTGAATTCGTCGACCGCGACGCCATGGAAATCAAGCACGGCGATGAGCGCGCCAAGCTGTGCCATGATGCTTACTCCTCGAAATGTCGTGGATTGCGGTGGACTGACCACGGTCGGGAGCGGACCGCCACAGCTCGCCGATCGCAGAAATATAGTGCTTGCCATCATCGCGTGCTTTAAGCATGTTGTGAATCCCCTGCGTTGTCGAGTGCATGAAAATTGACGAACGCGTGCCGGCAACGGGTTCCTGTGCGAGCAGTATATCCTCGCGAGCGTTATCCATGGTCATGGTCGCGGCGCGTGCTTGCCGGCTATGATGTGCGGACTGAACGATTCGCGAGCTTTGGTCGGCGCGCTTTCCATCAGCGCCTTGTGGAGTATGCCAAGGCCAAGACCGCTTATCGGGCCCGGTATCGGCGCCTCGTTGGCCGCCGCGACCGTGCTATAGCCCGGAACATTTCTGACCACTCTGGCCGTGTGTGCCTCGCGGGAGAGGGCAAAGCGGTGCACAAGATGTTGCCGACGCGGCATTGGATCTCGACGCCAAGCACGAGCGCGTGTACGAAGTCCGTCCCCGCGAGCGGCCGGTGCTGCGCGAGCGCCGTTGAATTCCTGTTCGGTCGGGCCGGGTCACGGAGTCTGGTAGGAATGCCACGGCAGATTCCCATCCTATCGTAGCGCCAAAAAACCCGTTTTGCAGGCCCGCCCGATTGAGCTACCATCATGGGGTCGGTTGACAATAATTATTTGCGAGGAGGCTAGTTATGCGTCGATTCATTTCTTCGGCAGTGGTTGCATTGGCCGCCGTTACCGTCACGGACGCCGCTTGGGGGCAGGCCTATCCCACCCGGCCGGTCCGGATGGTCGTCCCGTTCCCGCCGGGCGGCAACGTGGATGTGTTCGGCAGGGTGCTCTACGCGCAGGTCGAAAAGGAGTTGGGGCAGACGATCGTGATCGACAACCGCGGGGGAGCCAATGGCATGCTGGGCTCGCATATCGTCGCGAACGCGACGCCCGACGGCTATACCATGCTCAACGTGTCTTTCTCCTTCGCGGTCAACCCGTCCATCGTCAAGAAGATGCCCTTCGATGTGGTGAAGGACTTCGCGCCGGTCACGGACGTCGCGCTCGGCACGGGCTACATGATAGTGGGCAACCTCAAATTCCCGGCGAAAACGGTGAAAGAGCTGATCGCGCTGGCCAAGCAGCAGCCGGGAAGGGTCCGTTACAGCACGGCGGGGGTCGGCAACGGCCAGCATCTGGCGGGCGCGCTGTTCGCCGAGAAGGCCGGAGTGGACATGCTTCATGTGCCCTACAAAGGCGGCGGGCCGGCGGTGGCGGCTGCCATCGGCGGCGAGGTCCAGATCCATTATCCGGCGCCGGCGGTCGGGATCCCGCACGTGAAAGCGGGACGGCTGCGGGGGCTGGGTTTCACCGGCAACAAGCGGCTGACGGCGCTGCCCGACGTGCCCACGGTCGCGGAATCCGCGATACCGGGTTTCTTCGCCGACGCCGGCTGGCACGGCGTGTTCGCGCCCGCGAAGACCCCGCCCGCAATCGTGAAGAAGATGCAGGAGGCGATCAGCAAGGCGCTGAAGGTGCCGCACGTGCGCGATCATTTCCTGAACGGCGGTTACGAGCCGCAAGGCCATTCCCCGGCCGAGTGGGGCAAGCTTTTCCGGGCGGACCTGAAGCGTTATGCCGAGATCACGCGGATCGCGAAGATCGAACGTCGGTGACGCCGTGACGCAGTGACGAGGTGACGGGCTGTCACCCCCGTCGCATCGGAAGGGGGAGGGGAAGTGGATGCGAACTTCTGGATAATCCAGGCGTTCAATGGCGTTTCCTACGGCGCGCTGCTGTTCCTGCTCGCCAGCGGCCTCTCCCTGATCTTCGGGGTGATGCGCATCGTCAATCTCGCCCACGGCTCCTTCTTCCTGCTGGGGGGCTATGTCGCGCTCACGGTGATCTGGACGACGGGCTCGTGGCTGCTGGCCATTCCGGTGGCCGCGCTCGTCGTCGCCGTGGTGGGCCTGCTCATGGAGCGGGTCTTCCTGAGGCCGCTGGGGTTCGACCCGCTCCGGCAGGTCCTGCTGACGGTGGGCTTCGCGTACCTGTTTCAGCAGGCGGCCCTCGACATCTGGGGCGGGGACAACCTGGACATCGTGCCACCCGCCGTGTTGAAGGACAGCACGGTCGTGGGCGGGTTTTATTTTCCCAGGTACCGGATGTTCATGATCGGCATGGCGGTCGCCATCGGCTTGATGCTGTGGCTCGTGATGGAGAAGACGCGCATGGGCGCCATGATCCGCGCGACGGTGGATGACGCGGAGATGGCCCGCGGCGTGGGCATTGATACTTCCCGTGTTTCCATGTTCATCTTCGCGCTGGGCGCGTTCCTCGCCGCGCTGGGCGGGGTGATCGGCGGGGCCTTCCTCGGCGTCTATCCGGGGCTGGATTTCGCGATCCTTCCGATCGCCTTTGCCGTGGTGATCATCGGCGGCATGGGAAGCCTGACGGGCGCGGCGGTGGGTAGCCTCATCGTCGGCTTGGCGGACAATTTCGGCAAGGCGCTGTTCCCGGAAGTCTCCTATTTCACGCTCTACGCGCCGATGGTCCTGATCCTGGCGTTGAAGCCGACCGGGCTCTTCGGACGGGAGTGACGAGCAGCCTGCTGAAGCTGGTCCTCCAACAGGCTGCTGATCGCAAAACCGCCGGGGGATTTAGGATGAAGCTGAATAAGATCACGCTTGTGCCGTGTAGCCGAAGATCGGGATAGCGATCGACGTCATGCCTCTACAGCACCGTAATGGCGCATTCATGCCGGCGGTTTTGCGTAAGGAGCATGTCCGATGAAAGACGGACATGCTCCTCGGCGCAAGCTGCTGATCGTCGGCGCGGCGCTGCTGGCCGTGCTGGTGATCACGCCTTTCTCGGGCTCGTACGTGATCGTTCTCGTCACGCACGCGCTGATTTTCGCGATCCTCGCCATGAGCCTGGACATCCTGCTGGGCTACACCGGGCTGCCGTCGCTGGGCCAGGCGGCCTATCTCGGCATGGGCGGCTACCTGACGGCGATCCTCGCCACCCGCTACCAGTTCGGTCTCGACTGGACGTTCTGGGTGGTGGTCGCGCTGGGCATGCTGATCGGCGCGGCTACGGCGGCGTTCTTCGGGCTTTTTGCGATCCGCGCAACCGGTGTCTATTTTCTCATGATCACCCTCGCGCTCGGGATGTGCGTCTGGGGACTCGCCTACCGGTGGAATTCGGTGACCGGCGGAGACAACGGAATCGTCCTGCCGCCCCGGCCCGATTTCGGCATCCAGCTCGCCGACGACCTGACCTTCTTCTACGTGGTGTTCGGCTTTTTCCTGGCTTCCCTGGTGATGATGACGATCCTGGTCGGCTCGCCGTTCGGGCGCAGCCTGGTCGGAATCCGCGAGAACGAGCTGCGGATGCGGATCCTGGGATACAACACCTGGCTGCACAAGTACATCGCCTTCATCATCGCCGGCGCATTCGGGGGGCTCGCCGGCGTGCTGTGGGCGCACGCGCACGGTCTCGTCAGCCCCGAGGACGTGATCCTCGCGACCTCGGTGGACGCGTTGCTGATGGTGGTTCTGGGCGGGCCGGGGACCCTGGTAGGAGGGGCCCTCGGCGCGGGAATCGTCGTCGCCCTGCGGGAGTACCTGAGCACGCTTGTCCCGTGGTGGCAGTACGTGCTGGGCGGCGTGTACGTGTTGACGATACTATATCTGCCGGGCGGCCTGATGAGCATCCCGGAGCGGGTTCGCCGCTGGCGCGCGCAGTCGCGCGGTGCCGGTGTGGAAAAGTCATTGGAGTCTGCATCTCACTAAGGGAGGGATCGCCATGTCGAGCGGTATCGCACGAAGCTTCAGTTGGGGAGTGGTGGCGGCGGGCCTGGCTTTTGGAGCGGGCGTGAGCCGGGATGCGGGCGCCGCGCAGGAGCTGCGCATCGGTTTTCTGGCGCCGACGACCGGGATCTTCGCCCAGGTCGGCAAGGACATGACCAACGGCTTCCAGTTGTACCTGGACGAGGTCAAGGGCGACTTCGCCGGCGCCAAGGTGAAATTCATCGTGGAGGACGAGGAGGGCAAGCCGCCGGTCGGCGTGCGCAAGGTGGAAAAGCTCATCCGCCAGGACAAGGTTCACATGTTCATCGGCGGGCTGCTCGCCTCGACGGGCTACGCGCTGGCGCCGGTCAGCACGCGCCTGAAGACCGTCTACGTCGCCTCGATCCCCGCTGCGGACGACCTGACGCAGCGGGACAGCGCCAAGTTCCCGTACCTGGTCCGCACGGGGTGGACGAGCTCCCAGCCCAACCATCCGTTCGGCGAGTGGGCCTGCGAGCAGGGCTACAAGCGCATCGCCGCGATCGCCGCCGACTACGCCTTCGGGCACGAGGTCGTGGGCGGATTCCAGAAGGCGTTCGAGGCCTGCGGCGGCAGGATCATCCAGAAGATCTGGCCGCCGCTGGGGACGATCGATTTCGGGCCCTTCCTACCGGCCATCAAGAAGGACGCCGACGCGATCTTCACGCTCATGGTCGGGCCGATGTCGCTCCAGTTCCCGAAGCAGCTCGCTTCCGCGGGGATCAAGAAGCCGGTTCTGGGCGGCGGCACGAGCTACGACGAGTTCGTGCTGCCCTCCATGGGGGACGAGGTCATCGGCCACGTGTCGGCCCTCCAGTACAGCGCCGCGCTGGAGACGCCGCAGAATGCCGCCTTCGTCAAGAAGTACCGCGGCAAGTACGGCAAGGTCCCGTCCTACTATTCGGAGTCCAACTACACGACCGCGCAGATGATCCACGAGGTCATGAAGAGGACCAAGGGCAAGTGGCCGGGCGCGCAACAGTTCGTCAAGTTGCTCGCGAGCGTCAAACTCGAGACCGCGCGCGGCCCGGTGCGCCTGGACGAGATGAAGAATCCCGTTCACAACGTCTATATCCGGAAGGTGGAAAGGAAAAAGCTGCACGGCTACGACAAGGACGAGCTGTGGAACAGCGTGATCAAGACCTACCCGAACGTGGGCCAGTTCTGGAAGTTCGGCAAGAACGAGTTCCTCAAGCAGCCGGTTTACAGCCGCGATTTTCCGCCGTGCAAGCACTGCGAGTGACGAGCTGAGGCGCGCCGGGGCCCCGGCCCGTCATTCCGCCCAAAGGGGTCCGAGAATGGCAACGAGCAACCGAAGGCGGGGTGGGGGGCCTGTTCTCGAATTGAAAGGCCTGTGCAAGTGTTTTGGCGGCCTCAACGCCGTTCAGGCCGTCGACCTGAAAATCTTTCCCGGAGACCGCAAGGCCATCATCGGCCCGAACGGCGCGGGCAAGACGACGCTGTTCAACGTCATCACGGGCGTCCTGCCGGCCACGTCGGGACAGGCCCTGTTGTTTGGCGTGAACATCACGGGCTGGCCGAGCCACCGGCGGACGGCGCTGGGAATGGCGCGCACCTTCCAGGTCACCAGCCTCTTTCCGAAGCTGACGGTCCTCGACAACGTGCTGCTGGCGATCACGGGCCTGCGCTGGAGCAAGTTCGTGATGTGGCGGCCCCTGTCGTCGTACCGTGACGTGCACGAGAAGGCCCGCCGGCTGCTGGAAAGCGCGGGCTACTGGGACCGCCGCGACGTCGAGGTCCGCAACCTGTCCCACGGCGAGCGGCGCCAGGTGGAGATCGTGCTCGGCCTGGCGAGCGACCCGAAGCTCCTGCTGCTCGACGAGCCTGCCGCCGGGCTGGCCTCGGGCGAGTCGCGCGAGATGGCGCAGTTTCTCAAGCGGCTCGACCCCGAGCTCGCCATCCTTCTGATCGAGCACGACATGGACGTGGTGTTCGACGTCGTGGACCGCATATCGGTCCTGCATTTCGGCGAAGTGGTGGAGGAGGGGACGACGGAAGAGATTCGCGCGAGCGAGCGCGTGCAGGAAATCTACCTGGGGACGGGCTAGAACCCGTCTCAAAAACGACAAATGGACAGGAAATCCTGTCTATTCTGATTTGACGCAGGTTATTTGCGGGACGCAGCGCTGGGCCACGGGCCCGGAACACCATGCCGATCCTCGAGGTGCAGGACGTTCACACCTATTACGGCGACGCCTACGTGCTCCAGGGTCTTTCCCTGACGCTCGAGGACGGGCAGATCCTGGGGCTGCTCGGTCGCAACGGCGTCGGCAAGACGACGCTGGTGAACTCGATCGTCGGGTTCAATCCGCCGCGCCGGGGCAAGGTCCTCTTCAAGGGCGCGGACATCACCGGCAAGGCTTCGTACGAAACGGTCCGCGGCGGAATGGGGCTGGTGCCGCAGGGCCGCCGCGTTTTCCCCACTTTGAGCGTCGAGGAGAACCTCAAGGTGGCGGAATGCGGCGCCGGCCGCCGCGGGTGGAACCTCGAGCGCGTTTACGCGCTGTTTCCGCGCCTCAAGGAGCGGCGCGGTCAGCGCGCCAGGACGCTCTCGGGCGGCGAGCAGCAGATGCTCACCATCGGGCGCGGGCTGATGACCAACCCGGACTGCCTGATCATGGACGAGCCCTCCGAGGGGCTCGCGCCGATCATCATCCATGGCGTGTGGGAAGCCATCGCGAAGCTGAAGAGCGAAGGGCTGTCGATCCTGCTGGTCGAGCAGAACGCCGCGCTCGCGCTCAAGCTGGTCGACTACGTGCACGTGATGAGCAAGGGGCGGGTGGTCTATTCCGCCGCCCCGCGGGAGCTGTGGGCGAACGAGGAGGTGAAGTCGAGCTATCTCGGGATTTGATGCCCCAAGCGCTTGACGTGGTGAAGCGTGACATGGTGAGTCGTGACATGGTGAGTCGTGACGTGGTGAAGCGTGACATGGTGAAGCGTGACATGGCGAGCCGTGACATATTAAAGCGTGTTAGCCACGCACCATCATGTCACGTCGTAGCATGTCACGCTTCACCATGTCACGACGCATCATGTCACGCATTTAGGTAAGCAAAAAGCTCAGGGCCCAGCTTCCTCCGATACTCTTGCAGAATGGGCTCGACGGCTTTGATGAAGGCGGCGCGCTCGGCGGCGGTCAACTCGATGACCTCGTTTCTGGCCGGGTCGAGCTTCGCCAGGATCTCGGCGTCCTCCGCGGCCGCCAGCTGCCGCTGACAGGCGGTGGCTTCCTTCGCTGCCGCGTCCACGGCGGCCTGAACGTCCCTCGGCCAGCTGCGGTAGTGCTCCGCGTTGCACACGAACGCGCTCGCGCCCCAGAAATGCCCGCTCAACGTGATGTAGCGGTGATGGTGGTGGACGCCGAAGTTGTAGATGTTGGTGAGGGGATTGTCCTGCGCCTCGAAGCGGTCGCCGGCGATCTGCTCCACGAAATCCTTGACGTCGGCGGCGATGGGCTCGAATCCGAGCGCCCGGAACGCTTCCCCGTGCCGCTCGCTCATCTGGGTGCGGATGCGGATGCCGCGGCAATCCGCGGGCGCGCGGATCGGCCGCACGCGGTTGGTCAGGTGGCGAAAGCCGTTGTCCCAGTAGCCGAGCAGCCGGCACGGAGTCGTCTCGTTGATCTTGCGGGCGGCTTCGCGTCCGAATCCCCCGTCCAGCGCCTTGAAAGCGATGCGGCGGTCCTTGACGACGAAGGGCAGTTCCAGCAGCTGCAATTCGGGCGCCGCCCGGGAGAAGCGCACGGTGGACATGTAGCAGAACGACAGCTCGCCGCGCTCGACCATCGGCACGAGGTCGCCCGATTTGAGCCCGAGCTTGAGCACGCTGCCGATCAGCTCGAAGCGCACGCGCTCGCCGAGCGCCTGCTCGAGCAGTTCGCCGAAGCGCCGGGCGGCGCGGTTGTGGACGGAGGCGAGCTCTTGGTAGCCGCCGAACTTCATGAGAATCTGGCTCATGCGAACGTTGCCGTTAGGTGTGGTGTATCGGCCGCTGCACGCCCATGACGCGTGATCAGTGATTGGTGAGTAGTGAGTGGAAAATGCTTCCCTCTCCCCCGATCCGGGGGAGAGGGTAAGGGTGAGGGGGCTCCAATCACCAATCACTGCTCACGCCTTGGGCGGAACAACGGGCAGCAGTATATATGACGGATGCCGCGGCCCCATGTGGAGCGTGACCTTGCCGCCGAAGACCTCGGCGGGCCGGTCGCGGGGGTCGTCGTGCAGGAACGGGCCGCAGCCGAGGAGCTCGTTCTTGAAGTTGGAGAGCCGCGCGCCGCTGGTCTTCTGCCATTCGTAGTCCCGGCCGCGCACGGTGAGCGCGAGGCGGTGGCCGGCCGGCACCACGATCGAGGTCGGCCAGATCTCGATGTCGAGCTCGGCAATCTCGCCGGGTTTCAGCGGCTGCTTTTCGTCGTGGGTGTGGTACGGCCGGTACTTGGTCGAGAGCCGCGGGTCGAGTCTGCGGTGTGAGGCGCGCAGCCAGCCCTGCGCCACCGGCGTGTGGGGGTCGATCGCGCCCATGAATACGGCTTCCCTCAAGTCCGGCGTGAAGACGCGGAACACCAGGAACAGGTCGGCGTCGGCGGTGGAGGAGGAGACGAACAGCTTGGCCGCGAGCGGCCCGGTGATCTCGGTCTCCTCATCCAGCGGCGCCGAGACGAAAGTGACGCCGTCTCCCAGCCCGTCGTAGGCGATATCGGCTGCGGCGGTCGCCGGCTCGGGGTCCAGCTTGTGCGCCGTTGGATGAAGGTGGAGCTTCGTCCATTGCGTGCGCGCGATCGGCCATTCGTTTTCGTGGCGCTCGACGAAGCGGTCCACGTGGCGCACCTGAAGCTGCACCCGGGGCTGGCGCTCCCAGCCGTTCTTCTCGCCCTTCAGAAAATGATCGAAAAAGCGCTTCTGCAGGAGCCGCCCGTAATCGGTGTAGAAGTGGGTCCAGTGCTCCAGCCCATGCGCTTCGAGCCACTTGTCCTTTGCGGCGGCGCGCGCGAATCCCTCGAAGTTGCCGCGCGGGTGCAGGCCCTGGCCGCCCCAGTTCGCCGCCGACAGGAGCGGCGTCGTGATTTTTTCCCAGGCCGGGGAGCGCGCCCGGTGGTAGTCGTCGTCGAGCGGGTGCGCGAGGATGTCGGCGCCGAAATCGCAGCGGTTCTTCGCGAGCTCGGCATCCGCGAACGTCTCGTCGCCGCAGGCGAGCGCGCCGGTGGCGCGCGAGCGCGGGCCGCGCTCGCCGAGCCCGTGCTGGACGGTCTTCACCTGCATGTCGTACCAGTTGCCCCAGAACGTGGAGAGAATGCCCCCGTGGTGCGTCATGTCGCGGTACCAGTCGGCCGAGCCTTCCCAGACGCACATGGCCGCGAGATGGGGCGGCTGGAGCGTGGCCACGTGCCACTGGTTCATGCCGTAATACGAGATGCCGTTCAAGCCGACTTTGCCGTTCGACCACGGCTGAGCGCCGGCCCACTCGATGCAGTGGTAGAGGTCCTTCGTCTCCCGCGGGGAGAAGGGATCGATGAAGCCCGGCGAGCGGCCGGCGCCGCGCGAATCCACGCGCACGCACGCGTAACCGTGCCGCACCCACTTCTCCGGGTCCACGACTTCCCAGCTCTGGTAGAGGTTGCTCGAACCGTGCGCGACATCGGGGTGTTCCGCGATCATGCGCTGCCACGCGCTCGGGTAGCCGTCCTGGAACGCGAGCCCTTTCGCGTAGGGGCCGTAGCTGAGAAGCACCGGGAAGCGCCCCGCGCGCGGCGGGCGAAACACGTCGGCGCGCAGCACAAGGCCGTCGTCCATCGGGATCGGGACGTCCCAGTCGATCTGCATCCCGTCGCGGATTTCACCGTCTTCAGCGGAGACCATTGCGGGGGTCGAGGCGCCCGATTGTTGGCGTTGCAGGGGAGTGAATGAACGATTCCCGGTCAATGACGCGCTGCGCTCGTCGCGATCGCGCGCTGCACCGCCGACCGTGTCCAGTGCCTGCCGCACATCTCGATGAACTCGTACGTGAATTGCCTGAGATAGAGGTGTCGCGGCACCACCAGCTTCGTGGTCGATTTCGGAAACAGGTGTCCCGCCGGGATTGCGTTCAGCTTCACGTCGCGGTTCTCGTCAAAGACGAGCTGCGACACCACCGCGATTCCCAGGCCCTCCTCGACGCAGCGCTTGATGACGTCCGCGCTTATCGCGAAAACGACGAACTCCGGCGTGAGAGCCTCCTTTTCGAACGCCTCGATCACGTGCCGTCCCGCCGTCACGGCGGGTTCGTAGCCGACGTGCGGGTAGGTCGCGAGCTTGCGCAGCGTCGGGCGACGGCCGGCGGCGAGCGCGTGTCCGCGCGGAACAATGACAACCTTCTGATACTCGGCGCAAGGGAGCACCACGTGGTCCCCCATTCGCGGCGGCTCGTCGCCCGTCACCACCAGGTCCACCGTGCCGGATTGAAGCATCTCCATGGCGCTCGACGTCTCGGCGTGCCGCATCGTTATGCGAACCCCCGGATGGCGCGACGCGAACCGCCTGACGATATCCGGCAGGAAATAGGTCGCCTGCGTATGGCTCGCGGCAACGACCAGCGTTCCGCCCGTCACGCTTTTCAGGCCCTGACTGATCGCGCGGATGTTGCCGGCGTCCGCCACGATACGCTGCGCTATCGCGATCACCTGCTTGCCTGCCGGCGTCACCGCGGAGATGCGATTGCGCTGGCGCGTGAATATCTCGAACCCGAGCTCGTCCTCGAGCAGCCGGAGCTGCTTGCTGATGCCCGGCTGGTTGGTGTGCAGGGCCTGCGCGGCGAGCGAGATGTTGAGCCGGCACTTCTGAATCTCGCAGATATACCGCAGCTGCTTGAGGTTCATACGTTATTCCGAAGCGGAATGGGCAATTCCAATTGGCTGCTTTTCAGGAATAGAGGCCGATGTTAGGCTAAACCCTCGCCCGAGTTCAAGACGGCGAACACGCGGGCGCCCGCCTGCGCCGGAGGCGACCGCAGCGCGGTGCGTGGAGCGGGCTCCGGTGAGCCGGGCCGCAACGCCCCGCGTACCCAGGGGAACGTGACGATTCTTCGGCGACCGAGCAGGACCGCCGGGAAAGAAGGGCCATATATGGATTTCGGGTTCACGCCGGAGCAGGAGGCCCTGCGGCGGGAGGTGCGCGCTTTCATCGCGCAGCACGTCACGGCGGAGGTCGTCGCGGAGATGGAGGGGCATAACGAGGGCCTCCTCGGCGTCACGCCCGGCACCAGCCGCGGACCCGCGGTGAAGGAGCTGTTCCGGAAGATCTCCGAGCGGGGCTGGCTGGGGATCAGCTATCCGAGGGAATACGGCGGCCAGGGCCGCGACCGCATCACGCAGTACATCGTGGAGGAGGAATTCGCGCGCGCAAACGTCAATATCTCCACCGCCGGGAGCAGCGCGCCGATGATACTCGCCGCGGGCAGCGAGGAACAGAAGCGCCACTACATTCCGCGCTTGATCAGGGGGGAATTCTCCTTCGCGCAGGGTTTCACGGAGCCTCGCGGTGGCGCCGATCTCGCCTCGCTTCAGTGCAGGGCGGTCCACGACGGCGAGGATTACGTGATCAACGGCCAGAAGATGTTCACTTCCGGAGCGCACTACTGCACGCATCTGTACCTGATGGCGCGCACCGATCCCGGCGCGCCGAAGCATAAGGGCATCTCCGTTTTTCTGATGCGACTGGACATCCCCGGCATCACGGTCCGTCCGCTGTGGACGATGCAGAACGATCCCAGGGCGCCGACGCGAACGACCTACGGCCAGAGCCGGACCAACGAGGTGTTCTTCGACGACGTCAGGGTGCCGAAGACCGCGCTGCTGGGCGAGGAGAACAAGGGCTGGTATATCGGCTCGACCGGCCTGAACCTTGACCGGGTCGGCGCGGCGCGCTATCTCATCTCGGTGTTGCGCGACGAGGAGATCATCAACTGGATCAAGGAAAACCGCTTCGACGGCTACAGCCCGGCCGACGATCCGGCGATCCGGGACAAGATTGCGGAGCTCTGGATCGAGGCCCAGGTGTGCCGCCTCATGACCATGCGCAGCATGTCGATCGTCGAGCACGGGGGCCGCTTCGCTTACGAAGGCGCGGCCGAGAAGGTCTGGGCCCCGGAGCATGGCGCCCGCAGCACGGAAACGATCGCTCAGATGCTCGGGCCGTATGCGCAGTTATTGAACGGCTCGCCGCGTGCGATAGAGAAGGGGATTTTCGCGCACAACGTCATGGGGGCGTTTCAGTCCCAGATCAACCACGGCAGCGTTCAGGTCATGCGGGACCAGATCGCGCGCCGGGGTCTCGACATGCCGCGGGCGAGAAAGGCGTCGAGGTAGGACCGTGGACCTGCTGCTGACTCAGGACGAGGAGATGCTGCGGCATGCCGCGAGGGCGTTCCTGAGCGCGGAGTGCCCCACCTCGCTTGTGCGCGAGATGGAAAAGGACCCGAAGGGCTATCCCGACGGACTCTGGAGAAAGACGGCTGAACTGGGATGGCAGGGGATGGCATTGCCGGGGAAGTATGGCGGCCTCGATCTGCCTTTGGTCCAGCTGGGGCTCATCCTGGAGGAAGTGGGGCGCGCAATCGCGCCGCTGCCGCTGCACAGCACCATGGTGGCCGCTCTCGCCATCGCAAGCGACGGTAGCGCAGCGCAGCGCGAGGCGGTACTGCCGGGCGTGGCGACCGGGAAAAAGATTCTCACGTGGGCTTTCGCGGAACACGACCCGCGCCTGCTTCCCGAGACGGTCCACACGCATGCAGTCTCCGACGGCGGCGACTTCGTCATCAATGGCACGAAGCTCTTTGTCGACAATTTCGTCGCTGCGGACCTGTGTCTGGTCGCGTGCCGCACCGCGCCCGCCTCCGACGGCGGCGCCGGCCTGTCCCTTTTTCTGGTCGATACCGGCAGCGCCGGGATCTCCGAAAAGCCGCTCATCACGCTGGCGAAGGACAGGCAAAGCGAAGTGGAATTTCGGAACGTGCGGGTGCCCGGGCCAAGCCTCGTGGGCGGGCTCAATCAGGGCGCGCCCATCGTCGAGCGCATGCTCGATCGGGCGACCGCGCTGCTGTGCGCGCAAATGGTCGGTGCAACCCGGAAAGATGCGGAGATGGCGGTCGAGTACTCGAAATACCGCGAAGCGTTCGGTCAGCCCATTGGGGCGTTCCAGTCGATCCAGCATGCGTGCGCCGACATGCTGGTCTGGACCGACGCCGCCAGCCTGCTCACCTACGAGGCGCTCTGGAAGATGGACCAGGGGCTGTGGGCGGGCGTCGAGGTGTCGCAGGCGAAGGCCTTCTGCAACGAGAAGTGCCAGGCGGTGGTCCGCCTGTCGCAGACCATCCACGGCGGCATCGGCTTCATGATGGAGTTCGACCTCCATCTCTGGTTCCGGCGGGTATCGGCATGGGCCATGCGGCTCGGCACGACGTTCGAGCATCGTGCGCGGATTTCCCGGGCGCTGCTCGATCACCCGGGGCGCGTGGTGCTGGGACGGCCGTTGCCCGGCAGTGCTCACGGATGAGACGGCGGTTCCGCAACAGCGCAAGTGACGGGAGGAGCAGGCAGGATGGCCCAATGTCCCATGTGCGGCAAGCCGGTTGACGAAGCGGCGGTGCGGGCCGCGACAAGCCAGACGGCTTTCGGCGCCCGCGAGGTGGATCCGGCCGCGGGCACCCGGCAGTTTCACGACGGCCAGTGGTACTACTTCGACCGTCTGGAGTGCCGCACCAAGTTCATGGCGCAGTTCGGAACCGGGAGGAAGCCGTGAGGGCGCGGGGCGGCTGCCGCATGGCGCGGGCGCGGGCGCCGCAGCGGTGGCCAGCTTCGGAGTCGATGCAAGCATGGTTTCCTGATGCCTGTCCCAACAATATCTGACAAGGAGGAATCGATGATGGATGCGACACGGCTGGTTGTGATGGCATTGGTCGCGGGGCTTGCCTGCCCCGCTGCGGGCCTGGCGGCGGAGCAGTATCCCGCCAAGCCGGTCCGGATCGTGGTTCCGTTCACGCCCGGAGGCTCGAACGACCTGGTCGGGCGCATCTTGGCGCAGAAGTTGTCCGATGCGTGGGGCCAGCCGGTCATCGTCGACAACCGCCCCGGCGGCGGCTCGACGATCGGCATCGAGCTCGTGACGCGCGCCACGCCCGACGGCTACACGGTGCTGGCGACATCGGGGGGGATCGCGATCAACGTGTGGCTGTATCGCCTGTCGTTCGATCCGGTCAAGGATCTGACGCCGATCGTGCTGATGGCCCGCATGCCCTACGTGCTGGCCGTGAACCCCTCGGTTCCGGCCAAGTCGACGATGGAGCTGGTCAACCTGGCGCGGGCGCAGCCCGGCAAGCTCGCCTTCTCGTCATCGGGCGCGGGAACCTCCACGCACCTGACGATGGAGATGTTCATGTCGATGACGAAGATCAACATGCTGCACGTGGCGTATAAGGGGGGCGGGCCCGCCCTCAACGCCGTCATGAGCGGCGAAACGCAGGTGATCTTCAACGTCGTCACCGGCTCCCTGCCGCATGCGCGGTCCGGCAAGCTGCGCGCGCTCGCGGTAAGCAGCGCGAAGCGCACGGAGATTGCCCCGGAGCTGCCGACAATCGCGGAGTCGGGCGCGCCCGGCTTCGAAGTGATCGCGTGGTACAACATGTTCGCGCCGGCGGGCACGCCGTCCCGCATCGTGGCCCGGATCAATGCGGAGGCGAATCGGGCGCTGCAGCAGCCCGACGTGCTCGCGCGCTTCCGCAAGCTGGGCGTGACGCCGCTCGGCAGCACGCCGAAGGAGCTGGGCGACTACCTCAAGTTCGAGATCGACCGCTGGGGCAAGTTGATCAAGGAAATCAGCCTCAAGCTCAAGTGAGACGCGACGCGCGGGCGGGCCCCGGCGGGGCGCCGCCCGCAGCCGGTCCCTTGCGGTTGTCACGGCCGACCCGGGGATCGGCGCGCGGATGTTGGCCGGGCTTCGGGCGCTGGTCAGGGTTTTTTCGGCGCGACCTTGATCACGCCGTCGGCCGCCAGCCGGGCAATGTCGTCCGCGCCGTAGCCGGCTTCCTGTAGAACGGCTTCGGTGTCGGCGCCAATCTCGGCCTTGCCGAGCCATCGCACGCGGCCGGGATTGCGCCGGAACCGCGGCACCACGTCCTGCACCCGGACCTTGCCGAGGACGGGATCGTCCGTCTCGACCAGCGTGCCCCGGTGCTTGACCTGGGGATCGGCGAAGATCTGCGCGACGTCGTATATGGGCCCCGCTACCACGTCGAACTCATTGAATCGCCGCAGGGTTTCCTCGAGCGTGTGCGCGGAGACCCACTTCGCGATCGCGCCATCCAGTTCGTCGACCCGCTCCAGCCGTTGCGGATTCGTGGCCAGATTGGGGTCGTTCGCGAGGTCATCCCGGCCGATTGCGCGGAACATTCTCGGCGCGATCGAGTTCGCCGCGGATGACACGGCAACCCACTTTCCGTCCCTGGTCCGGTAGGCGTTTCGGGGAACGGTCCAGGTCGAGCGATTGCCCCGCCTCATGGTGACGTGGCCGAGCTGGTCGTAGTCAATGACCATCGATCCGAGAATGGAAAGAAGCGGTTCGTACAGGCTCAGGTCGATTTCGTCGCCGATTCCGCCCTTTCTTTCGCGCGCCAGCAGCGCTGCCAGCACCGCGTAAGCGCCGCAGAGCGCGGCAACGCCGTCCGCGATGGGAACGCCGGGAAGCGTCGGCGGCCCGTCCGCTTCGCCGGTGATGTGCGCGAACCCGCTGAACGCCTCCGCCAGCGTGCCCATGCCGGGCCGGCTGCTGTAGGGCCCGGTTTGCCCATAGCCGCTGATATGAAGCATGACCAGACCCGGGTTCGCGGCGCTCAATGTCTCGTAATCCAGCCCCCATTGCTTCATGCGGCCGGGACGAAAGTTCTCGATGAACACGTCCGCCGCTTGCGCAAGCGTCCGCACGATCCGGGCGCCCTCGGGCTTGCTGACGTTCACCGAGATCAATCGCTTGTTGCGTGAAGAGACGGCCCACCAAAGTCCCTGGCCGTTCTTGAAGCGGCCGGTTTTCCGGACGTCGTCTCCTCTCGGATGCTCGATCTTGAGCACCTCGGCGCCGAGATCCGCGAGGTGGGTGGCGACCAGCGGCCCGGCGAAAATCATGCCGAGATCGATCACCCGGTACCCGACGAGCGGGCCGGTTGCCTGGGTCATCCTATCGCGCTCCGGAAGTCGGTCTGGCCTGGACGGTATGGGTATCGGGCCCGCTTCGGATGCTTCTACCCCGCGCTGAGGGCTGCCGCTTTCGCGCCGCCTGCGGCGTGCGATGGAGGCAGGGTGCCCGCGACCAGCTCTCCAAGGTCTGCCAGCTCCTCGCAGCGTCGCAACAGGTCCAGCAGGCGCTCGGAACCGGGCTGCCCGAGCACCCGGCCTGCGCAGTCCAAGAATTTCTCGACCCGGTCGCTTGCCGTCATCGGCCATGCCGGGGAGCCCGGCACCCTGTCGACGCGCTTTTGAAAGCTCCCACGCCGGGTCTCGATGGCGACGTCGTTGTAGCCGACCACGCCTGAGTACACCCCCCTGTCCTCGATGCGATAGCGCCGTGTCTTGGCCATCATGGCGCGCACGGCCGGACGTTGCACCATCGCGTCGGTGAAGCTCTCGAGCGTGATCTTCCCGTCGAGCACCAGCGCGGCGGCGACGTACTCGATGCTGAACTTGCCTTCCAGCCCGGTGCCCGGGCTGTGGCTCACGAGCGCATTATCCGCGCCTGGCGGAAAACCGACCGAAATGCCCTGAATCTCGCCGGCCTCGATGTCGTGTTCCCTCATGAGCTCGAGCAGGCCGCCGATCGGACGGTGGTTGCAGTAGCAGCACGGCCAGCGCTTCACGTAGATTCCGGGCTCGGTCATCTCCCAGGGCTTGCCGAGCCGCTCGGCGAGCTCGTCAAGTCTCATGCCGTCCTTGCCGCCATACGTGTCGAGCACGCCGCGCTCCCCCTCGAATATGGCGTCGTCGGCGGTGAAGCCCTGGCGCGCCATCCACGCCGACAGCACGCCCGTGCGGGCCGCGTGGCCGGCGTGAAAGGGCTTCGTCATCGTGCCGAAATTCCTCACGAGCCCGCTCATCTGCGATGCGGCGAGCCCCCACGCAATCCGCAGCCGCTGGGCATCGAGACGCCACAAGCACGCGGCAACCGCGGTTGCCGAAAATGCGCCGATCGTCGCGGTCGAATGCCAGCCCTGCAGGTAGTGCCCCTGGCCGATCGCGCGGCCGAGCTTGCCCGCGATCTCGAGGCCCAGTGCGTACGCGGCCAGAACCTGGGCGCCCGATGCCCGTGTGACTTCAGCGACGGCAAGGGCCGCCGGAACCATGGTCGCGCTCGGATGACCGCGGAGGCTGGGCAGGCTGTCGTCGAAATCGAGCGCGTGTGCGGACAGGCCGTTGGCGAAAGCCGCTTCCGCGGGCGATGTCGCGGTAATCTGGCCCCATACGGTTGCCTGCGGTTTCGCGCCCAGCTCGCTCACCCAGCGCGCCGCAATCTCGGCGACGGGCTCGAGCGTGCCGGCCAGCGCGACCCCGACCGTGTCGATCAGGGCGTCCCTTGCGCCCGCGAGGATGTCCCGCGGAATGTCCGCGAGGGGGGTATCCGTAACGAAGCGTGCGAGCTTTTCGGTGATCATCGTTTCTCCTTCGCTGAGGGGCCCGGACCGAGTATGCGGCCAGGCGCAGCGTATGCGCTATTCCAATACGTTATGGGTAATTCCACATTGCCGTTTTTCCGGAATAGAGGCGGATGTTAAGCTACACGCCGGCTGGAACTCAAGACACTGCGCCGATGGGGCTGGCCGCGGGCGCGTTGCGTGGGTGGCGACGATGGCGGACTTTCCGAAATCCATAGTCATTAAAGAGGAGGGGCCGCGGGAGGGCTTTCAAATCGAGCCCGGCCCGATACCGGCGGGCCGCAAGATCGAGCTGATCGACGCGCTCTCCGAAACGGGCGTCCGGCACATGCAGATCGTCTCCTTCGTCAATCCGAAGCGGGTCCCGGGCATGGCGGATGCGGAGGAAGTCGTGCGCGGGTTCGCGCCGAAGCCGGGTGTCGAATATACCGGGCTGTGGCTGAACGAGAAGGGCCTGGAGCGCGCGCGCGCGACCGGCAAGCTCACGCTGGAAGGCAAGATATCCCTCTACCCGTCGGAGCAGTTTCTGCTCCGGAACAACAACCGCACGCTCGCGCAGCAGGTCGAATACGTGCATCGCGCGCTGGACGAATACAAGCAGCAGGGGATCCCGGTCCGCCGCGGATCGATATCCAATGCGTTCGGCTGCAACTTCGAGGGCGACATTCCGGTTCCCAGGGTCGTGGCCATGGTCGGGGAGATGTACGACATCGCGGGCGAGCATGGGCTGGACATCACGGAACTCACCCTGGCCGACACGATGGCCTGGGCGACCCCGCTCCACATCAAGCGGATGATCGGGGCGATCCGCGGGAAATACCCCGAGATCAGGATCAACCTGCACCTCCACGATACGCGCGGCATGGGCATTGCAAACGCCTACGCCGGACTCGAGCTGGGCGTCGTCCTGTTCGACGCATGCGTCGGCGGCTTGGGCGGATGCCCGTTCGCGGGGCACAAGGGGGCGGCGGGCAACGTCTGCACCGAGGATCTCGTGTTTCTGTGCGACGAGCTGGGCATCGAGACGGGAATCGACCTCGAGAAAATGATCGGGTGCGCGCGTCTGGCCGAGGATATCGTGGGCCATCCGCTGCCCGGCTCCGTGATGAAGGGCGGCAGCCTCGAGCGACTGCGTGAAGCGTCGCGGCGAGCGCGGTAGCCCGGCTTGCCGGGGCCCGGCGCGTCGCGTTTTCGGGAGCCAGCCATGGCATTGCCTTTGAGCGGCGTGCGGGTGCTCGATTTGACCAACGTGGTCGCCGGGCCCCTTGCTTCCTATCAATTCGCCATGCTCGGCGCGGAAGTCATCAAGATCGAAGTGCCGGGGTCGGGCGACCTCGCCCGCAAGATGGGCGCGGACCCGGCTCTTGGACAGAAGGGCATGGGCGCATCGTTTCTCGCGCTCAATGCCGGCAAGAAGTCCCTGACGCTCAATCTCAAGGACGAGCAGGGCAGGGAAGTCTTCAAGCGCCTGCTGCGTGCGGCCGACGTCGTCCTCGAGAACTTCCGGCCCGGCACCATGAAGAAGCTCGGCCTGGACTATCCGGTGCTGCGGGAGGTCAACCCCGGCATCGTCTATTGCGCAATTTCCGGGTTCGGCCAGGAAGGACCCCTTGCCCAAAGACCCAGTTACGATCAGATCATCCAGGGGTTCTGCGGCATCATGAGCCTCACTGGCAGCGAAGACACGGCGCCCACGCGCGCCGGCTATATCGTCTGCGACACGATGGCCGCCATGACGGCCGCGTTCGCGGTCACGGCCGCGCTTTACCGCAGGCGGCAAACCGGCGAAGGCGACATGATCGACGTTTCGATGCTCGATTCGTCGCTTGCCACGATGGCGACGTGGCCCATTTCGAACTATCTCAATGCCGGCAAGGTCCCGGTCCCCATGGGCAACGAGAATCACACGGCGAGCCCGTCGGGAACCTTCAGGACCGGAAGCGGGCTGCTGAACATCGTGAATAACGAGCAGAAGCAATGGGAGAGCCTGTGCGACGTCATCGGCCGGCCCGGGCTGGCAAGGGATCCGCGTTTTGCCGACCGCAACGCGCGCATCGCGCATCGCGCGGAGCTGCGAAAGCTGCTGGAGGAAGCGCTGCAAGCACGGAGCGCGGACCAGTGGGAACGGCTGTTCCACGAGGCCGGCGTGCCCGCGGGACCGATACTCGGCGTGCCGGACATCCTGCGGCATCCCCACCTCGAGGCCCGCGAGCTCATCAAGCGCTTTGCGGACGCGCCCGCTGTCGGGAGGGAGATCGCGGTCACGCGGGTCGGCTTTCGCTTCAGCCGGGAACAGCCCGACGTCGACCGCCCGCCCCCCGCGCTGGGGCAGGACACCGACAGCGTGTTGCGCGCCGCCGGCTACTCGGGCGACGAGATCGCCCGGCTTCGCCGCGCCGGGGTGGTATAGGCTTCCGTCCTGCCGATCACCGCTCAGCGCCCAGGAGGATTTTGCATGTATTTCGGCCCGCCGCCCCGACCGATCGAAACGGAAATATTCACGACCTTGCCGGACGAATTACGCGAGACGGCGAAGTCATCGACTTCGAAACGCAAGCGCAGGACGTTCCTCGAAGGGCCGTCGTTCGACCGCGCGGGCAATCTCTACTGCGTCGACATCCCCATGGGGCGCGTCTACCGGATTTCGCCGCGCGGCGAGTGGGAGATCGTCGTTGAATACGACGGAGAGCCGAACGGGCTCGCGATCGACAAGGAAGGCCGCATTTTCATCGCCGACCACCGCAACGGTATTCTGTTGCTCGACGAGAAGGCCGGCAAGGTGACGCCGTTTCTCGAGGGTCCCGGAAAACAGCGCTTCAAGGGAGTCAACGACCTCATCTTCGACAGGAACGGCGACCTGTATTTTACCGACCAGGGGCAGACCGGCCTCCACGATCCGACCGGCTGCGTTTACCGCTATACCGCGTCGGGCCGCCTGGATTGCCTCATCGGCACGATCCCCAGCCCGAACGGGCTCGTGTTCAATGTGCGCGAGACGTCGTTGTTTGTCGCGGTCACCCGCGCCAATGCGGTCTGGCGCATCCCGCTGGACGATTCCGGCGTCACGAGCAAGGTGGGCCTGTTCGTGCAGCTTTTCAGCGCCGGGCCCGATGGTCTCGCGCTCGATGAGGAAGGCAACGTCGCGGTCACGCATCCGGGCCTGGGCATCGTGTGGCTGTTCAGCAAGCGCGGGGTTCCGCTCCATCAGGTGAACTCCTGCGCCGGGGAGATGACGACCAACATCGCCTATGGCGGCGGGGATCGGAAGACGCTCTACATCGTCGACTCGGCGAAAGGCAACATCCTGACGGCGCGCATGCCGGTCGCCGGCAAGCTCATGTATTCGCACAGATGAGTTCCGGGAGCACGGCGGGGGCGGACCCCGTCCTGAGGCGCATCGCCGAGTACGTCACGCGGCACAGGATCACCAGCAAGCCGGCATATGAAATCGCGCGCTACTGCCTGCTGGACGCGCTCGCCTGCGCCCTGCAGGCGCTCGAGCATCCGGAATGCACGAAGCTGCTCGGTCCCGTCGTTCCGCGCGCCACGCTGCCGAACGGCGCGCGCGTTCCCGGCACGCGTTTCAGGCTCGATCCCCTGAAAGCCGCGTTCGATATCGGCGCGGCCATCCGCTGGCTGGATTACAACGATGCCTGGTTTGCCGCCGAGGGAGGACATCCCTCCGACAACCTGGGCGCCATCCTGGCCGTGTCCGATTACGTCAGCCGCAACGGTGCCGCGCGCGGCGGGCGCGGGCTGACCGTTCGAGACGTGCTGACCGCGCTCATCAAGGCCTACGAGATCCAGGGCGTTCTGCAGATCGAGAACAGTCTTGTCGGCGTGGGGCTGGATTCGACCGGTTTCGTGAACATCGCGTCGACCGCGGTCGCGACGCGTCTGCTCGGCGGGACGCGCGAGCAGATCGTGAATGCGTTGTCCAATGCGTGGCTCGATGGGGTCAGTCCACGGATGTTTCGCATCGGGCACGATACCGGGTGGCGCAAGTCCTGGGCGTCGGGTGACGCGACGAGGCGGGGCGTGACGCATGCGATGCTTGCGGTGCTGGGCGAAATGGGTTATCCGCGCGCGCTGTCCGCTCCACGCTGGGGATTCTGCGATGCGTTGCTGCGCGGCAGGCCGATCGTGATAGCCCGGCCGCTGGACACGTATATCGTGGAGAACATCCTGTTCAAGGTTCCTTTCCCGGCCCAGTTCCATACGCAGACGGCGATCGAATGCGCGTTGAAGCTGCGCCCCCTGATCGGGAGCCGATGGAACGAGGTGAAGGCGGTTCGTATCCGGACGCACAAGCGGACCCTGCAGACGGCCGACAAGAAAGGGCGGCTGAGCAACGCAGCCGACCGCGACCATTGCCTGCAATACATCCTGGCCGTGGTGCTGCTCAAGGGCAGGCTCGAAGCGAACGATTACCGGGACAGGGTCGCCGCGGATCGGCGGATCGATCGACTGCGAGCCAGGATGGTCGTAACCGAGGACAAGGGGTTCACGCGGGACTTCTACGATGCACGCAAGCGCGCGAACGCGAATGCGATTCAGATCGAATTCCGCGACGGCAGCAAGACCCCGGAGATCCGCGTCGACTACCCGCTCGGCCATCCGCGGCGTCGCAGCGAGGGGCTTCCGTTGGTGGAAGAGAAGTTCCGGTCGAGCGTCACGCGGCATTTTTCGCGGCGCCGCGCGCAGCGGATCCTGGCGCTATGCGCCGATCCGGGCCGGCTCATGTCGGTCCCGGTGAAAGTGTTCATGGACCTCTTTGCGGTCTAGCAGCCTGTCGGACTTGGCACTCCGACAGGCTGCTCACAGCAAAACCGCCTGCGAATTTCAAATGAAATACGGGATGACGACCCTTATTAGTCTCTAACGGGCACGCGAGCAGGCTGAAAATAAGGTTTTCACTGCCTTTTTCTTGCGTTCTAGCGCAGGCGGTTTTGCATTTAGGAGTTTGTCGGTCCTAAGTCCGACAAACTCCTAGATGAGCACCGTCCGGCCCGAAGTCGAGACCGCGCTCGAAGCCGGGGTGAAGCAGAAGCGCGGGTCGCTGGTCGAGTGCCCGGTCGGCGGGACCACGGGGCCGGCGCGGGAAGGCAAGCTGTTCGGCTTCGTCGGCGGCGCGGAGGCGGACGTGGCGCGGGTGAAGCTGCTGCTGGAGCAGATGTGCCGGCGGTTCGAGCACGTCGGCCCGGTGGGGTCGGGCGCGCGCATGAAGCTCGCGCTCAAGTGCTTCGAGGAGGCCGCTCGCAGCGGGCAGGGGGCTCAGGATCAGAGCGTGTTACCCGCCCGCTGGGCGAATAGCATCAGGAAGTGACTCTGGGCGGCACCGACAGATCACCTGATCGATTCCGCTGGCACGCTCGCCAGGCGCTATGAGATCGAGTGCGGAGCGAGCCGGCGGTCGATCCGCCTGCTGCAAGGTGACGGTGCCGGAAATCTGAAAGGCGCGAAGCGCAGCGCCGAAATACCGCGAAGCTACCCCGCCCCGGCGAGCGCTTTGCAGTACTGGCTGACCAGCGGACATTCCCCGATGCGCCAGGATTGGGCAAGAACGCGCTCGGCCGCGTCATCCGGGAAAACGGTTCTCAGCTGGCCCCGGGTTTTTTCCGTGATGTCCTCGTCGGTCATCGGCCGGCCGCTGCTGCCGCGGCAATGCAGAACGCCGGCCTGCAGGCTCCTGCCATCCTCGAGCAGGACGCGCGCGCTCGCCGACTCGCGCCCCATGCTCTCGGTGGCCGTGAAGGTGACCTTGCGCCGCAGCTTGCGCACCACCGGGTCGCGGACAACGGCATCAGTGACTTGCGCGATTCCCGCGGTTCCGTGCATGAGCGCGACGGCTGCCCAGTGCTGGAAACTGACCAGCCCCTGGCCGCGATCCGCAGGATCGACGATGTCCGTGAGCTTCACGGCGAGCGGATTGACGGTCAGCTCGATGCGCTCGATCCGGGCCGCTTCGAATGAATGGCTTCTCGCAATCTCCAGGCATGCGTCGATGATCGGATGGATCACGACACCGGACGGGTACGGCTTGTAGGCGAGAGTCGAAATCTCAAACGACTGCCCCAGCTTCTCCACGGCCACATCGAAATTGGGACGGCTGCCGTAGGAGACGGCGAAGCCCTTCGGCCCTTCGATCATCGAGTCCGAGCAGGTGAATCCCCGCTCTGCCAGCAGCGCGGCCAGCAACCCGCAACGCGCAGCGTTGCCCGGGATGAAATGGCTGCCCATCGTGGATTGAGATTCCCGCAGGCCGCTCGCCTGGTTGGCGGCGAGACCGATCGCCGTTGCCATGCCGTTCTCGTCCAGTCCCAGAACCTTCCCCGCGGCGACCGCCGCGCCGATGCCGCCCAGCAGTCCCTGCGTAGACAACCCGACCTGGCATTCCGCCGGCGGCACGCACAGTATGTTGCCCACGCGGCATTGTATTTCGATACCGAGGATGAGCGCGTGAAGCAATCCGGGGCCCGTCAGCGGCCGGCGTTCCGCCAGCGCGAGCAGTGCCGCTGCGACCGGGCTCGTCGGGTGCGCCACGGTCGGATGGTGCGTGTCATTGAACGCCAGCGCGGCGGAACTCATCGAGTTGATCAAAGTGGCGTTCAGCGCGTCCAGCTTTTCGCTGCGGCCGACGATCGTCGCTTCCTTCGCCCCGTTGAATTCGGAAAGCAGCTCCAGCATCAACTGCACGTCTTGTTCTCTGGAGCCGCCGGCGGCGCAGCCGATCCAATTGACGAACGCGCGCGCGCCCTCGTGTCGCACGGCCGGAGGCAGCGTGTCGAACCGCGATGCATGGGCGTAACGCGCAAGTGTCTTCGTGATGTCTTTCAAGCGGGATTTCCTTGTGCCGTAAATTGCCGTTTCCCGGCGGACCGCGCTCATTCCAGCTTCACGCCGGCCCTGGCGATGACGTCCCTCCAGGTCTTGATTTCCTCGCTGACGCGGCGGGAATGCGCGGCCGGCGAGCTCGTCACCGGACGCGCGAGGGCGATTCCGCGATCTGGCTCACGTGGACGAAGTCCTTCAAGGGGTCGTAGGACAGTTTAGGGTTCTGATCATGGGAGTTCTCCTGTGATGGGCGTTGCAACCGAAGCAGTGCGCCCGGCGACTGCGGCACGCCATTGGCGCAAGAGCTTGAGCCGGCGCTGCTGATCGAGCAGTTCGCCGAAGTTGCGGTCGATCCGGATAGGCGTGACCGCGTCCGCCTCGCGGGCAATCCCGGGGCCGTGCTCCCGGCGTATGGGAAAGAGCCCCGCCTCCCGCAGGCGCTGCTGCCCGTCCTGTGACAGCAGGTAGTCCACGAAAAAACGAGCGGCGCTCGGGTGCGGCGCGCTGTCCGGGATGAACGCCACCCGCGAAACCGCGAGCGGAGGCGCGCTCGATGCGGCAATCCCAAGCGACGGATTGGAGCGAACCGCGCGCACGGCGTAGGACGCGAGCACGTGGTAGCCGAGGGCGGCGCGGCCGCTGGCCACTTCCTCCACGAGCGCCGGGTTCGAGCCGAACACCTTCGGTTTGCACGCAGTCAGGATTCGCATGAATGCGCCGAAATCCACGCTGCGCAGGCTCTCGTGCAGCAAGGCAAGAAAGCCCAGACCGTTGCGCTCGATGTCGTAGGACGCGACACGGCCGCGGAACCGCTCCGGATCGCTTTCGAGCGCGGTGGTCAGTTCGGCGAGCGAGCCGGCGGGAACACGGGCGTCGAAGTGGCCGCGATTGACCAGCGTCAGGAGAGGCTCGAGCGTCGTCGCGTAGGCCAAGTCCCGGTACACGGCGCCCGCGGGAAGATCGTGCGCCTCGGGGCTCCGGTGCGGCTGCGCATCGCCCTTCAGAACGAGGCCCATCTGCAGGTCCATGGCCGAACTCCAGAGGACATCGGCCTCCGGCTGGCCCGCCGCGAGTGTTTCCAGGTAGCGCTGGTGCAGGGCGACACTGATGCCGTCGCGAAACGCGACCTCGATGCCCGGGTGGCGCGCGGCGAAGCCCTCGAGCAATCCGGCGCAGTAGCGTCTTTCAGCGGCCGAGTAGACGACCAGCCGGCGTTCGGCTGCCGTGTGCGAGCCCGTGGTTCTCGACATGGAGTGGCCTGCGACGCCGTTCGCGACGGTGCGATGCGCCCATTGGGGGATTTGTGAAGAAATGGTAGCTCCGTGGCATAATAATGTCCAGTATGGTGGGAAACTTTATAATCCTGGACTGGACGCTCGGCGCGGAAAGGCGGGAATCGTGGCCAGGCGTCTAGATTCCAGCCGCGGCCGGCGCGCGGCCGGCGCTGCTTCGACCGGCCGGTCCACGAACAGCCTCGAGAAGATGTTGAGCCTGCTGGACGTATTCACGCCCGCTGCGCCGGCGTGGTCCACCGATGATCTGATCCGGTATTCGCGATCCTCGCGCTCGACCTGCTACCGTTACATCAAGGTGCTGCAGCGGGGCGGCTTCCTGACACCCGTCGCCAACGGTTCCTATATCCTGGGACCGCGCATCCTCGAGCTCGATCGGCAGATACGGATGTCCGACCCGGTGTATGCGGCGGGAGGCCGCCCCATGCAACAGCTCGCGAACAGCACCGGGCATAGCGCGCTCCTGTGCATGCTCTACAGCGACACGGTCATGTGCGTGCGCGAGGAACTCAAGGCGGACGCGCCGGAAGGGCTCTTCAGCAGGGGCCAGAAACGCTCGTTGTTCACCGGGGCCGCTTCCAAGGTGATTCTCGCCCACTTGCCGGCCCACCAGTTGCGCAGCCTGTTCGCAAAGCACCGCAAGACCATCGCGGCCGCGGGCCTCGGCGCCGATTGGGAAAGCTTCAGAAAAGCGCTGCGCCAGATTCGCCAGGACGGTTACTGCATCACCACCGGGGAATTCGTGGCGGGGATCACCGGCATCGCGGCACCCCTGTTCAACCGCGAAGGAAAGGTACTGGGCAGTCTTGGCGTTGCCTTGCCCGCGTCGGCTGCCGAGCGCTCGGAGTTCCCGGCGCTCACCCAGGCTGTCGTGAAAGCCGCGAGGGTGGTGACGGAGCGTATCGGTTCAGGCAAGCACGGAGTGGACCTGCCAGCCCGGGCAGTCGGGTGACAGTTCCAACCGGACGATTCCGGAGGAAGTTTCCGGGCGCGGCCACCGCATCACGGAATGAGTACCGACGAGCCGTCCGTGTTTCGCCCCTCGAGATCTCGATGGGCGCTCATTGCGTCCGAGAGCGCGTAGCGGCGCCGTACCGCGATCTTCACGGCGCCACGCATGACCACATCGAACAAGTCGTTCGCCGTCGCGAGCAGATCGGCCCGTTTCGTGACATGGATCGCGAGCGAAGCGCGCGTGACATACGCCGCTTTCTCTCTCAGCAGCACGACGTCAAAGGGCTCGACTCGGCCCGACGCCTGCCCGTAGCTGACGATCGTGCCGAAAGGTGCGATGCACTCGAGCGATTTCAGAAACGTGTCCTTGCCGACCCCGTCGAATACCGCCTGCACGCCTCCGCCTTTCGTCACGTCGTTGACCGCCGCAATGAAATCCACTTTACGGTAAAGAATCGGGTGGTCGCATCCATTGGCGGCAGCCAGGGCCGCTTTCTCTTCGCTGCCGACGGTGCCCAGCACGGTCGCACCGAGGCTCTTTGCCCACTGGCACAGCAGGAGGCCGACGCCGCCGGCGGCCGCATGAACCAGTATCACCTCGCCCTTCTTGACCGGGTACGCGCGGCGCAGCAACGAGCGGGCCGTCATGCCCTTGAGCATCATGCCGGCGACTTCCTCATCGGTGATGCCGTCGGGCACGGGTATGGCCCGGTCCGCCGGCAGGTTGCGGATCTCGCAGTAGGCGCCGATGACCGGCGCGTAGGTGACGCGATCGCCCGGTTTGAATTCGACGACGCCAGCACCGACCGCTTCGACGACGCCGACGGCTTCGCTGCCGATGACCGCCGGCAGCTTGATCGGATAGACCCCGGTGCGGTGATAGATGTCGATGTAATTCAGCCCAATCACCCTGTGCCGGAGCCGCAGCTCGCCCGCCGACGGATCGGGTACGGCGATCTCCTCCAGTTTCAGGACTTCCGGGCCGCCGAGCGCGTGGATGCGGACGGCTTTGGGCATCGAATTTCCTTGCAGGACGTTTCAGGAACGCCGGGACGGACGACGATGCACGTGTATCCCGCCGGGCTCGTCCACGTTTTATTCCGCCCTGATGTTGCCCGCGCGCGCGATCTTCTGGTACGTAGCGATCTCGCCGCGGATGAACTTGTCGAATTCCTCCGGCGTGGTGGGCGGGCTCACCAGGCCCAGAGCCGCGATGCGCTGGCGCGCCTCCGGCTCCTGGAGGATGCGCGTGATTTCCGCGTGCAGCTTGGCGACGATCGGGCGCGGCGTCTTCGCGGGCACGAGCAAGCCCTGCCAGGATTCCGCGCGATACCCGGGCAGCCCTGCTTCTGCGATCGTGGGCACGTCGGGGAGCAGGGCGCTGCGAAACAGGGTGGTGACGCCGAGCGCCACTACTTTGCCGTCCTTGACCCGCGGCATGGCGTTGATCAGCGGCGAGATGAACAACTGCACGCGGCCGGTCATGGTGTCGGTGGTCGCCTCGGGTATGCCCTTGTAGGGCACGTGCACGATGTCGATGCCCGCCATGTTCTTGAATACCTCCATCGCAAAATGCGTAGCGCTGCCGACGCCCGCCGAAGCGAAGTTGAGCTGGCCGGGCCTGCGCGTCGCCAGTGCGATGAGCGCCTTCACCGATTTGACGCCTACCGTCGAGGACGCGATCAGCAAAAGGGGACCGGTGGCCGTGACGGCGACGCCGGCGAAATCCCGGGCGCTATCGAACGGCAGCTTGGAATACACGGCAGGAATGATCGCGTGCGCCGCGGAAACCGAAAGCATCGTGTAGCCGTTGGGTTCGGCGTTGGCGACGATCCCGGTCCCGATTACGCTGCCGGCGCCGGGACGGTTGTCTACGACCGCCTGTTGCTTCCAGTTCACGGCCAGCTTCGTCGCAACGATGCGGGCCGTAATGTCCGCCACGCCGCCCGCGGTAAAGCCGACGACGATGCGGATCGGCTTGCTCGGATAGGATTGCGCCGACTCCGCCGCCTGCGCGCTGCCGCCCGTTGCCGCAGCGCACAGCGCAACACCGAGAAATTGCTTCCATTGCGATTTCATGGTTCCTCCATGGTGGCTCCCAAGACGGGTCGCCGCACGGCCCGTGCCGCGGACGCCTCGGGTCTCTACCCCTGCGCCGGGCGGTTTGGGTCGTCGGTGCCTAAGGAGCTTGTCGGACCCAAGTCCGACAAGCTCCTAGGCGCCCTTGCCCGGATGGTTGGTGGACGTGGTGATGACGAAGAACACCAGGTTGGATACTCCCGTGTTGTAGAGGGCGTGCCGCAGTTTCGGCGGGATGAACGCGAAGCTTTTCGGCCGCACGACGTGCTTCTTCGACCCCAGCTCGAGCAGTCCCTCGCCCTCGAGAAAATAGTAGATCTGCTCCTTCGATTCGTGCGCGTGGCTTGCCGGGATGGCCGCGCATATCCTGTCTCAGTCCGCCACCGCAAATTTCACCTGCTTGGCCAGATTGACCCAGCGGTTCATCTCGGTTTTCAGGTGGGTCCCCAGCTGCGCGGGCGTGCTCGCGACGATCTCGGCGCCCATCGTCGCGAACCGTTTGATCGCGTCGGGGTTTTTCAAGGCCTTCACGGTGGCGGCATGGAGGCGGTTCGTCACGTTCGCCGGCACGCCGGCGGGCCCGAACAGCCCGAGCCACGCGTTCACGTTGAACCCGGGCAGGGCTGACTCCGCCACTGTCGGCACGTCGGGCATCGAGGGATTGCGCTTGATGCTGCTGACCGCCAGCGCCCGCAGCCGTCCGGCCGCGATGAAAGAATGCGCGGTGGGAATCGTCGAAAACACGAACGCGACCTGCCCCGCAACCAGATCGAGCATGACGGCGCCGCCCCCCTTGTACGGGACGTGCAGCGCGTCGATCTTCGCGGCATGCTTGAACACTTCCGCGGTGAGGTGGTTGTCAGTGCCATTGCCGGCCGAGCCGTAATTCAGCGCGCCGGGCTTGGACTTCGCGAGGGCGATGAGCTCCTTCACGGAGCGGGCCGGGACCGAAGGATGCACCACCAGCACGGTCGGCACCAGGATGACGAGGCTCACTGGCGAGAAATCCCTGTCCGCCTTGTAGGGCAGCTTGCGAAAGAGGATGGGCTGGGCGGCGAGGGCGGTGGTGGCGGCCACGATGGTGTAGCCGTCCGGCTTGGATTTCGCGACCAGGTCGAAGCCGGGAATGGCCGCACCGCCGGGCCGGTTTTCGACGATGACCTGCTGGCCGAGGTCCTCCGACATGCCTGGCGCGATGATGCGCCCGGTAATGTCCGTGATTCCGCCGGGCCCGTAGGGAATGATCATGCGGATCGGGCGGCTGGGGAATTCCTGCGCGACCGCCGTCCCTGACGCCAAGGCGAAGCCTGCCAGGAGGATCGATCCGAGTAAGCGAACAAATCGTTGCGTCATGGCTTCCTCCTGCGATCGTGGGTTCAGGGCGACCCTCTGGCGGGCAGTCCGAGACTGAAAATTATCCTGCTATTTTGAATAGTCAGGCGGTTTGAAGCTTGCGCGCGCGGATTGCTTGCTGGGTGGTCGCCCAGTTGGACGACAGGATCGGACGGCCAAACTCCTTATGCAATTCTTCGAGAATTTCGTAAGTCGGAAGCTGGGCGCAGGCGACGAACAATGCATCGCATTCCCCGTCCATGGTTTCCCGTGCCAGCCGGGCCACGGCGCCGGACTGGATCCGTCCCAGTTCCTCGACGTTGGCGGCGTAGAAGCTGTTGAAACGCCGCACCCGGATGCCGCCGTCGGACAGAAAAGCCTTCAACTGCCCGTTGACCGCGTCCAGGTACGGCGTGACGAGCGCGATGTCCCTCGCTTTGGATTCCTGCAATGCGAGGACCATGGACCGCGCCGTGGTCACCACCGGCTTGCCGGTGATTTCGGCGAGCTCACGGGCGAGCTGGGTGTCGCCCGCCGGCCCGGAAATGAATCCGGCCGCGGTGCAGCCGTAGGCCACGACATCGAGATCGAGGCTGGCGAACCGCGCGGCGAGCGACAGCGCCTGCGCCTTGTAGGCGGGGAGGGTTTCGGAGGTCAGCAGGCCCTTGCCGCGCGGGATGCGGAGCGTGCTGCAGGTCGAACCCTTGGGCAGCCACGCCAGCATTTCGCCTTCCAGCGTGGTGTTGTTCATCGGCACCATCAGGCCGACCTTGAGGGGTGCTTTCATCTCAGGCCTCGTCGTCTATCAGGGCAATTTCCATAGCGTACCATCCCCGGACCCCCGCGCAGTTCGCTTTCGCCTGGTCTGGTCTTGTACCCGGCCGCCGCGGCCGGGCGCCCTTGCAATGCGATCCCAACTGTAACATTATCTTACCATTTGGCATAACCTTTCAATCCGAACGATATCTCGATCTCGCGCAGGAGGGATCATGCGTGTACCAACGGTGGTTTGCGGTGCTTTGCTGCTTGCGGGTCCGTTTTCCCTCGCATTCGCCCAGGACTACCCGAGCCGGCCGATACGTATCGTTGTTCCGGTCGTGGCGGGCGGCTCGCCGGACATCCTGGCGCGCCTCATCGGCGGCAAGTTGCACGAGCGATGGAGGCAGCCGGTCGTGGTGGACAACCGCGCCGGTGCCGGCCAGATGATCGGCGCGGAAATCGTTGCCAAGTCGGCCTCGGACGGACACACCCTCCTGCTGCCAACCGTCACGTACACCACGAGCGCGGCGACACGATCCAAGTTACCGTTCGACCCGGTCAACGACCTGACCGGGGTCACCATGATCGGGGAAGGCCCGTTTCTGGTCACGGTGCACCCGTCGCTGCCGGTGAAGACGGTCAAGGATCTGATCGCTCTGGCCAGGGCAAAACCGGGAAGCCTGAATTACGCCTCGTCCGGCACCGGCAGCATTCTCCATCTCGTGACCGAGGTGATGGCGGCGAGCGCCCGGATCAAGCTGGTGCACGTGCCCTACAAGAGCATAGCGCCCGCGGTCACCGACGCGGTTGGCGGCCACGTGCCGCTGTTGATCGGGAGCCTGCCGTCCGTGCATCCCCAGGTCAGGGCAGGCCGCCTGCGCGCGATCGCGGTGACGACGGCCCGGCGCTCGCGGTTCGTGCCCGAGCTGCCAACGGTGGCGGAGGCGGGTATCCCGGGGTTCGAGGCGCGACAGTGGTGGGGAATGTTCGCGCCCGGGAAAACGCCCGGAGCCGTCGTCACGAAGCTCAACGGCGAAATTCACAGGATACTCGCGGCCGATGACGTCAAAGCGCGTCTCGCCGAGGAGGGCGCCGAGCCTGTGGTGACCTCGCCCGAGGAGTTTGGCGCGATGGTGAAGAGCGACATCGCGAAGTGGAGGAAGGTCGCTCAAGAACTCAAGTTGTAGTCCAACCGACGGGCGAGCGTGTGCGGCATCTGCCATGACCACGACACTGACGGCCGACCTCGGCCGGTTCCTCGAGAACATCCAGTTCGACCATCTGCCGCCCGGCGTATTGCCGCTCGTCAGGAACGCCTATACCGACACCGTCGGCGTGATCATGGTCGGCATCACGGAACCGGTCGTCGATATCGTCCGCCGGACGCTGGTCGAGTCGGGCGGCAGGCGCGAAGCGCGCGCGTGTTTGTCAGCGATCACCGTTTCGGCCCCGGACGCGGCGCTGCTGGGCGGAACTGCGGGACACGCGCTCGATTTCGATGATCATTCCCTGACCGGGCATCCGAGCACGGTGCTGGTCCCCGCCATCCTGGCCGAGGGGGAGACGCTGGGCTCGAGCGGCCGCGATCTCGTCACGGCCTACGTCGCGGGATACGAGGTCTGGGCCGAGCTCATCCGGCGCGACGCCAGCCATCACAAGAAGGGCTGGCACCCGACCTCGGTGTTCGGCGTGGTCGCCGCGGCGGCGGCGGCGGCGGTATTGCATCGCCTTCCCGCGGAGCGAGCCGCCGCCGCCTTGGCGATCGCGGCAAGCCACGCCGGGGGCCTCGCGCCGAACTTTGGAACGATGACCAAGCCGTACCATGCCGGGCTCGCCGCGCGCAACGGATTGTCGTCGGCACGCCTTGCCGCCGCCGGCATGACGGCGGGACGCGACACCCTGGAACATGCGCAGGGGTTCCTCAACGCGTTTTCGCCGTCCAGCGCCGACCGCGACTCGCCGGTGAAAGTCGGCAAGGAATGGTACCTTCCCTGGCAATCGCTCTGCGTCAAGAAGTACGCGTCCTGCTACTTCACGCACCGCTCCTTCGACACCGCGGTGAAGATGCTGGCCGGGCGCAAGCTGGGTCCGGACGACATCGCCGGGATCGAGGTCACCATGGGACGGGGGCAGGTCGTCGTCCTGGCCAACCACAAACCGCAGACCGGGCTCGAGGCCAAGTTCAGCGAGCACTTCGCGATGGCCGCCGCCGTCATACTCGGCCGCATGGGGGTGGATGTTTTCAGCGATGCCATCGTGCAACGCGCCGATATCCAGGGGTTCTTCCCGAAGGTGAAGCTCATCGCCGTGGACGAGTACGACACGCGGGACCCGTCGCACTCGCCGACGGAGAGAGTGGTGATCCGGTTGAAGAACGGCGAAGTGCTGGACAGCGGAGAGATCGCGAGGATCCGCGGCCACGCCTACGACCCCATGAGCCCGGAGGAACTCTGGACGAAATTCGTCGAGTGCACGGCGCGGACCCACTCCGGGCCGGAGGCGAAGCGGCTGTTCGACATGCTGCAGGGGGTCGATCGGCTGCCGTCCGTTCGCGATCTGCCGACCTGCAAGACGATTCTTGCCGCGTGAGCCCTGAAATCCATGTGCTCAGCGCGGGAGCGATCGAGCCCGGACTGATCGCCGCGGCAGAGGCGTTCCGCGAGCAAAGCGGGCAGGACGCCCGGATCACGTGGGCCACGACGCCCGTGATCCGGAAGCGGATCGGCGGCGGGGAGGTGCCCGACGTCGTCATTGCGACGGAGGACGCGGTCGGTGACTTCGAGCGGGATGGAATGGTCGCCGGGCAGGAGCGCGTGACGATCGGGCGTGTCGGCATCGGTGTCGTGATGCGCAAGACAGCGCCGGCGCCGGATCTGTCCAGCGCGGGGGCACTCAAATATGCAGTGCTTGACGCCGATTCAGTGGTCTACAACCGCGCCTCGAGCGGACTTTACGTCGAACAAATGCTGGCTGAAATGGGGATCCTGGACCGGATCCGGTCGAAGACGAGCCGCTACGGGAATGGCCCGGCGATGATGGAGCACCTGATCAACGGCAAGGGCAAGGAAATCGGCTTCGGCGCCATCATCGAAATCCTGATGTTCCGCGACCGTGGCCTGAAGCTCGCCGCTCCGCTGCCGCCGGAGATACAGCACTATGCGAGCTACGCAGCGGCGCCGATGACCGCGGCGTCCAATCCCGGCGGCGCGAGAACGTTCACCCGTTACCTCGCCACGCCGCCGGCCAGGGCGTTATTTGCCGCTCACGGCGTCGAATAAAGGAGGGGAGAACTATCTTGTTACAGGAGCTGACGATGGGACAGATCACGGTGGCGCGGGCCCTGGCCAAATTGCTGGAGAAGATGGGGACCGAGGTCGTGTTCGGCGTGAACGGCCATGGCAACTGGGCCTTGCTCGACCAGCTGGTGCACGAGACCAGAATTCGCGGCGTGCCGGCGCGCGCCGAGGACCATGCGGTGCAGATGGCGGACGGCTACTGGCGCATGCGGCGCAGCGGGCCCCTGCCCGTCGTGACGACCAGCGTCGGTCCCGGCAACATGAACATCGTTCCCGCCGTGGCCACCGCGTTCTATGAATCGATCGGCCTGGTGGTGATCGCCAGCGCGGGCGCGACGCACTGGTTCGACCGGGGCGGGATCGAGGAGGCTTATCGCCACGGCCCCGAGGACTGGGTGGCGGTGTTGAAACCCATCACCAAGAAGTCGTTCATGATGACGCGCCCGGACAATGCGCTCGACATGTTCCTGCGCGCGTATCGGACCGCCCTTTCCGGGCGTCCCGGCCCGGTGGTCGTCCAGATCCCGTTCGATATCCAGAACACATTGATCTCCGACAAGCTGCCCGATCCCAGGCCGTTCATGCGGTGGCATCCGCCGGCGCCCGATCCGGACGGCGTGAAAAAGGCGGCGGCGCTCCTGAAGACGGCCAGGCGCCCGTTCATCGCCGTGGGCAGCGGCATTCATAACGCCCGGGCCTGGGACGAGCTGCTGGCGTTTGCCGAAGCGGCGGGCATTCCGGTCGCCACCACCGCCACCGGCAAGGGCGCGTTCCCGGAAGAGCACCGGCTCTCCGTCGGCTGCATCGGCCGCGCCGGCACCGGCCATGGCAACGCGGCGGCGCGCCGCGCCGACGTGGTGGTCGGCATCGGAACGCATTTCAGCGACATCGACACCGGCGGCTGGACGCTGTTCGACATTCCGGCGCGCACGCGCCTGATCCACCTCGATATCGATTCGACGGAGCTCGGCCGGGCCTATCCGACGGCGGTTGCGTTGACCTGCGACGCGCGGCTCGGGCTGAAAGCCCTTAGTGAGGCGGCGCGCAAGGCGGGGGTCAAGGAGCAGGGCGGCTGGCTGAAGGAAATCGCCGCGGAGAAGCAGTCATGGGAAGCCTCGGTGGCCGAACAGCGCCACTCCGACATCGCGCCGCTTCATTACGCGCGCATCTGCCACGACACCGGGGAGGTGGTGGCGAAGAAGAATCCGCAGATGCCGATCCTGTTCGATACCGGGCATCTGCTGAGCTTCGCGCCGCCGTTCCTGAAGGCGTCGTCGCGCCACATCGCCCACAACGGCTACTTTCATCGCATGGGCTGGAGCGCCTCGGCCGTCATCGGCGCGAGCATCGCGCAGGGCAATCGCCCGGCGCTGGCGCTGATCGGCGACGGATCGTTCATCATGGGCGGCACCGCGGTCGCGACGGCGGTCGAGCAGAACCTGCCGGTCGTCTGGGTCGTGTTCAACAACCGCTCGCTGCAGATCGAGCGCGAGCTGATGATCCGCCTCTACGGCCGCGAAGCGTTCTGCGATTACCGCAGGAAAGGCCACAAGGGGTTGTGGAACCCCGATCTGTGCAAGTGGGCCGAGTCAATGGGGGCGGCGGCGATCCACGTCGAGCGGGCCAGCCAGTACGCTCCCGCCCTGCGCCGCGCCCTCGACCGGCGCAAGCCCACGGTGATCGTGGTCGAGGTATCGCTCGACATCAAGGGCTATCGCTCCATCTGGTATCCGTACCCGAGCAATTTCCACGAATCGTGGACGCCGGGTCCGTTGCCGGCGGGAACTGCCGGGCCGGGAAAAACGAAAAAGTAGGTCCGGTCGCCGACATTGCGACATGAAGGCGGTGGAAAAAGTCGAGGAGTACATCGGCGATGCGGTGAGAAAGGGCGCGCGCATCCTCACCGGCGGCAAGCGCCACGCCCTGGGCGGCACGTTCTTCGAGCCGACGGTGCTCGCGGACGCGAAGAACACCATGAATACGGCATCGTCGGCATCGACCGATAAGGATGCCTGCCGCCGCCGCGGATTAAGATAAATTACCGAGGAGAAATGGTATGAGCGTTCGTTGGTTCAAATGCGGTATCGCAGTATTGCTGGCCTGCGTGTGCGTGCCCCTGGCGGCGCAGGAACGGCAGGACTATCCCGCCAGGCCTGTCCGCTTCGTCATCCCCGTCCCGCCCGGCGGGGGCGCGGATTTGCTGGCGCGGATCGTCGGCCAGAAGCTTTCCGAGCATTGGGGACAGACCGTCGTCATCGACAACCGCGGCGGCGCGAGCGGGACGATCGCCGTCAACCTGGCGGCGAACGCGGCTCCCGACGGCCACACGATTGTGATGGGGTTGATCGCGTCCATCACCATCGCGCCCACCCTGACCAAGGTGCCGTACGACCCGGTCAAGGATCTCGCCCCCATCACGATGCTGGCCGTTGCCCAGAACATCCTGGTGGTCCACCCGTCGCTGCCGGCCGCGTCCGTCAAGGAGTTGATCGCCCTGATGAAGTCCAGGCCCACCCAGTACCACTACGCGTCGGCGGGCAACGGGACGTCACCGCATCTTTCCGCCGAGCTGTTCAAGGTGATGACCGGCGTGAGCATGATCCACGTGCCGTACAAGGGCGCGGGTCCCGCCCTCATCGACCTGACCGGGGGGCGGGTGCAGATCTATTTCGGCAGCCTGCCTTCCACGATGCCGTCGGTGAAAAGCGGGAAGCTGCGGGTGCTCGCGGTCTCGGGCGCGCGTCGTTCCCCGGTTGCGCCCGAGCTGCCCACCGTGTCCGAGGCGGGCGTCCCGGGATTCGAGTCGATGCAGTGGTACGGCGTGATGGCGCCCGCGAAGACCCCGGCACGGATACTCGACAAACTCAATCGCGACCTGGTCCAGGTGCTGGACCGGCCGGACGTCAGGCAGCCACTGCTGGGTCGGGGCTTCGAGGTGGTCGCCAATGGCCGGGCCGAATTCGGACGTTTCGTCAGGGCGGAAATCGCCAAGTGGGCGAAAGTGATCAAGCAGGCGGGCATCCGGGCGGACTGATTGCGCGAAGGGGGAATGAAACGTGCCGACGACCCGGATTTCGCCCGAACTGGAGATGCACTACGTCGTCGACGATTACACGGATCCGTGGCGCGAGGCGGAAACCATCCTGATGCTTCACGGCAACACCGAGAGCGGCGCGGTGTGGTTCGGCTGGGTGCCGCACCTCGCCCGCCGCTTCCGCGTGGTGCGGCCGGACATGCGCGGATTCGGTGCGTCCACGCCGATGGCGCGCGATTATCCCTGGACGATCGAAGGGCTCATCGATGATTACCTCGTCCTCCTGAAGCAGCTCGGCATTGCTCGCGTGCACCTCGTGGGCGCCAAGCTCGGCGGAACCATCGCGCGCTGTTTTGCCGCTCGTTGCCCCGAGATTGTGCGCACGCTGACCGTCGTGGGGACGCCACCGCCCCGCCGGGATCTGTCCGCGCGCGTCACCGCCTGGACCGAGGAGTTCGAAAAGCTGGGCGTCGAGCACTGGGCACGCCGGACGATGACTGGCCGTCTCGGCAGCCGCTTGCCGCCGGAAGGCGTCGAGTGGTGGATAAGGATGATGGGGCGGACCGCCGTGTCCACCCAGATCGGTTACATCACCCGAATCCTGACCACGGACATCACGGCGGTGCTGCCGCGCATCGTCTGCCCGACGCTCGTCATCACGACCGAAGGCAGCTCGCTCGGCTCCGTGGCGGAAACGCGCGCGTGGCAGGAGAAGATGCCGAACTCCGAGTTGCTGGTGCTGCCGGGCGATTCCTTTCATGTCGCGGCCAGCGATCCGGACCGGTGCGCGCAGGCGACCCTGGATTTCATTTTGCGCAGCAGTCCTTCACCGGGTTGAACCGGCGCGAGGCGGAGCGGACGATGGGGCTGACCCGGATGCTGGCGAGCTGGACGGCCGGCTTGCGCTACCAGGACCTTCCGGGCGCCGCGACTGCCTGGGTCAAGGCGGCCGCCACCGACTACCTGGCGGTGGCGCTGGCGGCATGCCCGGCGCAGGGCCCGCGCATCCTCAAGCGCCACGTGCTCTCCCAGTACGCATCCGGCGGCGCGAGCCTCATCGGCGACACCCGCACGGCATCCCCGGAAGCCGCGGCGCTGGTGAACGGCAACCTTGCGCACTGGGAGGAATACGACGATGCGACCTTCGGCATGTCCGGGCATCCGAGCGTCGTCATCCTGCCCGCCCTTTTTGCCGCGGCGGAAACTCACGGCGGCAGTGGCCGTGATTTCGCCAGCGCCTACGTCGCCGGCTTCGAGGTTTGCGCGAGGGTGGGGCGGCTGATCAACCCGCAGGCGATCAAGCTGGGCTGGGTCGCGACGCCCGTGCTGGGCACGCTGGGCGCCGCCGCCGCGGTCGCGAAGCTGCGCGGCTTCGACGCCGCGGCGACCGAGAACGCGCTGGGGCTCGCCGCCATGCAGTCCTCGGGGATGCGCACGCACATGGGCAGCATGGCCAAGCCGCTGTCCGCGGGGCTGGCGGCGCGCGGCGGGCTCGCCGCGGCGGAGTTCGCCGGCGCGGGGCTCGCCGGCGCGGACGGTCTGCTCGAAGACCGCCACGGTTTCGTCAACGTCTTTTCGGGCGGCAAGCCCGGAAACGCGGAATTGATCTCGGACAGCATCGGCAAGCCGCTGGAAATCGTGGGCTGTGGCATTGCGTTCAAGCGCTTCCCCTGCAATTTTCACGCGCAGGCGGGCGTGGTCGCCGTGCTGCGCATGGCGAAGGAGGAGGGGGTAACCGCCGGCCAGGTCGAATCGGTGCGCTGCCTCGGCAATCACATGGTGTGGCATTCTCTGTGGAACGACAATCCGCGCAACGGGCTGGAAGGCAAATTGAGCCTGCATTATTGCATCGCGGCGGCGCTGCTCGACGGCCAGCTGGAGGTCGAGCAGTTCACTGACGAGCGCGCGGGCGACCCGCGGCTGCGCGCGCTCATGAAGCGGGTCAGCTTCGAGCCGCACCCGGCCATGGCGAAGCTCGACTTCACCCAGGGGCAGGATTTCCTCGGCATGGAAGTCGTTCTCGGGCTGAAGGGCGGGAAAACGCTGTCGCGCCGGGTCACCTCCGGTTTTTCCGTGCCGGGCCTGGACGGCAACGAGGTGCACGCGGAGCTCATCGACAAGTTCACGCGCAACGCGCGGCGCGTGCTGCCGCCGGACCGGATCGACGACTGCCTCGCGCGCATCCGGCGGCTGGAGAACCTGGACTCGATGCGCGACTTTCTCGCGCCGGTGCGCTTCAAGGAGAAAACATGAGACGGGAAACCGCGGTTGCCCTGGTGATAGCGCTGTCGCTTCCGGCGGTTGCCGCGCCGGCGCAGACGCACCTCGCGCGGCCGATACGCGTAATCATCGGCTTTCCGCCCGGCGGCGGCATCGACATCGTCGCGCGCGTCATGGCGCCGCGGCTGACCGAGAGCCTCGGCCAGCCGATCGTGATCGACAATCGCCCCGGGGCGGGCGGCCTGATCGGCACGGACCTTGCCGCCAAGGCGGCGCCCGACGGCCACACGGTGTTTTTCGGGACGATCGGCAACCTTAGCGTGAACCCGCTCCTGTATTCCAGGCTGTCGTTCGACATGGCGCGCGATTTCGCCCCGGTGACCCACGTGGCATCGGTATCGTCCGCGCTGCTGGTGCACCCGGCGTTCCCGGTGAAGACCGTGCCCGACCTGATCGCGGTGGCCAGGAGCAAGCCCGGGCAGATCAACTTTTACTCGAGCGGCATCGGCGGCACGCCGCACCTCGCCGCCGAGCTGTTCAACCTGATGGCGGGCGTGAAGCTCACCCACGTCCCGTACCAGGGCAGCGCGCCGGGCCTTGTCGCCATCACTGGCGGCCACGTCCAGGTCACGTTCGGGGCGCTGCTGTCGGGGCTGCCGCTCATCAAGAGCGGCAGGCTGCGGGGGATCGCGACGCTCGGCAAGGCGCGCTCGGCACTGCTGCCGGATCTGCCGACCGTCGCGGATACGCTGCCAGGCTACGAGGTCATCAACTGGTACGGCATGGTGGTGCCGAAGGCGACGCCGCGCCCGGTCATCGCACGCCTGCAGGGGGAGGTCGCGAAGGTGCTGCGCCTGCCGGAGGTCAGGGACAACCTGGTGGCGCAGGGAGCGGAGCCGGTCGGCAGCACGCCCGGGGAATTCGCCGCGTTCATGAAAACCGACATGGCCAGGTGGGAAAAGGTCATCAAGGAAGCCGGGATCGGTATCAAGAACTAGCATTTCCGGAAACATGGGGTTCGCTCAAATGCGGGACAGAGCGTTTGCGCCCGCGGAATATCGATTGCGAGACCGCCGGCGAAAAGCGTGGCTTCGCCTCCCGCGAGCCGAAGGGGGAAACCACGGCGCGGAAATCGACCGTGGCTCAGTATTGCCGGCATGAAGGAAATCAAGATAATCGACCAGACATTTCGCGACGCGCACCAGTGCTTATGGGCTTCGCGCATGACCACGGCCATGATGCTGCCGGTCGCGGGAAAAATGGACCGCGCCGGTTTTGACGGCATCGACCTGCTCGGAGGCGGGCACTTCGACGTCTGCGTGCGTTACCTCAAGGAAAATCCATGGGAACGCATAAGGTTGATATGCCGGAAAGTCACCCAAACGCCGCTGTACGGGACGGCACGCAGCAGGCATCTGACGGGCTTCGACGTCGTACCGGATGATCTGCTTCTGCTGTGGACCGAACGGCTCGTGGCAAATGGACTGCGGCGCTTCCGGGTCGTGGAGCCGCTGAATGACCTTGATGCCATTGTCTATCTGCTCAAGCGCGCGAAGGAGCTTGGTGCGTACACGATCGGCGTGCTCGCCTACACTCCGCTAACACAAGCTGAACCGAGGGCTTCTCGTTAAACGTGAAGCGTGACCGAAGCGCGTAAATCCAGTTCTCCCGGCGCGAAAGAAAACGATGGATACTGCCTATCTCGATGCGAATGATTCGATCGGGAAATACGTGTCTCTCCTTAAAGGAGAGGATCTTTTAGTTCCACTCGACTGGCAGACGTTCATTGATATTGGGCCGCCATATGGGCAAACCGGCTTTAGCGAAAAGGAAGTGCGGGCCCGTTATCGCCGCAATGGATACGACTGGGATATACACGGCACACTGTATGTCCCGGCAAGACAGACGTTGCCCGGGTATTCCTTCGTTCTCATACACGGCGGAGGAGTGAACGAGCTCGATTTCCAGGCCACACCCGACGGCAGGCCGGGATTGGCTCGTGTTCTGGCTGCGCAAGGCTTTCAGGTGCTGACGCCCTCGTATCCGGGCCTATGGCCGCGAGGCGGCAAGTGGCGGGCCCCCGTGACGGAAAGGAAGCCGTTCTATCTGCTCGATCGCGACATTGTCGAGGAGGAGTGTCGCGATCGGCTGCTGAAAGCGACATACCAGGTTTACATGCAGGGCATGGGCGCGCTGGTCGAGCAGGACCTGGCGGGCCAGAAGCTGTTTGCGATGGGACACTCCACCGGCGGCCCGATGGCGGTCGACCTGTGCAAATATCTCAAGACGGCCAGGGTGACGGGGTTAGTCGGGTGGGGCAGCGGCGGTTGCGACAAGTGGATCCTGGAATGGCGCGAGTCGCTGGGACTGCCGCCGGTCGGAGTCGGCGAGGCTCACAAGCAACGCGCCATCGGTAATCTGCTCTACAGGACGGTGGAAGAGTACCGTCACAGCTCCGGCTACGAGGACGCGCCGGAACTGACGCCGTGGGGCCGCATGGAACAACGGTTCGAGCTGGGGCGTGAAACCACGCCCCTGTTCAACCCCGATCTCCAGGTGACTTCGCACCATGGCGACCTGAAGAGGCTTGCGGATTACCGGAAAGCGACCGGCCTGCCGATGGAGGAGTACGTGGCCCAGCTCGAGGAGCCGGATGGGCGTTTCCTTGCCGGCCTCAAGGTGCTGCTCATGGTGGGAGAAAACGACAAGAACCATTGGATCAGAGGCGGTGAACGCATGGAGGAGCGGCAGGACGGCTTCATGGTGAAGCGGTACGCCGGGAAAACCATGGGGGCGCATCTCGTTCGTGTCCCCAGATACACTCACATGGGCCACTGGGCTCTGCACAACGAGAAGCTGGCCTACCTTTGGCTGTGGGCGGTCAAGTCGGGCTATTTCGGCGATTTGCATTGAGTTGAATGGGGTCCGGTCATCTCATATGCAATTATTAAATAGTAGCTAGTTAATACCTGGCGATTTACTGTTGGGCGAGCTTTCTCTTAGAATGTGTCGAACCAGTCAAAGGAATGCCTTATAGCGATCCCGGATGAGAATATGCCGACAACGATTTCAGGCGCGTTTACTGAAATTATCTTCGCCCGTTTCGAGGTGGGTGAAGATGTGCGGCAAGGCCTCATGAAGGTCATCAAGGACAAGAACATCAAGTCGGGCGTTGTTCTGACGATAACCGGGGCCCTGGAGAGGGCGAGGCTGCACCGGTTTCGCGGAGTAGGATCACCGGGCATTACGACCGAGACAGTTGAAATGCGCGGCCCGCTTGAAGTAAGCGGGCATGGCATCATCGGTCAGATGGATGCGCCCGGGTTCGGCAAGACCCCCTTCGGCGCGGAAGGCGAATTCATGCACGGCGAGCCCTACCTGCATGTTCATCTGACCGCAACGTCAGCCGAACAGACGATATGCGGCCATCTGATGGACGGTGCGATAGTGCGGTCCACGCATCCGACGTCTCATTTCACGGTTCTCATTGGACGGATCGGCGGAGCCGGCGTCACGATGACAGGCGAGCCTCTGCCTGGAAACAAAGCTCGCTTTGGCCACGAGCTGGTGAAACTCTGACCCGGCATGTCGAGGTAGTATGGTCACGACGCGACGCCCCTGTCTGGCGCGGCTGTTTTTCCCCCTGATTGCTTTAGCGCTGTCCATGGCGGACGCCGCAGGACAGCCCTATCCGGCGCGCGCCATCCGGGTCATCGCTCCGTTCGCGCCCGGAGGGGGAGTCGATCTCTTGTCACGCATGCTCGCCGCGAAACTGAGTCTCAGCGAGAGCCTGGGGCAACCGGTAATCATAGATAACCGCCTTGGCGCCGGTGGGGCGGTAGGCACCGAGCTTGCGGCACGAGCCGCCCCGGACGGCTACACCCTTGTCTTTGGCAACAGCAGTACGCACGGTGTCAATCAAGCTTACTCTACGTTGCCCTACGACAGCGTCAAGGACTTTACGCCGATTACGCTCGTCACAGGCGCGCCGCTCCTGTTCGCGACAGCCAGTTCCTTTCCGGCCAATTCGATCAAGGATCTCATCGCGCAGGCCAAGGCCAGACCCGGCGAGCTCAACTATGGCTCATCGGGTAATGGCTCCGTGACTCACTTGACCATGGAGCTCTTCAAATGGGTGACCGGTACCAACTTCGTCCATATTCCATATAAAGGCGTGGGGCCGGTCTTTACTGCGATATTGACCGGCGAAGTGCAGTGCCTGGTCGTGGCCGTGACCACCTCGATGCCGCATGTTCAGGCCGGTCGCCTCAAGGCGCTCGGAATTACCGGAGAGAGACGCTCGCAAGTTGTTCCCGATGTGCCGACCATGGCCGAGCAGAATGTAACAGGCTTCGAAACGAACTACTGGTACGGATTGCTCGGGCCGGCAGGAATGCCGAAGCCGATCGTGGCGCGACTGAACCGGGAAGTGGTGAAGATCGTTCGTACTGCCGAGTTCAGGCAAAAGATGAGCGAGCAGGGAGCGGAAGCAGTGGGCAACACGCCGGATGAGTTCGCGAAGATCATCAAGAGCGATCTTGCAAAATGGACGAAACTCGTCCGAGATGCCGGCATCAAGGCTGACTGATTATCCGGCCCCGACGGTTGCACGACTTTCAGCTGCGACCCTCAGCCATATCCGGCCACGGCGTTTCGGTTCTGGATAGCCCGATTCATTTTCATACCCGAGCAGCACCCTATACGCTGCCACCCTGATAGCTAATCGGGAGAACGACGTGAAACAAACTGAGCTATTCGGCGCAAATAATGTCATGCGGCCGGCATGGATGGCCTTTGCCGCGGCGATCGCGCTTGGCCCGGGCATCGCTCAGGCGCAACGCGCCGATGCGGCCAAAGCCTATCCGACCAAACCGATCCGTATCGTTGTCCCGTTCACGCCCGGCGGATCCAACGACATCCTCGGGCGGTTCATTGGTGAGAAGTTGACCAAGCGGCTTGGCCAGCCGTCGGTGATTGAGAACCGCGCCGGTGCCGATGGAATAATAGGCTCCGAGTTCGTTGCGAGGGCGGCGCCGGACGGCTATACCTTGCTGCTTGTCTCCACGACGTTCGCGATGAATCCGGCACTACACCAGCTTCCCTACGACCCCTTGAAATCCTTCACTCCCATCTCGCTGATCGGGTCCGGCGCGAACTTGATCGCAACTACGCCGACGCTTCCCGTCAACTCGATAAAGGAACTGATCGCGTTGGCGAAACGCAAGCCGGGACAGCTGCATTATGCCGCCACGGGAGGTTTCAACCAGTTCGGAGGCGAGCTGTTCAAGTCGATGTCGGGCATAGACATGCGGCACGTGCCTTACAAGGGCAGCGCCCCGGCAATCGTCGATGTCATGGCAGGCCACGTCGAAGTGATCATCAATGCCTTGATGCCGCTGTTGCCGCATGTTCGTTCCGCCAAGCTGAAGCCGCTTGGAGTCGGCGCCGCAAGACGTGCGGCGGTCATCCCGGATGTTCCGACTATCGCGGAGGCGGGGGTGCCAGGTTACGACGGCAGTGTCTGGTGGGGCATTCTCGGGCCGGCTCAAATGCCCGATGCAATAGTGACCCGGCTCAACTCCGAAATTCGCGCCATCCTGCGCGAACCCGCCACGGCGAAGAGGCTTGCGTCGGAGGCCGCAGAGGCGGTCATTGCTTCGCAGGATGACTTTCGTGCGTTGATTGCAGCCGATATCGCCAAGTGGCTCAAGGTAGCGAAGGCGGCTGGTATTGGTCGCGAATGGTAAGCGGCATGCGGTGAAGCCTTCGTGGATGCCACTACTTCGCGCCTGGTCAGCTTTGCATCGAAGGCAAAATATTCGGAGATCCGGCCCGATGCGGTCCACGAATGCAAGCGAAGAATCATCGATACGTTTGCGTGCGCGATGGGGGCCTACAACGAGCCGCTGAGCCAAATGGCCCGTGCTGTTGCGAGGCGTTACGAAGTATCGGGGGACCATCGCACGGCGCGCGTTTGGGGATGTCACTGGCGGACGACGCCTGACGCGGCAGCCTTCGCCAATGGCGTGATGCTGCGCCTGCTCGATATCAGCGACATGTATCGGGTGATGAGTGGGGGACATCCCAGCGACGTAATTGCCGGCATATTGGCCGTCGGCGAGGCGGTGCACGCAGATGGCGCTTCGGCCATCAACGCCGTCACGCTCGCATACGATATCTATTGCAGCTTCTGCGATTCGATAGATATCAATTCAAAGGGCTGGGACCAGCCGGTGTATTCCGGGATCGCGTGCGCGGTCGCGGCCGGCAAGCTGCTGAACCTGACCGACCGGCAAATGGGCAACGCCGTGGCGCTTGCGCTCGCGCCGAATATGGCGCTGTTCCAGACGCGCACAGGCGACCTTTCGGGCTGGAAAGGCTGCGCGGCTGCAAACGCATCGCGCAATGGCGTCTTTGCGGCATTGCTCGCACAGGACGGTTTCACCGGCCCCACGGCCGTGTTCGAGGGAAAGGGAGGCCTGTGGGATATCGTTGGCCGGTTTGATTGGCAGTTGCCCGCAAGCCCCGGCGGTTCGCACGGGGTTGCGCGGACCCATATGAAATGCTTCCCCGTCTGCTACCACGGACAATCCGCAGTGTCCGCCATTCTGAAGCTCCGGTCGCGCGTGCGACTGGAGGACATCCGCGACATACAGATCGAAACATACCGGACGGCCGTAGAAGTGATGGGAAGCCATCCATCGCGTTGGGCCCCCACGACGCGTGAAACGGCTGATCACAGTCTGCCTTACGTGACAGCCGTTGTTTTACTTGATGGTGAGGTCAGTTCGCGATCATTTTCGGAAGCGCGGCTGGCAAGTCCAGCGGTGATGGATTTGATGAAGAAGGTCAAGGTGAATGAAAGCGAGGAACTGTCCGCCCAGTACCCGGACTCCGCGCCCTGCCGCGTAACAATGCGGACGTCATCAGGGGCCACGATCGAAGCTGAAGTGAAGTATGCCAAAGGGCATATCAACGATCCCATGAGCGATGCGGAGCTGAACGAGAAATTTCGCAACCTGTTCCCGGAATTGGCCCGGAAGGAGCGGTGCCGGGCCGCGCTCCAGGCATTATGGAGCCTCGACCGCGCCGGGGACGTGGGAGAGATTCCGGCGCTGTTCTCGGACAGGACAGGTTCGAATCAGGTGTGTTGAACGCGCCGGGTCGCCCACACTTGCCATCGACACCCTGGTGGATGGCGAGTCCGGCTCTTCCCGGGGGCTGACGCAGCGCCAACATCGCCGTGGTGTCTGGAGGGTTCGAAATGAAAGCCGCGGGCGCATCGCAGGCTCGACAGCTTGGTGGCTCGCTTTCGAAGCGCAAAGTCAACTTTGGAGGAGAAAACATGGTCCGGGTTGCGGCATGGGCGATTTCCGTTTGTCTCGTTGCATGTGCGCCAATGGCGCTTGCGCAGCAGTTTCCGATCCGTCCGGTGCATATCATCGTCCCTTATCCGCCCGGCGGTGGAACCGACACGCTTGGCCGCATCGTTGGCCGAAAGCTCAATGAGCGATGGGAACAGCCGGTGGTGATCGAAAATCGCGCCGGCGGCGATGGCGTGATCGGTGTTCACCGCGCGTCACGGGCGCAGGCCGACGGCTACACCGTGGCCTTGATCATCCAGACGCATGCCGTGCTGCCGAGCCTCAAACGCAGGCTGCCGTACGATCTGCTCCGGGATTTCGCCCCGGTCATCGCTTTTGCGGAATTGCCGCTCGTGATCGTCGCCAACCATGCGTTGCCCGTGAAATCAATACGCGAACTGGTTGCGCTGGCAAAGGCAAGGCCCGGTGAGCTCGATTTTGCCGGTGCGGGCATCGGTGGCGGCGCTCATCTGGGCGGCGAGCTCTTCAATCATCTGGCCGGTATCAAGATGACCTACATTCCCTACAAGGGGACGGGGCCGGCGCTGGTGGATCTCGCGGGCGGTCACGTCCAGCTCATGTTCGCGGGCGTATCGGGCGCGATGCCATACGTGCAGTCCGGCAAGCTGAGGCCGCTTGCCGTGACGAGTTCCAAGCGGGTTCGGGTGCTGCCGGATGTGCCGACAGTCATCGAATCAGGTGTCAGGGATTATGAAGTCACTATTTGGTACGGCATGGTAGTGCGCGCCGGCACGCCACTGACCGTGATCGACAGGCTCGCCTCCGACATCAACGCCGTTATCGGCGCGACCGACACCGCGCAGGCATTTGCCAACCAGGGGGCACAAGTCATCTACAAGGGTCCGGCCGAATTCCGGGCCTTTCTCGACAGGGAGATCAAGCGCTGGGGGATGGTCGTAAAACAAGCCAATATTCCGATCGATGACAAATAGTCGCGCACAGGCCGCAAGATGAATACATCCAGTGTCGTAACGCTTGCCGCCGTCGGGGACGTAAGCACCGGGCACAAGCCGCCCGAGAGCGCATTCCAGTACGTGACCGACATGCTGCGCGGTGCGGACATGCGTTTTGCCCAGGTTGAAAGGTTGTACACCGAAGGCGGGGCTTATCAGGAATCCTGCGGATGTCTCAATTTCGAAGTAGTGCAGCCGCCTGATACCGCGGCCGTGTTCGCAAGCGTGCCGTTCGACGTGCTTTCGCTGGCATCGAATCACAGCGGTGATTGGGGGCCGGAAGCGATCGCCGATACCGTGGACGTTTTTCGCAAGCTCGGCATACCGACCATAGGAGCAGGCCACAATATCTCGGAAGCACGCGCGTGCGTTACCATCGAAAAGCGGGGGCTGCGGATTGCGTTCCTGGGCTACTGTTCGGTGCTGCTGCCGCAGTTCTGGGCAAACGAGCAACGTGCGGGCTGCGCGCCGATGCGCGCACATACTTTCTACGAGCCATACGAATACCAGCCCGGCTCGCCTGCTCACGTCGTGACCATACCGCACCGGGAAGACCTGGATGCGCTGGTTGCAGACGTGCGAAAGGCAGGGAAAAACGCTGATGTCGTCATCGTCTCGTTGCACTGGGGGCTGCATTTTACCGCCATGCCGCAGGAGTACCAACCCATCGTCGCACACGCCGCGATCGATGCCGGCGCCAGCGCTGTTCTCGGCCACCACGCGCATCAACAACAGGGGATCGAGATCTACAAGGGCCGACCGATTTTCTATGCTCTAGGCAATTTCGCCTTTCATCGCCGCGGCGGCGGGCACTCGCTATGTATGCCGGACGGGCGGGTTACCCATCAGAAAGTGTTCGGGCTCGAGCCCGACCCCGGCCACATCTACGATTATCGGCGGCACTGGAACGAAGGCGGAGTTGCCTGGCTTGATCTGGATCGTAATGGCGTAAAGCACGCGACGTATCTGCCGACCCTCATGAACGAGAAGGGGCAGCCGCAAGTCGTCTCACCCCGGGACAGGCAGTTCGAGATTACGCGCCGGTACTTCGAGTGGCTGGGTACTGGCATAGAAGGCGGGCTGACACGGCTCGACGCGGAAGGAGAACGCTACCTCGTGTACGAGCGCGGTAACTGAGCGAAGGATATCCACGCGAAGGCACGGGGCTGAAGGAACCAGCAATGAACCAGGACAGCGCCAGCAGGACGGGAATAAGGGTTGCCGCGTGCGGCGACGTAGCGGGCGGACATAAGCCGCCTGAGAGCGCATTCACGCATGTACGGGATGCGCTGCGGAACGCGGATATACGATTTGCGCAGGTTGAAAAACTATATACCGATCGAGGCACCTATCAGGAGTCAAGCGGGGCGGCAAATCTGGAAGTGCGGCAGCCGCCTCACACGGCGGCTGCCTTCGCGACGGTTCCCTTTAATGTGCTCTCGCTTGCTTCAAACCATACTGGAGACTGGGGGCCAGAAGCAGTCGAGGATACAGTGGCCACCTTTCGTAAGCTGGCGATACCCACGATCGGGGCCGGCCGCAACATTGGAGAAGCCCGTAAACCGGTGTTTTTCGAGAAGGACGGTCTGCGCGTCGCATTTTTCGGTTACTGCTCGGTCGTGCTGCCCCAATTCTGGGCCTCCGACGACCGGGCAGGATGCGCCCCGATGCGGGCAAGCACTTTTTACGAGCCGATTGAATATCAACCGGGCTCTCCGCCGCAGATAATCACCGTTCCCCACCAAGGTGACCTCGAAGCGCTGGTAGACGACGTCTCTGATGCAAAGCGATCCGCGGATCTGGTCGTTGTATCGCTGCACTGGGGACTGCACTTCACTTCCAGGCCGCAGGAGTATCAACCCGTCGTTGCGCATGCTGCCATCGACGCGGGAGCCTGCGCCATCCTCGGGCATCATGCGCATCAGCAGCAAGGAATCGAGATCTACAACGGCGGAGTGATTTTCTACAGCCTGGGAAATCTGGCATGTCATCGCCGCGGCGGCGGATACGCACTGTGCATGCCAGGCGGGACGCGCAATCACAGGGAAGTCTATTCGCTCGAGCCCGACCCCGGCCATTATTACGATTACCGGCGTCATTGGAATGAAGGAGGTATCGCCTACATTGACCTCGACCGAGATGGGGTGCGGCAGGTCGAATATCTGCCCACCTACATGAACGAAAAGGGCCAACCGGAAATCGTCACGCCCGGCGATCCTCAATTCGAGACGACACGCGGATATCTGGAATGGCTTGGCGGCCAGATTCGAGGCGGCGTCACGAAAATCGCCTCGAGGGGTGAAAGGTATATGTTGTATGAAAGAGACCTGTGAATCCGTCCGGAGATCGGACCGCTGAGCGCGGAGGTCGTGACCTCAAGTATCAACCGAGGTCGTTCCGGGACACTTCAGATATTGCGTAATCAGCTTGGCGGTCTCACGGGTGAGATACGTTATGTGGCGTTGCGTTGGAATTGCAATCGCAGTGATCCGGGTAAGACGCGGCTTGATGATCGAATTGATCTGCAAGCCCTTCAAGTGGCTCTCCTGAACCGTATGCTTGGGAAGCAGGGTGCACCCATGGCCTTCATTCACCAGCGCCATGATGAATTGATTGCCTTCGACTTCCAGGGTAACGTTCAATTTGGTGCCGGTCTTCGCGGCTGCGATTTCAACCGCGGTTCTCATGGTATGCGGTTGACTGGGCAATATCATGGGATATTTGCCGAGATCGGACACGGGGATCTTGGTGCCCTTCTTCAGCTTCGTTTTTGCGGCCGGCGAGACCAGAAAGATCTCTTCCTCGCCCACCGGGGTGATTTCAAGCAAAGCCGACGGCCGCGGATCGTACAGTATTCCGATGTCTATCCGCCCCGTCATCAGCCAGTCGTAAATGTTCCAGCTCTTGCCGCCCAGGATTTCCAGTGAGGCTTTGGGAAAGCGATTCTTGAAGGTGCTCACCAGCTGCGTCAAAAATGTCAGTCCCGCGGTCGGCGTGGCGCCGAAGACGACCTTTCCTATCGGGACGGCCTTGATGTTGATGATGTCCTGATGCGCCTGTTCTATTTGCTGAAGTATCCCCCTGGCGTGGGCCAGCAGCACGCCCCCTTCCTCGGTCAGATGCACTCCCCGGCCATCCCTTATCAGCAAGTTCTGATGGAGTTCCATCTCCAGATGCCGGATCACCCTGCTGAGCGTCGGCTGGGGAATGGACAGCGCAACTGCGGCCTTGGTGAAGCTTCCAAATTCCACTACATGAATGAAATATTTCAGCTGCTTTGGCGTCATATTGCGTCAAGCGGGCCTGCACGAGTTCCCGGTTCCATTTGCACGCACACGATACGCGTCGGGGCGTCTGATGGTCAAGGAGCGGCCGGGTCGATTCCGGGCGACGGCGTCAGCATTGCAGGGATTCGACATTGTATTCAGCAATCAGATAGTAGCTAGCGTTTGCTGCCAGCCGGGCTTCCTCTTACGATATATCAAGCATGAAGAAAATAGGAATAGTCGATCAGACCTTTCGCGATGCGCACCAGTGCCTGTGGGCTTCGCGCATGACGACCGCCATGATGCTGCCGGTGGCGGAGCGGATGGATCGCATCGGCTTTGCCGCAATCGACCTGACCGGCGGCGTGCATTTTGATGTTGGCGTGCGCTACTTGAAGGAAAACCCCTGGGAGAAGATCAGGCTGCTGCGCCGGAAAATCACCCGCACCCCGATGATCTGTGCAATCCGCAGCCGCGGCGGAATGATGGGCTTCGGGGTGGTCCCCGAGGACATATCCCTGCTCTGGATAGAGCGGCTTATCGCCAATGGCATGAAGATCTTCAGGGTCTTCGATCCGCTGCTCGATTTCGAAAACAATATCCGCCAGCTCAATTACGCCAAGGAACTGGGCGCTCATACCGTGGGCGTGCTCGCGTACGGCCATAGCCCGGTGCACACGGACGAGCTGTATGCGCGCAAGGCCGGGGAACTCGTCAAATCGGCCCGTACCGATGCGATCATGCTCAAGGACGCTCCCGGGCTGCTTACGCCCGAGCGGGTCCGCACCCTGGTGCCCGCGATCAAGAAAGCGATAGGCAGACTCCCGCTCGAGCTGCATACCCATTGCACCACCGGGCTGGGTCCCATGGTGGTGCTGGAAGGCGTCAAGGCCGGCGCCGACCTAGTGCATACCTCGATCGCGCCGCTGGCCAACGGCGCCGCCCAGCCCGCCATACAGACCATCGCGCGCAACCTGCGCAGCATGGGCTACGAGATCGGTATCGACAACGAACTCGTCAACGAAGTCGGCGCGCATTTCGGCAAGGTTGCGGCGCATGCCAGCAAGCCGGTCGGGGTGCCGCACGAATACGACGGTTTCCACTTCGAGCATCAGGTGCCGGGCGGCATGATCAGCAATTTTAAGGCGCAGCTCGAGCAGGCCGGCCTGGGGCACAAGCTGAACGAGGTGTTGCACGAATGCGCCCGCGTGCGTTCCGAACTGGGATGGCCGATCATGATCACGCCTTTTTCCCAGTACGTGGGCACGCTGGCTGTCCTCAATATCGTCACCGGCGAGCGCTACAGGATCATCCCGGACGAGATAAAGAAATACGCGCTCGGCTACAACGGCAAGCTCCTCGCGCCAATCGAGCCGAACGTGCTCGATCGTATCTTGAGCAACGGCTCGAGGGACATTCCAGCGGTACTCCCGAAAGCCGAACCGGGCGTGCCGGCATTGCGCAAGAAGTATCCAAACATGAGCGACGAGGAGCGTCTGCTGCGTCACGCCTATGCCGGCTCGCAGGTGGACGACCTGTTTGCGGCGGGGCCCGTCAGGACCGAGTACGATTTTGAGCCACCGCTGATCCGTCTGCTGAGCGAGATCTCGAAGCGCCGCGGGCTGGCCAGAGTCTGCATCGAGGCCTGCGATATGCGCCTGGAGTTGCGCAAGACAGCGCCTCGAGCGAGCGCGAAACAAGACGGCTGACATCGACTGCGCTATCGCTTGTACGTTGCGGCGCACCCGCCATTCCCGGGGGAAACCTCGGAACCGCGCCGGATATTCAATTAATAAATAATAGGTAGTGGGTTGACGGCATTTGCTCCTCGTGAGACTTGCTCCTAAGATGGGAAGGAACGGGATCCGGCTTGAGCTCATGCTTACTCGGGCGAGCCCAGGGTTGGAGTAATTGCTGTCTATTCATCGCATTTGTCGCGGGATTTCTCCGATCCGACGGCGAAATCGAATGGTCAAGAAAACCGCAATAACCGGATGCGGCCCGTCGGATCAATCGATGTTGCTCCTGTTTACCGCGATTCGATGCCGGCCGGAATCCGCAAAGGATGGGCGTGAATGAAAAATAAGCGTGTCGCAAATCCCGCCGAGGCCGTCAGCGGCGTATTTGACGGCGCGACGGTTCTGATCGGCGGGTTTGGGCTGGGCGGTTTGCCGGAGGCGCTGCTGGATGCCCTGTGCGACCGCAAAGTCCGCGGGCTGACCATAGTCAACAATAATTCCGGCCACGGGGAAACCGGCATAGGGCGATTGATCGGTGAAGGTTGCGTCGCAAAGGTGATATGCAGTTTCCCGACCAGCAAAGCCGCGTATGTCTTCAAGGAATGGTTCGAGGCGGGCAAGATCGAAGTCGAAGTGGTGCCGCAGGGAACGCTGGCGGAGCGCATCCGTTGCGGGGGGGCTGGCCTGGGCGGCTTCCTGACCCGAACCGGCCTCGGCACGGAAATCGCCGAAAACAAGAAGGTCGTCGCCGTCAACGGTCGTGAATATCTGCTGGAGCAGCCGTTGCGCGGCGACTTTGCCCTGGTCGAGGCCGACCTCGTCGATCCGCGCGGCAATCTCACCTATCGCATGGCCGCGCGCAATTTCAATCCCGTCATGGCGACCGCGGCGGACCAGGTGCTGGTGCAGGCCAATCGTGAGGTTGGTTTGGGCGATATTGACCCGGCCGTGGTGATTACGCCGGGCTTGTTTGTGGATCGTTATTGCATCGTGGACAGCGTGGCGAAAACACCTGCGAGGGCAGGCTGACATGAAGACCTCCATTGGCTATACCAAAGAGCAGATGGCCCAGCATGTGGCTGACGAGTTGCAGGAGGACTGGGTCGTCAACGTCGGCATAGGCCTGCCTCTGACCATCCTGCCTTATGTGCCCGTGGACAAGGACATCATATTTCACAGTGAAAACGGCATTATCGGAATGGGGCCCGAGCTCGCCGATCCGGCGCAAGGGGACAACGATCTTCTCAGCGCCGGCAAGCGTCCGGTTTCGCTCATTCCGGGCGCAAGTTTCGTGAACCATGCGGATTCATTCGTCGTGGTCCGCGGCGGCAGGCTGGACGCGACGATACTGGGCGCCTACCAAGTCGCGGAAAATGGCGATCTGGCGAACTGGAAATTGCCGGGTAAGCGCCTGGGGAGCATGGGGGGCGCGATGGACATAGCCGTAGGGGCCAAGCGTGTCCTGATCATGATGACGCACGTCACCTCGGACGGAAGGCCCAAGATCGTGAAGACCCTCAGCTACCCGGCGACTGCCCGCAATTGCGTGACCAAGATCTTTACCGATCGCGCCATTATTTCCGTGACGCAGCGCGGCCTGGTGCTCGAACGACTTGCCCCGGGGTCGAGCGTCGAGGACGTACAGGCGATGACCGAGCCTGCCTTGATCATAAGCGAGAAGCTCAAATCTTCCTGAAAGAATCAATCGACTTCGAGTTTGTCCAAGGATGGCCGACGATGTCCCTTAGCAATGATGACGTTCTCAAAATACTCAAGCTCATCGACGAATCCGGGTACGATGATGTTCGACTGGAAATCGGAGATATCAAGCTGACCGTGCAAAAGCACGGTGTCAGAGAGCCGGTATCCCAGCCCGCATTTCCCGAGCGCTCCATCGCGGCACCCGCCCCCGCTGTTCCGGCGATCGCGGCGGCGGCTGCAGCAGGTCCCGCCGTTTCAAGCGCCGCCACGAGGGCAGAGCCAATCGAGGAGGGGCTCGTGGCCATACGCTCGCCGATGCTCGGCACGTTCTTCCGGGCGCCCTCTCCCGGAGAAAAGCCGTTCGTGGAAGTGGGCGCCGAAGTCAATGCCGCCGATACGGTATGCCTGGTGGAGGTCATGAAGCTTTTCAATTCGGTCAAGGCGGGGGTTGCGGGAACGATTTTTGAAATACGCGCGGAAAATGGCGCCATGGTCGAGCACGACCAGGTGCTCATGCTCATCAAGCAAGGCTGACCCCTGTTCGCAACGTGAATACGGAAATCGGCGTCAAGCGCATTTTCGTCGCGAATCGAGGGGAAATCGCCGCTCGCATCATCCATGCGTGCCGCAAGCTCGGGCTGGAATCAGTGGTGGGGGTGTCCGCCGCCGACCGCGAATCGATGGCGGCAAGGATAGCCGATCGCGCCGTATGCATCGGTCCCGCGCCAGCGGGCGAAAGCTATCTCAAGATGGAGGCCGTGGTGGCCGCCGCGAAGGGCAGCGGATGCGACGCCCTTCACCCGGGTTACGGTTTTCTGTCCGAACGCGGGACGTTTCAGCGCCTTTGTGTCGCGCATGGCCTGAAGTTCGTGGGCCCTTCCGCTGCGGCGATCGAAGCGATGGGCGACAAGCTCAACGCGCGCCGCACGGCGGAGCAGCTGGGAATACCCACTGTGCCGGGCACCGACCAGGTAAAAACCGCGCAAGACGCCCTGGAATTCGGGCGCCGCGCGGGTTATCCGTTCCTGTTCAAGGTCAGCGCCGGCGGCAGCGGACGCGGCATGCGGGTGGTGCGTTCCCCCGGGGAGGTCGCCGGCGCATTCGAAGGCGCCAGCGTGGAAGCGCGCGCGGCATTCGGAGATCCCACGTTGTTCATCGAGCGCTAATATTGAGCGCGCGCGACACGTGGAAATTCAGATCATGGCGGACGCACACGGCAACGTTGTGCACCTGGGGGAGCGCGATTGTTCGACCCAGCGCCGGCATCAAAAGCCCATCGAGGAAGCGCCGTCCGCCGTCATCAGCGGGCAAGTCCGCGCGCGCATGGGGGAATCCGCGGTGCGGCTTGCCAGGCGCGTGGGTTACACCAATGCCGGCACGGTCGAGTTCATTGTCGACCTGGATACAGGCAGCTTCTACTTCCTGGAGGTGAATACCCGCATACAGGTGGAGCATCCCGTCACCGAGATGGTCACGGGGGTCGACCTCGTGAGCGAACAGCTGAAGGTGGCCGGAGGCGCCGCGCTTTCCTTCGGGCAGGCGGATGTGAAAATAAATGGGCACGCGATTGAATGCCGCATCAACGCGGAAACCCTGGAGCGCGATTTCATGCCTTGTCCCGGGAGCCTTGCGGAGTGGCAGCCGCCGGCAGGCTCGGGCATCCGGCTCGACAGCCATTGCTACCCGGGATATTTCGTCCCGCCATTCTATGACTCGATGGTCGCGAAGCTGATCACCCATGGCGAAGATCGCGAGGAGGCTGTGTCGCGCATGGCCGGCGCGCTCGGGAACTTCAAGGTGAGCGGCATTTGCACCACCATTCCTTTTCACCAGGGGGTCTTGAGTCACGCCGACTTCAGGAACAACCGGGTGACCACCCGCTGGGTGGAGGAGACGTACATGAAGCAAATCAGCGAAGGAAAAGGCGCCGCATGAAGGAAATAAGAATCATGGATACCACTTTGCGCGACGCACATCAATCGCTATGGGCGACGCGCATGACCACCGCCATGATGCTTTCGGTGGCCGATCGAATGGACCGCGCGGGATTCGACGCGATCGATTTATCCATCGGGGGCGCTCACGTCGATGTCAGCGTTCGTTATCTGAAAGAGAACCCCTGGGAAAGGGTGAGGCTGCTTTGCAAGAACATATACCGCACCCCGATGTACGGAACGGTGCGCAGCAAGAGCGGCGCCGCCTTCGACGTGGTTCCGAACGACATTCCGCTGTTGTGGATCGAGCGCCTGATCGCAAACGGCATGCGTCGATTCAGGATTTATGACGCGCTTGCCGACCTGGACAACATCGTCTATCTGCTCAGGCACGCCAAGGAACTCGGGGCCTACACGGTCGGGATCCTCGCCTACGGTCACAGCCCGGTGCACACGGACGAGCTCTATGCCAGAAAGACGAAGGAGCTGATCGAGCGCGCCGCTGTCGATGCGATCATGATCAAGGACGCCGGCGGATTGCTGACGCCGGACCGGATACGGACGCTGGTTCCGGCGATGAAGGGCGTGATGGGCAACCTTCCCCTCGAGCTGCACAGTCACTGCCTCACGGGGCTGGCGCCCCTGGTCTATCTGGACGGCGTCAAGCTGGGGGTAGACCAGCTCCACACCGCCATAGCGCCCTTGGCCAACGGAGAGGCGCAGCCCGCGACCCAGACCATGGTTCGCAATCTGCGCGACATGGGATACGCGGTGAATGTCGATGACGCGCTCATCGACGAGGTTGGCGAGCATTTCCGTAAGGTCGCCGAACAGGAAGGCCTGCCGCTGGGCGTGCCGATGGAATACGACGCCTTCCATTTTGAGCACCAGGTGCCCGGCGGCATGCAGACCAATTTCAAGTTTCAGCTCGCCCAGGCCGGGCTCACGCACAAGCTGGACGAGGTGCTGCACGAGTGCGCCCGGATACGCGGCGAGCTGGGCTGGCCCATCATGATCACGCCGTTCTCGCAGTTTGTCGGAACGCTGGCGGTGCTCAATGTCGTGAATGGGGAGCGCTACAAGGTCATTCCGGACGAAGTGAAGAAGTATGCGCTCGGCTATTACGGAAAGCTGATGGCGCCGGTCCAGCCGGATATCCTCGACCGCATTCTGTCCAATGGTTCCCGGTCCATAGCCCTTACGCCGCCGGAGCTCGAACCTGCGGTGCCGGCGTTGCGCAGGAAATACCCGAATATCAGCGACGAAGAGCGCCTGTTGCGTTATTCGTATGCCGGCTCGCAGGTCGACGACATGCTCGCGGCCGGAGCCATGCGCACCGAGTATCACTTCGAGCAGCCTTGGGTGCGGTTGCTCAAGGAGATCAGCAAGCTTCCCAGGCTCACCCGGGTCCACATTCAGAAGAAAGATCTGATCATGGACCTTCATAAGCAGCGAGCCGAAAAGCAAACAGAAATGTCAGGAGCGTCTTCTTAAGATGTCATTGGTGAATTGGAGGGGAAATGCGCGCACCGTTGAAGCCCTGTTTGTTACTGGCGATTTGCCTGACGGTTGTGTCCGGATTGTCGCGTGCCGCCGCGCTCGAGTACCCGGATAAGCCGGTTCGTCTCGTGGTGCCGTTTGCTCCCGGCGGAGGCACCGATATTGTCGCCCGGATAGTCGCGCAGAAGCTGACCGAGGTCTGGGAGAAACAGGTGGTCGTTGACAACCGTGGGGGCGCCGGTGGAGTGATCGGCACTGAAATGGTCGCCAGGGCTCCGGCCAACGGCTATACCATTTTGTTCGGCGCGCAATCCACCCTGGCGATGAACCCGGCCGTCTACCGCAATCTCAAGTTCGAGCCTGTGAGGGATTTCACGCCCGTGACACTGGTCGCTTATTCGCTGCAGCTCCTCGCCGTTCACCCCGGCATCCCCGCCAAGTCGTTGGGCGAATTTATCGCGGCCGCAAAAGCGGCGCCCGGCAAGTGGACCTACGGCTCGTCCGGCGTCGGAACGTCGGCTCATTTGACATTCGAATTGTTCAAGCGGGAGGCAGGAATCAGCCTGGTCCATGTTCCGTACAAAGGCACTGCTCCAGCGATCACCGATCTGCTGGGCGGACAGATACAAGCCATCATAGGCAGTACTGCCGCATTGCTGCAGCACGTCAGATCGGGCCGGCTGCGGGCGATTGCGATGACCAGCGGCAATCGGAGCACCGCAATGCCTCAGGTGCCCACCATGGCTGAATCCGGTCTTCCAGGCTTTAACGTCAGCCCGTGGTTCGGGCTTCTATATCCTGCCGGGACTCCAAAGACGATAGTGAATGCGCTGTATTCCGACATGCGCAAGATACTGAATTCGCCCGATACGCGTCAGAAGATCGCCGACCAGGGCGGAGAGCCCGCCTTAAGCGATTCACCACGGCAGTTCGCAGCCTATGTTGCGTCGGAGCGTGAGCTATGGCGAAAGGTCGTGCGGGAAAATATGTCCGGCGACGCCATGCGCATCAATAGATAAGCAAAGCGGGCGGGCACCCGTGCGGCTCAAAGGCAAAACGGCGCTGGTTGCTGGCGCGAGCAGAAACCTGGGCAAGGCAATAGCTCTGGGGTGCGCGGCAGAGGGCGCGGACGTCGTGCTGATCGCAAGCAAGTCGTCAGACGAGCTGAAACAGGCGGCAGATGAATGCCAGGACAAGGGCGTAAGGGCGCTGCCGTTACGGGCGGATGTGAGCCGGTTTGAGGAAGTTGACAGCGCGGTGCGGACCGCCCTGGACTGCTTCGGCAAGATCGACGTATTGATGAGCGTAGCCGGTATCAGGCCCCACAAGCCGTTCCTGGAAATCAGTCACGAGGAATGGTTGCATGTGTTTGACGTCAATCTTCATCCGACCTTCTATCTTGCCAAGGCCATTGCTCCCGGCATGATGGCGCGTGGAGAAGGCGGCAGTATCGTCGCTTTGGGAGGGGTCTCGTCACTGACCGCTCAACCCAATCGCGCTCACGTGGTCGCATCCAAAACCGCGCTATTCGGCCTTATCAAGTCGTTGGCGCTGGAGCTGGGGCCTTATGGAATACGGGCCAATCTCATAGCACTGGGGCTGGTCGACACCGAACGGCGCAATCCGGAATGGTACAAGGGCACCGGAGGCGACCCGGCGACACGAGCGCTCATTCAGCGCACTCCATTGGGGCGGATAGGCTCGCCCCGTGAAGTAGTCGATGTCGCCATGTTCCTCGCATCCAGCGAGTCTTCCTACGTTACGGGCGATCGTATCGTATGCGCGGGCGGTAGATACATGTAGGCGGCGGTGCCACGGGCGCGCGGTGGCATCGGTGACGCGCACGAGGGGACATCAAAGGAGTGTCATGAAGATTGCGGTGCTTGATGACTATCAGGAGGCATTTCACAGGCTGGGCTGCGCTGCGCGGCTGAATGGTCATCACGTGGTCGTGTTTCACGACAATGAAAAGGACGTCGGAAAAATCGCCGACCGGCTGAAGGATGTCGAGGGGGTGATACTGACACAGGAGCGCACGGCGTTTCCGCGCCAGCTCATTGAACGGCTGCCCCGGTTGCGCATCATTGCGCATACGGGCAGCCATAGAAAACACATCGATATTTCCGCCTGCACGGAAAAGGGGATAGTGGTCGCCGGCGTTGTTCACGGCGCTTCTCATTCGACGGTGGAACTGACATGGGCGTTGATTCTCGCCAGTTTGCGCCATATTCCGGATGAGGTCCGCCAGTTGAAGGCGGGGGCGTGGCAAACCACCATTGGCACGGTGCTGCACGGCAAGACCCTGGCTATTTATGGACTGGGCAAGATCGGAAGCTGTGTCGCGCAAGTGGGTAGTGCGTTCGGCATGAAAGTGACTTGCTGGGGAAGGGCGTCGACCGCAGCGAAAGCCGCCGCGGCGGGTTTCCACGTGCCCGAGTCAAGGAAGGCGTTTTTCGAAAGCGCTGACGTATTGAGCCTGCATGTCCGGCTTTCCGCGGAAACAACGGGGGTCGTGACGGCTGCCGACCTCGACTGCATGAAACCGTCGGCATTGATAGTCAATACCAGTCGCGCGCGCCTGATTCAGGGCGGTGCCCTGGTCGAAGCCCTGAAAAAGGGACGGCCGGGTTTTGCCGCAGTCGACGTTTTTGAGGACGAGCCGGTGCTGGGCGGCGATCATCCCCTGCTCAAGATGCTCAACGTGATCTGCACGCCTCACCTGGGAGGTATCGTCTGGGAAACATTCGAATTCATGTACGGCCATGCGATCGACAATATTCTAGCGTTTGCGTCGAACAACGCGATAAACGTGTTGAATCCGGACGTCCTCGCGAGACTGCGCAAATAGTTTCTGGTCGATTTTCAGCGCTGATCGACATGCCTTGCAAAATCTTGCGGCAAAAAATAAGGCCGGCAAAGACCGGCCTTAAGTAGCTGAAATCTGGCGCGCCCGGAGGGATTCGAACCCCCTACCCCTTGGTTCGTAGCCAAGTACTCTATCCAGATGAGCTACGGGCGCGAAATGCGAGGCAAATTATATCATTACGACATCAAAATCGTGGGTCGTGGATTGTGGGTCGTGGGTCGGCGCGAACGACGAATCGCGCCGGATACTGCGTCGGGCCGCCGGATGTTAGTCTTCGTTTCCAAATTGAAACGGGGCAGGGAGGGTGAATGGACGCAGCACGATTTCGCGTCGGCTATCTCAGGCGGCCGATGCACGCGGCGTTTCTTGAGACCGCGGATAAGGATCCCGCGCTGGAGGTGACGCGGATCACGCTGGACGATGGAGAGGAGGCGGCCGAGGGCAAGCTCGCGGCGTGCCACGGCTACTACACGACGTCTGCCCGCGACGAGCTGCCGCCGCGCTGGCGCGTCACGGCGGATTTCCTCGGCCGCTATCCGAACCTGCTGCTAGTCGCGACCTACGGCGCGGGTTACGACACGATAGACGTAGACGCCTGCACGGCGGCCGGCGTCGCCGTCGTCAACCAGGCGGGCGGCAATGCCGAGGGCGTGGCGGAGCACGCCGTGGGCATGATGCTCGCGCTCTTGAAACGCATCCCGGAAGCGCATGCGGCGATGCGCGCGGGCGCCGTCAAGGACCGCGCGGCGCTGCTGGGACGGGAGCTTGCCGGCCGCACCGTCGGCATCATCGGGCTGGGACATACCGGCTCGCGCACCGCGGCGATCCTCAAGGTCTTCGGCTGCCGCGTGCTGGCAACGGACCCGTACCTCGACGCGGCAACCTGCGCCGCGCGCGGTGCCGAGAAGGTGGGGTTGCCAAGGCTGCTCGCCGAGAGCGATATCGTCAGCGTGCACTGCCCGTTGAGCGGCGAGACCCGCGGCATGATCGGCGCGGCCTCTTACGCGGCGATGCGGCCCGGGACGCTGTTCATCACCACGGCGCGCGGCAGCATCCACGACGAAGCGGCGCTGCATTCCGCGCTGGCGTCAGGGCATATTGCGGGCGCGGGCCTCGATGTATGGGAGCAGGAGCCGCCCCCGGCCGCGCACGCGCTGCTCGCGCATCCCCATGTCGTCGCGAGCCCCCACATCGCCGGCGCCACGCATGAAAGCCGCGCGCGCGTCGCGCGCATGGCGGCCGAAGTGTTCTCCGAAGCCGCCAAAGGCCGCCTCTCATCGCGTCTGCTCAATCCCGCGGTGAGCGAACGCTTTGCGAAGCGCTGGACGGCGGCGTTCAAACAGACATAACGCTAAAGGCAATCGATCGCGATCGCTGCACGATCCTGGACAATCGGTGGCGTGGTGGTCAGCCGAAGAGCTTTTTCGGTACCGGAATCCCCGCGAAATCTTCCTCGCGCATTGTGTCCTTTGGCTCAACGCCGACGGACCTCATGAAGTGGTAAGTCTGTTTGAGTCGCAGCACGATGCCCGAAAGCGTCATGTTCAACAGCTGGCCGACGGTCCGCGGGCCAAAATACGCCTGCACGACGGTGTCGAGCAGGTGAGGCTGGTTGGTCAGGAAGTCCTCCAGCCGGGCCATGATGTCGTCGCCGTATTCGACGATATCCCGCGTCGTCCGGTAGTTGTTGGCCAGGCGCTCGTATTGGTGGATGTCCTCAAAGGTGAAGTGCCCGGTCTTTGCCGCGTCCATGCAGACGTCGGGCCGGTCGAAGAGGTGCCAGGCGATCTGCCGCAGCGTCTGGCCCCGCCGTTCCTTGGCGGGAGTCGCCCAGTCAAGCATATCGTTGGGAATCTGCTGCACTGCGCGCCTGGCGGCGTCGTACGCCAGCCTGTACTTTTCCAATAGCTCGGCAGCGTTGAGATCACGCGGAACTTCGGCGCCGATCCCCAATAGCTTCTTCAGCGCCGGGACCTCATATCCGACAACAGGCTGGCGTCCGTCAACAACGGTAACCGGAAGCACGCGCAAGCCGAGCGCCTGCAACTCTCTTGCAGCTTCGGGATCGTTCACCGTGTCACGATCCTCGAATTGAATGCCGTTCGACGAAAGATACTCTTTCGTTAGCGCGCAGGCGTGTCAGCCGGGGTGCGTGTAAACCTTGACTTGTACCATCGAGGTGCCTTGCGTTTCAGCTCGACAGAGATATCGGGCCGCGGCGCGCCGTTCCAGTTCCTCGCATCCGGTTAACCCGCCTTGAGGCCGATATTCTTGATGACCTTGCCCCATTTCTGGATTTCTGATTTCAGGTAGGCGCGGAATTCCTGGGGCGTGACCGGAAGCGCCACCTGGCCTTGGTCGAAATAAGTGCTCGTTACTTCTTTCATATTGAGAATCTTCACGATCTCGCGGTTGAGTTGCGTGACGATGGGCTGCGGCGTCCTCGCGGGAGCGACAACCCCGTACCAATTGCTGGCCGCGTAGCCGGGGAGGCCGGCTTCGGCGATGGTGGGGAGCTCGGGGACCATCGGCGCGCGCTTGGCTGTCGTAACCGCAAGGGCCCTGAATCGGCCGGCCCGGATGTGAGGCAGCGACGTAATGAGCGTCGCGAACATCACCTGGATATGGCCGCCGGCCAAGTCGACGATGGCCGGCGCGCCGCCCTTGTAGGGAACGTGCACCATATTGACGCCGGCCATCAAGTTAAACAGCGCTCCGGCAAGGTGAAGTGCACCGCCGTTTCCGGACGAACCGTAGTTGAGCTTTTCCGGCTGTGCCTTGGCTAACGCGATAAATTCATTCACATTACGTGCCGGAATGCTCGGATGCACAACCAGTGCTTGAAGGGAATCTGCGGTGAGCGTAATCGGCTCGAAGTCGCGGACCGGGTCATACGGAAGCTTGCTGTAGAGACTCACGTTGACTGCCATAGGGCCGATCGTGCACCAAAGCAGGGTATAGCCGTCGGGAGTAGCTTTGGCCCCGAGCTCGTGGCCAAGCAGGCCGCTCGCTCCCGGTCGATTGTCGACTATCACCTGCTGCCTGAGCGAATGGGTCAGGTGCTTCGCGATAATCCGCGCCGTGGTATCCGAACCACCTCCCGGCGCGTAAGGAAGAATCAGCCGTATTGGCCGACTTGGATATCCTTGTGACCACGCATAGTCACCCGCAACGCTGATCAGTCCGGCGACCAGGAATATGACTAACTTTCGCATGACGACCCTCCGCGATGTGGATGCTCGTATCACCACGCTTTGGCATCCGAATGAATAGAATACACCATCGCGTGAGTGGTATTCTCCGAGCGATCAGGTTTAATTTCGACCCGGCCGGATAGGATCACGGAATCAGGAGGAGAAGACTCAATGCCACTGAAGATCAGCAAAAGCGAGATGCAGGCGGGTAACCAAAAGCAACAACAGGTGGGTCACGGCGGCGCCATGAGCGTGTATCAGATCTACGGCACGCAGTGCGGCATGATGGTAGCAACTCGTGCGGGTGGCTATCACTCATCTCCACATAAGCACGTGGCCGAGCAGCTGAATTACGTAGTCGAGGGGGAAATCTGGATATTCGTGGAGCAGGAAGGCTTTCAATTGCGGGCCGGGGATTTCCTTCGCGTGCCTAGCATGGCGGTCCACTGGGCGTGGATACGTGCTTCACAGCCGTGCACGATGGTGGAGGCCTTCTCGCCGGCCCACTGGATTACGCGATCGGGAACCGTAGGCCTGTTAGTGGATGGCCAGGAAGCGCCGGTAACCGAGCAATCCCGCAATATCGCGGTGCCCATAGAGTTTGCTTCGGAAGTTGAGCGCAAATACTTTGCGGCGGATAGCTGATCGGAAAGTCGCATTTGCATATCGAGCTTCTTGCTGCCGGCAGCTCGCGTATGGGGCGAGAAAAACGGGGACGTGCGTCCCCTTGTGGTACTTCCTCCTCCCGCCTTAGAGTTCAGCCCGCCCGCCGCCTGAACTTCTGAAACGCGTGCGGCGTGAGCGGCGCCATGCGTTTCACGGCGCCGGACTGCACCACGACTTCGCCGACGTAGAGATCGCCGCGCCGGTCCGCCCAGATGCCGTGCGGCGCGATGAAGTTGCCGGGCAGGATCGGGTTTTCGCCGCCGATCTGCACGGCAATCTTTCCGTCGGGATCGTACACCGTCACGCGGGCGATGGGTGAGTGGCCCTCCGGCGGGCAGATCATGCTCTGATCGTGGCCGGGCAGGGGGCCTTCCGCCCGCTTGTGCATGTAATTGAGGAAGCCGCCCTCGGCGATGTGCACCAAGTCCTGGTCGTCGATGAAGATGTCGTAGGGGCGGTTCAGGAACGTCCACTCGCGCAGGTATTCCCCCTTGGGATTGAAGACCTGCACCCGCGAGTTCTCGCGATCCGCGACGTACACCAGCCCCGCGCTGTCCACCGCAATGCCGTGGGGCAGGATGAACTGGCCCGGCCCGCGCCCGGGCTCACCCCAGGAGAACAGCAGCTTGCCGTCCCGGGAAAACTTGTGGACGCGGGCGTTGCCGTAGCCGTCGGCGATGTACAGGTCGCCGCCGGGCAGCACAGCTACGTTGGTGACGCGGTGAAACGGCCCCGCGGCGCGTTTCACGGGGCTGACACCGATCTTGTAGCCCGTGTCCGTGGCCTTGCCCGACTCGCCCAGCGTCATCAGCCGCTTGCCGTCGGTGGTGAACTTGTGGACCGTGTGGTCCTTGTCGTCCGCCAGCCACAGGTGATCGTGGTGGTCGATGAAGATGCCGTGCGGGTTCTTGAACAGGCCCTCGCCCCAGGCATTCAGGAATTTCCCTTCCTTGTCGAACACGATGACGGGATGGGCGCCGCGGTTGAACACGTACACCCGGTCGCGCGAGTCGCAGGCGACGCCGGCGACCTCGACGTAGGTCCAGCCCTCGGGAAGCCGGTCCCATCCCTCCAGCACTTCAAATTCGATCTTGTGCCGGCCCGATGCCACGTCTCGCGCGCGCTTTTACCGCCGCCGGCCGCGCTCGGGGCGGGGCCGCGCTTCGTTCACCTTCAGCGGTCGCCCGGCGAATTCCTTGCCGTTGAGGCCGGCGATCGCGGCAAGCGAGTGCGCCTTACCCGGCATCTCCACGAAGCCGAAGCCCTTGACCTTGCCGGTGAACAGCTCTCGCACCAGCTGCACCGACCCGACCTGGCCGAACGGCTTGAACAGTTCCTCGATTTCCTCTTCGGTCACGTCGGGACCGAGATTGCCCACGAAGATATTCATAGCTTTCCTTCCATCTCCGCCAGCAGCAACAGCGGCGCCGAGGGCGCGCTCCAGACCTCGCTGAAAGTCACGCTTTCGGGCGCTTGCAACCAGGCGCCCGAGGGGAGATCGAGTTTTTCGATGCGCCCGGAGCCATCTTTCAGGGAAACGATGCGGACGTAACTGTTGCGCAACTTTTTCGGACCGACCAGCACTCTGCCGGGAACGGTCTCGACGTGCATCATCTGTACTTTCATGACGTCAACCCAGCTTGGTCAGCGCGATGCGTCCCCTTGACGTAAGCGCAAAGCCGCCGGCCTCCCGCTCGATGAGTCCTCTCGTCAGCAGCCTGGCCCCGATGGCTTCGGGAATCTCCTCCCTCCGCGTCTTCAAAGTCAGCTCCTGGAGCCAGCGCAACTCGTCAAAACCAACCACCTGATCCATCGCTCGCGCCTCTCCGGGTCGGCTCAAACCGGCGTGGCAAACCAGCTGGAGCGGGTGATTTCGAACGCCAGTTTCGCGTGGCCGCGGGTAGTGATGATCGGCGTACCGGCCCGTATTCTTGCAAAACCGAAGCCAACCAGTTTCTCGACGTGATCGACCGGGATGCGCTTCTTCGCCGCCCCGCGGGTGAGCTGGCGCAGCGATTCCAGTTCTCCCGGCTGCAGTGCGGTTGCGATGACGGCCATGAGCGCCTATGACGAAACGGTGGACGGAGGCAAGTCCGGTTATGTTCAATCCCAGGCCCTGAGCGACGCGGTTGCAGGAGCGGCGCGGAAAGAACCGGACCCAAGGAGAGGAAACTAAACGCCTTCCATTCTTATACGCGGGTCGGGCGGAAAGAGCAATCATTGACGGGTTGCGCGCCGCGATTGAACACGTACACCCGTCGCGCGAATCGCGCGCGACGCCCGCGACCTCGACGCAGCACCAGCCTTCGGGACGGCGGTCACATTCTTCCAGCGCTTCGCATTCGATTTCGTGTTGACCCAATGCCCTGTTTCGCGCTCGCTTGTTTCCGGGGAAAATGCTCCAGGTCGCTGCTTACCATGATGCGCATGCGGGGCCATGGCATGGCGGCAGGTTGATCCATGTCAATAATCCGTGTCCTGCTTTCAGCGAGGATGTCGCCGGTGGCGCAATCCTCGTGGAAACAAGGGCCTGTATACGGATTCCGGTGATGGCAGCCGATCTCGTTGGCACAGCGGAACTGATCGCCGGCGCGGACATCCACCCGGGAGAAGCGCGGGGGGAATACCGTTGCGCCGGCGCATGGACCGTGCGCGGAATCGCGCAGCTGGAACGCCGGCTCGAGGATTTTTCCTGGTCCGGCGAGGGCGAGGTCGTGCTCGATGCATCGAGGGTGACCGCGATGGATACCTCGGGGGCGTGGCTGCTGCACCGAACGCTCCGCACGCTGGCGGGGCGGAAGCGCCCCGCGCGGGTGGAGGGGTTGCGCCCGGAGTTCGACGCGCTGCTGCAGTTGATCGCGGCACGCGCGCCGGTCGCGGAAGCCGCGGCGGGCGCACCGTCGCTGTCGGTCAGGCTTGGCCGGGAGGCGTGGCGCTTCCTGCTCGAGATGCTCGGCATGATTTCTTTTCTCGGCGAGAGCGCCCTCGTTCTGCTGCAATCGCTCCTCCGCCCGCGCCGCATCCGGTGGCGGCCGATCCTCTACAACCTGCAGACGGCCGGATTCGACGCCCTGCCGATCACGGGGCTGCTGTCGTTCCTGTTGGGGATCGTGATCGCCTACCAGGGGGCGGAGCAGCTGCGGAACTACGGCGCGAACATTTTCGTCGCCGACCTGGTGGGCCTTTCCATGGTGCGCGAGCTCTCCCCGCTGCTCACCGCCATCATCGTCGCCGGGCGCTCGGGCTCCGCGTACGCGGCGCAGCTCGGCACCATGAAGGTGACCGAGGAGATCGACGCTCTGCGCACCATCGGCGTGGGGCCGATCGAGCTGCTGGTGCTGCCCAAGGTGATCGCGCTGATGATCGCGCTGCCGCTGCTCACCGTGTTCACCGACGTCACGGGCGTGCTCGGCGGAATGGTCATGGCGAAGGCCCAGCTCGGCGTCGGTTTCATTGCGTACCTCGACCGCCTCGACGAAGCGGTCAGCCTGACCTCCTACATGATCGGCATCGGCAAGGCGCCGGTGTTCGCGGTCATCATCGCGCTGGTGGGGTGCTTCCAGGGATTCCAGGTCTCCGGCAGCGCCGAAAGCGTGGGGCATCGGACGACCGTGAGCGTGGTGCACGCGATCTTCCTGGTGATCCTGTCCGACGCGCTGTTTTCGGTTGCGTTCAGCTATCTCGACATCTAGGAGCTTGTCGGACTTACGATGTGACAAGCTCTTTATGCAAAACCGGCCGCCGGAATGAGGTCGAAAACCCTACTGAGTGGCCCGAACCACGAAGAAACGTGCGTGCTCACGCGGCTGTTGAGGCTATTTGAATGATATCTTGTGGAAATCCGGCCGGTTTTGCTTTAGCAGCCTGTCCCGACTGGTAAGTCCGACAGGCTGCTAGAGAGGCGCGGAATAATCATGCAGGCCGCCGACGCAGTCGTCGAAATCAGCAACCTCAACACGCGGTTCGGGGCCGCCGTCGTGCACGAGAACGTGAGCGTGTCGGTGCGGCGCGGCGAGATCTTCGCGCTGGTCGGCGCGAGCGGTTGCGGCAAGTCCACCCTGTTGCGCGAGACCATCGCGCTGCAGCAGCCGGTGTCGGGCTCGATCCGGGTGTTCGGGCGGGAAGTGGTCGGGCTCGACGACACGGGCGCGCTGCCGCTGCGGCGCCGTTGGGGCGTCATGTTCGAGCGCGGCGCGCTGTTCAGCTCGCTCACGGTGGCCGAGAACGTCGGCATGGTGCTGCGCGAGCACACGCCCCTCAGCGATGCCCTGATCGACGAGATCGCGGCCGTGAAGATCGCGCTCGCGGGCCTGCCGGCCGACGCCGGTCCCAAGTACCCCAGCGAGCTCTCCGGCGGCATGCGCAAGCGCGCAGCGCTCGCGCGCGCCATCGCCCTCGATCCCGAATTGCTGTTTCTCGACGAGCCGACCGCCGGCCTGGATCCCCTGAGCGCGACCGGCATCGACGAGCTGGTGCGGCATTTGCGCGACGCGCTCGGTCTCACCATCATGATGGTCACCCACGACCTCGACCTGCTGTGGCGGGCGGCGGACCGCGTGGCGGTGCTGGGCGAGGGAACGATATTGGGCGTGGGCACGATGGCGGAGCTGTCGCAATCCGGCCACGCCCTGATCCGCGAGTATTTCTACGGGCCGCGCGGGCGCTCCGCGCGCGGGCAGGCATGGAATCGAAAGTAAACTACATCGTGGTCGGGGCATTCGTGCTGGTGCTCGGCACGGCGCTGATCGGCGGCGTACTGTGGCTGAGCAGCGAGAAATCCTATCGCAAGACGTACGACACCTATCTCACCTACATGAGCGAATCGGTGGCGGGGCTGAGCCTTTACGCTTCGGTCAAGTACCGCGGCGTCGAGGTCGGCCGCGTGCGCAAGATCGCGCTGGCGGCGGGCAACGTAGAGAAGGTGGAATTGACGCTCGACATCGAGCGCGGCACGCCCGTGAAAGTGGACACGCTCGCGGTGCTGCGCACGCACGGGCTGACCGGCATCGCCTACGTGGAATTGTCGGGGAGCAGTCGCGACTCGAAGCTGCTCGAGGCGGGTGCGGGGGAGGAATACCCGACGATCCGCTCCGGCGCGTCGCTCATGGTGCGTCTCGATTCGGCGATCACCACGCTGCTTGCCAACCTCAATCTGACCAGCGAAGGTGTCAACGCGCTGATGGATGAGGACAACCGGCGCGCGTTCAAGCAGACCGTCGCGGATCTCCAGGTCCTGTCGCGCACTCTGGCGGCGCGCGCGGCGACGATCGACGCGGGCCTCGCGGACGCAGCGCGTGCCGCGAAGAACACCGCGCAACTGACCGCGGAGCTGCCCAAACTCACGGAACGCATGCAGAAGAGCGCCGATGCCCTGGACAGGATGGCGGCCGAGGTCGCTCGCGCGAGCGCGGCCGCGGGCAGCGTGGTTGCAGGCGCCCGTCCCGACGTGCAGCGATTCACGGCGGAGACCCTGCCCGAAGCGCACCTGCTGGTCGCGGAGTTGCGGGAGCTGACCGGAACGCTGCGGCGATTCAGCGAGGAGCTGGAGCGCAACCCGGCGCAGCTCCTGTACGGCAAGCCGCCGTCGAAGCCGGGTCCGGGAGAATAGGGCGGGCGCCGTGATGCGGAATCCAGCGACCACTCGCGCGCTCGCCCTGGCCGCGGCGTTTGCATTGCTCGGCGGCTGCGCCGGCCTGCAGCCGCCGCCGGTCGAGCACACGAATATCTACCTGCTCGATGCGCGGCCTGTCGCGGGACCCGAACGCCCGAACCGGGATCTGGTGCTGGCGGTGGACGTGCCGCGGGCGCAACCGGGCTTCGACACGGCGCGGATCGCCTACGTGCGGGAACCGCACCGGCTCGACTACTACGCCCGGAATCGCTGGGCGGACACGCCGGCCCGCATGCTGGCGCCGCTTATCGCCCAGGCGCTGGAGCAGTCCCGCGGCTTTCGCGCCGTGGTGCGGATGCCGAACGTGGTTCCGGCCGACCTGCGGCTCGACACCGATCTCGTCCGCCTGCAGCACGATTTCGGGACGAAACCGAGCCGGGTTCAACTGACCCTGCGCGCGCGGCTGATCGACGTGCCGCGCCAGCGGGTGTTGGCGACGCGGGTGTTCGACGAAATCGAAAGCGCCCCGACGGAGGACGCTTATGGCGGCGTGATCGCGGCTAACGGGGCGTTGCAGCGACTGCTCGCGCGGCTGGCGGATTTCTGCGTCGAGGCCTCGGCCCGATAGGGGAGGGATGAGGGCGGAGGGATGAGGGATGAGGAGAGAGGTGTTTACGCTGTCACCACTCACCACTCACCACTCACCAATCACGCAGTACCAGGCCGCTAGTCGATGCGGGCCACGGCGGCCGTGACGATCACCCCCACACCGGCACCTGCTCCCGCAGGAACGCGTCGCACTGCCCGGGCGTGGAACCGATGTATTCGATGTTGATGCCCGAGGCAAGGCGTATCGCCTCCGCGGCGATGTGGTTGGCGGTGCCCGCGCCGCCCGTCGCATATTGAATCTGCCCGGGGCGTTGCTTCGCCAGAGCGATGAACTCCTTGATGTTCCTGACCGGCATCGAGGGGTGCAAAACGCCCCGGCGTAAGCAATAATGAGGCGCACCGATACACCGGAGGAGCACGGCGATGCGCGTACAGGGATTGGGATACATCGGGGTGGACGCAACCGATTTTGGCGCGTGGCGCGCGTTTGCGACCGACGTGCTGGCGATGCAGATCGCCGAGCGCGGCGCGGACGCGCTCGCGCTGCGCATGGACGACCGCTGCCACCGCGTGCTCGTGCAGCGGTCCGATCACGATGGCCCGGGCTTCTTCGGCTTTCAGACCGCCGGTCCCGAGGCGCTGCGGGAGACGGTGCGCCAGCTCGAGGCGGTGCGCGTTGCCGTGACGCCCGCCAGCGAAAAGGAGCTGATGCTGCGCGGCGTCGAGGGCATGGCATGGTGCCGAGATCCGGCGGGCAACCGGATCGAGTTCTTTCACGGCCTTGCAGCGGGAGAGGGGCCGTTCAAGGCACCGCGGCCGCACGGAGGGTTCCGCTGCGGCCCGCTCGGCATGGGTCACGCCGTGTTCCACGTGCAGGACATCGACGCCATGAGCGCGTTCTACCGCGATACGCTCGGCTTCCGGCTGACCGACTACATGGTCAAGCCCTATCGCCTGATGTTCCTGCGCGCCAACCCGCGCCACCACAGCGTCGCGCTGCTGCAATCGAAGCTGAACGGCGTGCATCACGTTCTGTTCGAGGTGCTCGCGCTCGACGACGTCGGCCGCGCCTACGACTTCGCGCAGGAACGCTGGCGCATCGGCCAGACGCTGGGGCGACACTCCAATGACTGGACGCTGTCCTTCTACGCGTTCTGCCCGGCGGGCTTCATGATGGAGTACGGCTGGGGCGGGCGTACCGTGGACGAGGCGACCTGGACGCCGCGCGAGGTCACCCACGGCGGCAGCATGTGGGGGCACGACCGGCTGTGGCTGGACGAGGAGCGCCGCCGCACCGCCAACGAAGTCCGCCGCGCGACGATCCTGTCCGGGCTCGGCGCGCCGCTGCAGGTCACCCGGGGGCAGTTCAACGAGGTGGAATGAAATAGGCCCGGGTATACCCGGGCCTATTTCATCATCAGCTGCTTCCCGTCAAGAAAAGCCTGCGGACGCGCGGGCTTTTTCGTCTCAGGTCGAATCACCAATCACCACTCACGCCGTTTCAGGCTAGCGGTAATACGGCGGCGGAGGCGGCGGCGCGTAGTAGCGCGGCGCAGGCCGGGGGGCAGGGCGCTCGTTGGCCGACGCGAAACGCCCGGACACCGGGACCTTGTGGCCTTTGGCATACATGCATTGCACGTAGCCGTTATCGTAGCGCTGCTGCAGGGTGTAGGACGATGCACTGGCGGCCCCCGATCCCGCGAGCGCACCGGTCAGCAGGCCGACGCCGGCGCCCACCGCGGCGCCGCTGCCGCCGTCAATGGCGGCGCCGGCCGCGGCGCCCACCGCCGTGCCGACTGCGGCGCTCGTCACGCCGCTGTCACTGGCGGCCTGGTTGGGCGTGGTCCCGCCCACCTGCGCGCTCGCAAACTGCCGGCACTCTTGGTCATCAAAGCGAAACTGGTCGAAGCTCTTGCCGGTGCCCGGGAGCGACATCATGCTAGGCCCGCTCGGCACCGACACGCACGCGGCGAGCGCGAGCAGCGATAAGATCGAACCGCCAAGACGCCAAGACCGCCAAGAGTAAATCGATTTCATTTCTCGTATGCCCGCTCTGGTCCGTCCACTCACTACTCACCAATCACGAATTACGCCCTATCCACCCGGCGGTTGGGGCACCACCTTCTGCCATCCGCCTGCGCATTGCTTGACGTAAGGGTAGTAAGCCTGGGATTCGGGGCAGTAGTACCAGTACGCCTGCGCCTGCTCCGGCGCGGCGCCCGTGTCGCCGCGCTCGATGTAAACCGGCGGCGAGGCGGGCGCTGCGTACACCGGCGGATAGTAGTAATAGGAGGGCGGGTAGTAGTAAGCGCGCGGGTAGTACCACAGTGACGGCACGCCCACGAACACGCCCCAATGCACATGCGAGCGCGGGCGGTAATGACCTCTGCCGCGATCTGCCAGCGCCGGCACGCTGATTGCGAGGCCGAGCACCAATACCGCGAGCGCCGCGAGTTTTCCTGTCCGAATCATGGCGTCATCCTCGTTGCGCATGATCACGAAAGTAAGACTAGCAAAACGCGCGATGCATTCCCGTAACAAAGTGTTACAGGACGTGTCCGGGTAGCTGGCGTTGTCGCACGCTGGCGACACGGCTTCCGCGGGTTGCTTCCCGGCGGCGGTCCAGGGCCGCGTCCGCGCAACCCGATGCAGAGAGCCGGATGGGGTCAAGCGCCGTTTGTTTTCAATGACCTGCGCGATTGCGGTCCAGCGCAAGATCGTCTAATGTTGCGGACGTTCCGCTCCTTCCAACTCCAATAACGAAAATCCCATGAAAAACGGTCTCAAGCTGGACATCTTTCCGCACATCTTTCCGCAGCTCTACTTCGAGCGCATGCGGGCGATCGCGAGCAGCAATCCCGCGCTGTCGGCGACGATCATGCGCTGGATGAACATCCCGGTGCTGTGGAACCTCGATGCGCGCATGCGGATGATGAAGGCGTTCAGGGGCTACAAGCAGATCTTGACGCTGTCGCTGCCGGCGATCGAGATGCTCGCCGGGCCGGAGGAGTCGCCGGCGCTCGCGCGGCTCGCCAACGACGGGATGGCCGAGATCGTCGCGCTGCACCCGGATCACTTCCCGGCCTTCGTGGCCTCGCTGCCGATGAACAACGTGCCGGCCGCGATCGAGGAGATGGACCGCGCGATCACCCGGCTCGGCGCGAAGGGTATCCAGGTCTTCACCAACGTCAACGGCCGGCCGCTCGACGACCCGGAGTTCCTTCCGATCTTCGAGCGCTGCGTGAAGAAGTACGACTTGCCGATCTGGCTCCATCCGGCGCGTACCTCCAAATTCGCCGATTACCCGACCGAATCGAAGTCGAAATACGAGATCTGGTGGCTGTTCGGCTGGCCCTACGAAACCAGCGCGTGCATGGCGCGCATCGTATTCTCGGGCATGCTGCAGAAGCTGCCGGGCATGAAGATCATCACGCACCACCTCGGCGCGATGGCGCCGTTCTTCGACGAGCGCATCGGGCTCGGCATGGACCAGATGGGGCTACGCACGCACGACGAGGACTACATTGCGCTGCGCAAAAGCCTGGGCAGGCGCCCGCTGGATTATTTCAAGATGTTCTACGGCGACACGGCGATCAACGGCTCGGCGCCCGCGCTGCGCTGCGGGCTCGACTTCTTCGGCGCGGACCGGGTGCTGTTCGGCACCGACTGCCCGTTCGATCCGGAGGGCGGGCCGGGATTCATCCGAGCGATCATCCGGGCGATCGACTCGCTGAAGCTTTCGGACCGCGTCCGGCGCAAGATCTACTACGAGAATGCGATGGACATGCTGGGCATGAAGCTGGCCGTGTCGCCCGGCGGCAAGCCGGTTCGAAAAGCGAGGAGGAAGTGAGGCGTGATGAGGGGTAGGGGATAAGGGGTGGGCGATGGTTAAACGGCGGTCCGGCACCAGTCACGAGTCACGAGTCACGAGTCACCCGCGATCAGCGGGGCGCGCCGACCCGCAGCTGGTCGCGGACCTGGTTGCCGCCAACAGGATCCTCGCCCAGCACGGGGTGCTCGACGGCTGGGGTCACGTCAGCGTACGCCACAACCGCGACGCCAACCGCTTCCTGCTGTCGCACTCGCTCGCGCCGGAGCTGGTCACGGCGAAGGACATCCTCGAGTTCGATCTCGACAACAATCCGGTGGACCCGAAGGGTCGTAATCTCTACACCGAGCGCTTCATCCACGGCGAAATCTACAAAACGCGGCCTGATGTGATGGCCATCACGCACTTTCACGCGCCGCCGGTGATCCCATTCGGCGTGATCGACGTGCCGCTGAAGCCGATGTATCACCGGGCCGCGTTCATTGCGCTCGGCGTGCCCATCTTCGAGATCCGCGACGCGGCGGGCATGACCGACCTCCTGATCCGCAATCCGGCGCTTGGCCGCGCGCTCGCAGAAAGCATCGCCGACAAGCCGGCGGTGCTGATGCGGGGACACGGCGCGACGGTCGTAGGGCCGTCGCTGCCGCGCCTGGTCGGCCGCAGCATCTTCCTGGCGCTCAACGCGACGCTCCAGGCCCAGGCCATGGCCATAGCGCCTGGCAAGCCGATCAAGTTCCTCGACCCCGAGGAAGCGCGCCTGATCGAGGCGCGCGAAGGCTACGGGCTGGGCAGGGCGTGGGAGGCGTGGAAGCGCAAGGCGATGAAAAAGTAGACATCAACCGCAGATAAACGCAGATACACGCAGATAAAATCAAAAAATAGACAGGATTAACAGGATTCAACAGGATTTACAGGGGTGTCTCAAACAGCTAGTGCAACACTTATCCACGATACTGGAGGAGGTGTTGCATGCCAAGTTATACGAGGTTGAGTCTGCAAGAGCGTGAAGAACTGAGTCTTGGGTTGCTGGCGGGTCTGTCGCTGCGGGCGATGGCAGTCGGTTTGGGGCGTGCGAATGTTGGGCCTCATGGCTTCGGGAGCGCGAGGTTCTTCAGGTCCAACTCGAGTGCCGAAAGCAGGTTCGCTTGCACAAGCACAAAGTGCATCGGGTCCAGGACGTCAGGCGATGCCTCGCCTGAAAACTTCTTAAAGGTGGCACCTGCTTGCTTCTTCTTCGCTTTGACCTTCGTGTTGTCTCCGTGGTCAGTGTCGTGCTGGAGATCAGTTCGCAGACCATTTACATCAGAAAATGAGACCGGGATGGTTGCGCCTAGTCGCTGTCCAGTACTTTCACGAAAGATGAAGTAGAGATCGGTGACAAATCTCTTGTACGTGGTCAAATCCTTGATAGGTTTGCCCAAGCTAGTTAGCGCCGGTACAGTCTTGTTCGTGGCCTTGAAGAGGTCCATCCCATGATCGGCCGAGTATGCGGCATTCAAGCGCGCGATTTCGGCACCTATGGCATCACCTAGCTCCTTGATGCGGCCGGTCAGTCCGCTTTCAACGAGAGCGCTGGGATCAAAAGCAGCTGCCAGCCCGGGATCGTGCATGAACGCCTTACGCAGAAGGATTTCTTGCCGGGTGCGAGCGCCCGCCTTCACGTTAGCATTGATCGACTTCTGGAATCGGATGAAATCGTAGTTGATGGCCGCCTGCCCGAGTTCTACTTGATGACTCAGCTGGCTCATAAAGTGATGAACAAAGCTCGAGAACTTCTTCTCAAGACCTGCCGAGTTGCCGGTGGCGACAAGCCGGCAGGCGAGGCTGATTACTGACTGAACCACCGTACGATTTTTCAGCAATGAATTCGCGGTTGGAAAAGCAGTCGCGAGGAAGTCCAAAGCAGATCGAAGGCGCTTGGCGGCTGCGGATGTAGTAGAGAAGGTGCTCTGCGCTTCAAAGACTGGCTTGATATCGTCGTACCGTAGACCCGTCTCAATCCCTTCGATCTCGATGACCGCCGCTTTGCTTACGATGTCAAAATGAGCGAAACGCGTGTCAGGGACGACAACGGACTTCTTGAAGAAGTCATGCTTCGCGAGAGTCTTGCAGTAGTCGCGGAGCTTGCTGTGTACTGAGTTCAGTTTCTCGCTGCTGGTGAGGGGAAGCCCTTCCTGTAGCCGCTGAAAGAACTGCTTGAGTTCCGCTTCGGTTGCCTCCTCGATTTCGTCGTAGTCAATCTCGAAGTCATCGAAGGCGTCAGAGTACTTCGACTTGAGGTCTTTATAGTAGGGACCTCCAAACCGCGCGACGGAGTTGGACGACAATGGCAGCTCGTTTGCAAAGAATTCATAGATGGCAGCGAGCCGCTGCTGACCATCCACGACTTCAAACTCGTCTTCTGCGATTTTTACGAGGTAGAACTTAGGAAGGCGCCAGCCGCGGAGTATGCTATCGATAAGCTGTTGCTTCTTGGCAGTGTCCCAAACCTCCTCTCGCTGCCATTCAGGAATCTCGTAGCGGTCTCGCCGCTTGTAGATCTTGTCCAGGGCGCGGCGCTGTGGCGTCATTTTCATGACTCTATTCGTCCTCAGTAGATTCAAAATTGCAGGTTCGGCAACGGTCGTTCATGAGGCCCAACGTCTTAATCAGCCGCCGGCCGCTTTTGGCCGGGCGGCTGCCTTAAACAGTTATGCGTCATCCGTGCCTCACTGCGACGGTGACTTCATGAAAGAAGTACGGCTTGCCCGCAATGAACTCCTCCCACGTTGGGGTGGCGGTCGTGGCGTGAGGTACTCGAAACCCAAGAAACTCCAAGGCGAATGAATAGCGCAACGACTCGGAGATAAGTACCAGCTCCAGAAGACGCCGGATATGCACAAAGGTGGCCTCCGGAACAACGGTCACGATGCCCACGAGATCAGGATCAGTGAAAAACGTAATCATTCCGTGTGACTTATCCGGAGCTTTCGCAACGCGCTCAAGGAGACCTTGTCCATTGGCATCAACGTGAATCGGCGCCTCGCTGGGCAAGGCAACCGTCCACGCACACTTTGCTTTTTGAAGTCGAGTGAACAAAATCCGGTCTATGTTGCCGCGGGATTCATTCATGCCAGGCGGCAATGGTTCGTGCTGCCCCTCGCCGTGGCAAATAGGAACGCCAGAATCGGACACCGCGAGAACGGTTCCGATCCGATCGCCTGAGACTAGCCAGGTCACGCCTCAGCGCTCCGCCCTTGATGACGCAACGTTCGCGGTGAAATGCGCGTGCGAGCAACACTCGTGGAGCGTCATTTTCGACCGCAGAGTTAACTGCAGCGACGTGTTGGGCATCACGCTCTTCATTCGTGGAAGTCCGGCGCAGTCCAGCCATTGCGACGCTGCAGCATACCTCGATGCTCCAAATTCAACCCTCGGATTTCCTCCAAATACGCGCGAGGAACTGATGTTGCTTCGTTCCACTCCTGCCGAGCAGGGTCCAATGGTGACGGTTTTCCCTCACAACTTTGTTGTGCTTCTTTCTTTAGCTGCCGTCCTGCCGGCGCCATCGCGCCCGTTTTTTCGCTTGCTTGGCTGCGATCGAATCGCGCCAGTCACCCATCGGGATCAAGCGGAAGGGTGTGGGGATCGAAAGCGTGTGGCGAACTTCAAGGCGAGAAGCTACATCATCGACCGAAAAATCAGTCGTAGGAACAGACTGGATCACGTCCAGGACGAAAGGCAGGAACATTTCGATATGATCCCGCCCGCCGTCGAAGTTCGCCTTCAGCATCGCAACGGTTGCCAAGCCCTTGGTGGCCTTCTTGGCGTTGGTAGGCTGAGATGAGGTGCTCGCCATGGCTCTCTTATAACTGGTGGTTACTCGGAACCTTCATCGTCCTACACCGTCTCCTCGAGGAGATGGCGCCCAATGTATAGTGAACTTCCGAAATGTCGGCTAATTAATCGTACTGTGTTTCTAATCACGCGCTACTGGCCGCCGGTACGGTTTTCCGCAGCAGGGGCATTGCGGAAGCCCTCGCGCGATGGCGCGAGCCAGGCGAAAGCGCACGGTGGCGATCGACCACGGGATGTGGCGCTGCATCGGGCCGAGCCCCACGCGGGCGGAAGCT
>JACPTK010000052.1 GCA_016192825.1 Betaproteobacteria bacterium | reverse complement strand
CTGGGCTGACCCTCCTGCGTTATGCAACACGGATTCGACACCCGCATCGTAACGCCTCGAGGCTCTCAGCCCATCTTCATCTCAATGATCTTGATGGCCTTTCTCTTAAGGTAGTGCCATTGGAGCCTGGCCCCTTTGATTCTTCACGAGCCTGGCCCCTTTGATTTCTTAGATCGGGAAATCGCGAGCGCGATAACAGCCCCATCTCCCGCCCTCCCGATTTCCCGCTCTCACGCAGACGTAACCTGGCACAGGCGGCCCGCCGCTCGCCCCGAACCGGCTTTACTCGAGCTTGATGTTGCCCTTCTTGACTACGCTGGTCCAGTTCGCGATCTCGGCCGCGACGAACGGCCGGAACCCGACCGGCCCCTGGTAGTCGGGCTCGACGCCTTGGCCGGCAAACGCCTTGTTCACCTCGTCCTGGGCAAGCACGCTCTTCAGTTCCGCATCCAGCCTCCTGACCACGGCAGCCGGAGTGCCGGCGGGCGCGAGCACGCCCCACCAGACGGTGGCGTCATAGCCTTTCACGCCCGCTTCGTCGAGCGTCGGCACGTCGGGCAGGAACACGGTGCGCTTGGACGCGCTCGTGGCGAGCGCGTGCAGCTTGCCGGAGATAATGTGCGGCCGCACCGCGGGCAGCGAGATCATGGTGCCGTGGCTGTGGCCGCCGAGCAAGTCGATCACCTGCTGGTTGCCGCCCTTGAAGTGCACGACATTGAAGTTGATGTCGGCCATCATCTTGAAAAGCTCCATGAACATGTGCGCGGTCGAGCCGGCCCCCGCCGTACCGAAAAACATCTTGTCGGGATTCTGCTTCGCATACGCGATGAATTCCTTCAGTGTCCTGGCGGGAACGGCCGGCGTCACCACCAGCACGAAGGAGCCCTTGCCCACGCGCGCGACCGGCGTGAACGACTTGATGGGGTCGTAGGGCAGCTTCCGCAGCGCGGGCTGCATGGTGAACGACGCCGGGACGAAACCCAGGGTATAACCGTCAGGCGCGCCCCGCGCCACCAGTTCGGTGCCGATCACGCCGCCCGCGCCCGTGCGGTTGTCCACCACGACCTGCTGGCCGAGGCGTTCCGAGAGGCGGGTAGCGATGAGCCGCCCCACCACGTCGGCGCCGCCGCCCGCCGCGAACGGAATGATGAGCCGGATCGGCCTGGCAGGGTACGCATCCTGCGCCAGGGCCGGGGCGGGTGCAGCGAGCGCCGCCAGCGGCAGCAGCATGGCGAGAGTTCTTGAAAGCATGGCTATTTTCATGGTCTCCTCTTCGATCGTCATATATATTGCAAGGCGTGGCGGTCCGCTGCAGGGGTCCGTCCGCGGGCCCTTGAGGGAACGGGAAAACGGTCGACGCGGCTCGGAGTACGCGGTCACACCAGACTGAAACGCATCATAGCCCGGATCGACGCCGGCGTAGGAGTTTGTCGGACTTTGGCCCGACAAACTCCTTAAGCAAAACCACTCCATGTCCGACTTGTAAATGAAAGGCATTCATATGTTGCTCGAGGACAAAATTGCGGTGATCGCCGGCGACGCCTACGGTATGGGGCAGGCGACGGCGCTGCTCTTCATGCGCGAAGGCGCAAAGGTCGTTCTGATCGACGACCAGGCGGGTTTGCCGCAGTCGACGTCGCTGCAGATCGGCGCACGGGAGATCCCTTTCATCCATGCCGACGTCACCGACTCCGCCCAGGTGCAAGCGGCCGCGCGGACCTGTGAAAGGCGGCTCGCCAAGGTCGATGTGCTCTTCAACGTGGCGGGACGCAACCCGATCCGCCAGTCTTTTCAAGACACGACCGAGGAAACCTGGGCCGCCATGCTGGGCCGCAACCTGACTTCGGTCTTCCTGTGCTCCAAATACTTCCTGCCGTTGATGAGGCGCGCCGGGGCCGGTGCAATCATCCATCACGCGTCCATTGACGCCATACTGGGCAACCCGGGCATAGCGGGCTATTCCGCGGCCAAGGGCGGCGTGCTGCCGCTCACGCACGTGATGGCCCACGACCTTGCCGAACTCAACATACGCGTGAACAGCATTTCCACGGGTGGCATACGCAAGCCGAACGCACCGCTGTCGCGCGCGGATAAAGCGCGCATCGCCGTTACCCCAGCCGGCCGCATGGGCACGGCGGAGGATGTCGCGAAGGTCGCGTTGTTTCTGGCATCGGACCTGGCGTCATATGTGAACGGCGCCAATATCGTGGTGGATGGCGGGCGCACGGCGACGACTCACGGGTGCTATGAGGATGGGAAGTGACGGACAGGCGTTGAACCTTCGGGCCCGAAAAAGGTTCCTGACCTTTTCCGGGTTCGGGAGATCGTTAGATCGTGAAATCGCGAGAGCGATAACGGCCCCATCTCCCGCCCTCCCGATCTCCCGCTCTCACGTCATCATTCTGGCGGTCAAGTCTTGACTATCTCCGCCCACAGCTTGTTCATTCGTTTGAACGAGACTGGGTAAGGCGTTTTCAGTTCCAGCGCGAACAGCGACACGCGCAGTTCCTCAATGCGCCAGCGGAAATCCTCCACCCCCCGGCGGGAAGCCTATAATGAGCCGCACCGGTTTTGCCGGGTATTCCTGCGCGCCGGCGCCAGGGCTCACCCCGGCGAGAATGCACATTGCAAGCGAAATCAATCCGACCGACCGCATCGTTTCCTCCTTCGTCGCTTTGATATTATATGAACATCCATCAGTTGCGCGCGATCTGCGAAGTGGTGAAGCAGGGATTGCGAATGTCGAACGCCGCCGAAGCTCTGTTCCGCTCGCAGCCCGGCGTGAGCCGCCAGGTCCGGGACATCGAGGACGAGATCGGCATCAGGATTTTCCGGCGCAAGAAGAACAAGATCGAGGCGTTGACCCCCGCGGGGCGCGAGGTGGTGCGGGTCGCGGAGCGCGTCCTACGCGACATCGACAGCCTGCGCCTCATCGGCAAGGAATATTCGAGCAACGACATGGGGGAGCTGACCGTGGCGACCACCCATACCCACGCCCGCTATTCGCTGCCAAGAGCGATCGAAGCCTTCACCGTGCGCTTCCCGAAAGTGAAGGTCACGCTCAGGCAAGGCAACCCGGTGCAATGTTGCGAGCTTGCCGCGCTGGGCGAAGTTGACCTCGCCATCGCGACGGAAACCTCCCGTTCCTACGAGGACCTGCTGTCCCTGCCCGTGTATCGGGTGACCCGCTGCATCGTGGCGCCGCGCAACCATCCCGTCTTGAAGGAGAAGCGCCTCACGCTGGAGACGCTGGCGCAGTATCCGATTATCGCGTTCGACACTGCATTCAGCGGGCGCCGAGTCGTAAGCGAGGCGTTCTCGCAGGCAGGCCTCGCGCACAACGTCGTATTGAGCGCAGTCGACCCGGACGTCACCAAGGCATACGTCGAGCGCGGCATGGGCATTGCGATCCTCTCTCGCCTCGCCTATGACCCGGTCAAGGACCGGAGCCTCGGCATCGTGGACGCAAGCCACCTGTTCAAGTCGAGCCTGCTCAACGTGTCGATGCGCCGGCACACGTATCTTCGGAGCTACGTGCTTTCGTTCATCGAACTGTACGCGCCTCACCTTTCGCGCGAGGCGGTGCGGAAGGCGCTGGAAAGCGACGAACCGCCCCCTCCACCTGAGCATGTGCCGGTCATCGTGTCATGAGCGGCGTTCCGGCGTGGCGGCCACTATGACAAAAACTAAAGGTGCTATTAGAAGTAGTTAATTGAGTGAGCGCCGGCTTGCTCTGTAACATTACAGCCAGTCCTTTCGACCGCACCCAAGAAAGCGAGGAGCCCTCATGTCCGTTACTTCTGCCTGCGCGGATTTCACGACCAGCCTCCCGTTCGATTCCATCCCGCCTGACGCCGTGAAGTGGGCCAAGTGGGGCATGCTCGATTGCTCCGGCGTCGCACTGGCCGGTGCGTCCACCGAGCTCGCCAAGGTCGTGAACGACTACCTCGATTTCGTCGGCGGTGCCCATCAGGCCCGGGTGATCGGTCTCGGCACGCCGGCCAATGCCCCTGAGTCGGCGATGGCGAACGGCGCCCTCGCACACGCGCTCGATTTCGACGATGTCGGCGGCTTCGGGCATCCGACCGCGGTGCTGCTACCCGTGATCTACGCGCTCGCCGATCTCACGAAACCGTCGGGGAAGGAGGCAATCGCCGCGTACGTTGCCGGCTTCGAAGTGGGCAACTGCCTCGCCGACCGCAACACGTTCGGCAAGATCGATACCAAGAGCTGGCATCTCGGCTGGCATCCGACAGGTCCGTACGGGACACTCGGCGCGACGTGCACGGCGGCCCGGCTGCTGAAGCTCACGCGCGAGCAGACCATGCACGCGATGGGCATCGCTGCCTCGGAAGCTTGCGGTATCCAGAGAAACTTCGGCACCATGACCAAGCCGCTGCACGCCGGCCTCGCAGCGCGCAACGGCGTGTTCGCCGCGCTGCTCGCGCAGCGCGGATTCACCGCGGACCGGGACGCGTTGGGCGGCGAGCAGGGTTTCCTGCGCGCGTTCAAAGGACCCGGCGACTATACGGAGGAGCTGGTGTGCGCCAAGCTGGGCAAGACGTACGCGCTGAGCCGCGGCCTTGTCATCAAGTGGTACCCAGCCTGCTGGTCCACCCACCGCGCAACGTCAGGCGTGATCGAGCTGGTCAGGAAGCATGGGCTCGCGCCGGACGACATCCAAACGATCGAAGTGGACCTGCGGCTCATACCACTGCTGCACACCGATCCAAAGACCGGGCTGCAGGGCAAATTCTCGATGTCCTTCAATCTCGCGCTGGGCGTGCTGAAGGGCTGGTCTGAGATCCCGGACTACAGCTCGCCGCGCACGCAGGAGGCCGGTCTGCGCACCATCATGCAGAAGGTCAAGCATGTGCCGGATCCCGCCGACGGCAGCGTCAACGTGGCCATAATCACGCGCGGCGGCAAGCGCCTCGAGCTGAACGTCAAGCACGCACCGGGCGATCCCACGTTCGGCCTGCAGGAAGAGCGCACGCTAAACAAGTTCCGCGCCTGCGCCGCCTACCGGCTTGCGCCTGACGCGGTGAAGAAGGTCGAGACCGACATCCTTGCTCTTGATGCGAGATCCGAGATCGGCGGCCTCATGGACGCACTCACCCGGATTTCGTCCACGCCACGCGTATCGATGCCGGCATAATGGAAGGCGGAATCCGGAAGGGAACGGTCGTCGAGCGCATCGGTGCGTATGCCGCGGGCCTGCGACCGGAGCACCTCGACGCGGCGGTGGTCGACTACGCCAAGCGCATCCTGCTCGATAGCCTTGCGTGCGGATACGGTGGACTCGAGAGCGAGCCCGCGCGGATAGTGCGACGCGGTATAGCCGAACTCGACGGCAACGCGCAGGCGACGCTCCTCGGTAAGGGGACAAAGGCGAGCGTACAGTTCGCCGCTCTGGCGAACGGGGTCGCCATCCGCTACCAGGATTACAACGATGTCTATTTCGGGCCGGCCTGGACAGCACACCCCAGCGACACCATCGCCACGGTCCTCGCGGCGGCCGAGTGGAGCGGCCGCACGGGCATGGACTTTCTGCTCGGCATCGTGATCGCGTACGAAGTCCAGTTGCGGTTTTCCGATCTTCCGGTCGCGAAGAACCTCTGGCATCGCGGTTGGCACCACACCGCGGCCTGCTCGTATGCGGCGGCGGCCGGGGCAGCGCGCATGTTCTCGCTCGACGCAAGGCAGAGTGCGAACGCCATTGCGCTTTCCGGGGCGCGGTCGAATACGTTTTCGGAGATCCGGCACGGCGACATCCCGATGGACAAGGCGCTCTCGGCGCCCATCGTCTCCAGCCAGGCGATCCTCTACGCGTTGCTCGCGCGGCAGGGTTTCACCGGCTGCACTACGCTGCTCGAAGGCCCGTACGGATTCGCCAACGCGGTCGCCGGGGGAGTCGACGTGGAGCCGCTCGTTCCGCAGACCGGTGATTTCCGTATCATGAAGATCGGCCTCAAGCCGTATCCGGTCGAAGGCATGACGCCGGCCATGGTGCAGGCCGCGATCGAGCTGAAGAACGAGCATGCTCTGAAGCCCGACGAAATCGAGGCGATCCGGATCTTCGCCCACGAGGAGGCGGTCACAAAGCCGAGCTGGGACGATCACAAGTTCGCGCCCGCGAACAAGGAGACGGCGGACCATAGTTTCTACTACTGCACCGCTCTGGGGCTCGTGGCCGGTGATTGCACGTCCGAACAGTTCAGCGACGAGTGGTTGCGCAACTCCGACGTGGCGAAGCTGATGAAGGTCTGCACCTTGGAAGCCAGGCCCGAACTGACCGCGCTCTTCAAGCAGGGCGCGCGCCCGGCAGCGGTGGAAGTGAAGACGAAGCGCGGCATTTTTTTCCGCGAAGTACTCTATCCCAAGGGCGATCCCCGCAACCCGATGACTTGGAGCGACGTCACGCGCAAGTTCATGGGCCAGGCGGAACCGGTGATCGGGCGGGCGCTCGCGAACCAGATTGTCAATCGGACTTGCGCCGTGGAACACGAGCCCAGCGCCCGCGCGTATGCGGAGATGCTCGGCACTTGCAGCCAATAGGCGCCGCACACTTTAGGGGAATGACTTAGGCGTCCTGACTTGATCAGGAATTCGAACGATTGCCTCAATGATGTTAAGGGGCGAAATTTCCTCGTCCTGCGGGGATACATCTATGGCCGCATCCGCGTTCAATCTCAACGCTATCAACACGCTTCGGCCAGCGCCAAAGTCAGCAAAGTCGAAGGACTGGAAATTAAATACACGAGTCAAGGTGACATTTCGCTGGAAGAGAGCGAAAGCCGACCGCGGTTTGCGATAGTCTCGCAGGCTTCTCTTGCGAAAGATTGCGCAGATTGCCGCATCGGCTTGGCCGCAATTACTGAAGATGAGATGAGCGATGCAGTGGAAGTAATCGCATCCGCGCGTGACGACTATTACAAAGGGTCACTGGCAAGTCTCAACGTATCCGCTATCCCCGCGTATGCGGACTATATCGTCGGCGGCCGGAACCATCCATTAATTTCAGTGGAAACCGATGCGTATTTCCTGTTTGAAGCCGGCCCAGCTATATTAGTTGCTTTTGACTTAAAAATAGGCCAGGACGCTTGCCTTGCACTCGATTTGATGTATATTCGATTCATCTCGACGGCGCACGAAACACTGCTGAACTACGTCGTAAACGAGCCGAGCCGCGCCATCGTTTAACTCTCGACCACGCTGGTCCTGCCAACTGCCATCCCTTACGGAGCTCGACAGGCCGATGAAGATCGTTTCACGCCTTCTTTCACTAGTGTTATTGACGGCGTTCTCCGTGACTTGCTTTGCGCAGGCCTCTCCCGGCAAAACCGTGCGCGTGATCGTGGCGTTCCCCCCCGGCGGTTCGAACGATATCGTTGCGCGCGTGGTCTTCGGGAAGGTGGCTGAATTGACGGGACAAGCGCACGTCATCGACAACCGCGGCGGGGCCGGGGGTGTCATTGGTGCAGCCGCCGTCGCCAAGTCTCCGCCGGACGGTTACACGATCATGGTGCATTCAGCTACCCATGTCGCGAATGCGCACTTGAGGAAGCTGCCGTACGACACGCTGAATGACTTCGTCGGCGTGACGACGCTGGCCGAGCAGGTCTTCATGATAGTTGTCCATCCGTCATTGCCGGTGAAGTCCGTCAAAGAACTCATTGCGCTGACGGGTAAACGGCCGGCTCAGATTTTCTATCCATCGGGCGGCAACGGCACGGCAACGCACCTAGCAATGGCGCTCTTTGAATCGATGACGGGGACCAGGATGACGCACGTGCAATACAAGGGGGCCGCGGCGGCGGTCGTCTCGCTCGTCTCCGGGGAAACCCAGGCGATGGCCGCCAATGTCGGCGTGGCGGCCGTGCATATCCGAGCTGGGCGACTGAAGGCGCTCGGCGTCACTTCGGGACGGCGGATCAAGCAATTTCCGAAAGTGCCCGCGATCGCGGAAACTGTGCGAGGCTATGACTTCACCGGATGGGTTGGGGCCTTCGTACCCACGGGAACTCCGGCAACCATCGTTGAGAAGCTTAATGCCAACCTTGGGAAGGCGCTTGCCGATCCCGGCGTCATGGACAGGCTCGGCAAGCAAACGATGGACCCGATGTACAGGTCGCCAGGAGCGTTCGCTCAATTCCTGAAATCAGAGGACGAGAAATACGGCAAGCTGATCCGGGCCACCGGCGCGAAACCCGACTAGCGGCGGTGCGGGTGGGTTAATTCAAAAGATCTTGCGCGCAGCCTTGCCGAGCATGTCGCAGACGTTCGTTATTCGGACCTGCCAACGGGAGTGCCCGCCATTACGAAGTAGTTCCTTCTGGATACGCTGGCCACCACGCTTGCCGGCTCGAGCGCTCTGGGCTGCGTCCAAATGAGAAATGAACGGAAAAAGTGGAGTTCAGTCCTGCGATTTCGTCGACGCCGGCATTACCGGCGCGCGGGGTGTTTTCGACGGGTCGGTAGGCATGGCGAAGCTGTACTTCAACGGAAAATTCGATAACGCACGGGCGCTTCACGATCTCGGCAAGCACTGGCTGGGCAGTGACCTCAGCATCAAGCACGGTTGCCGTGGCGATCGCGCGGCGCGGGCTGTTCCTCGAGGATAAGGGCAATCCGGACCGCCCGCTGGATTTTGCGTGGGTCGAGGGAAAATTCCGGCGCTGCGCGCAGTTCGCCGCCCGGCGGCCCACCGCGGAACGGCTCGACGCGATCGTGTCCACGGTGCGCAACCTGGAAGCATTGGAAGACGTGAGAGCGCTGTCTTCTCTCGTCGCGACAATCTGAGATCAACCCGCGAGGTCTGAACACAAGGAAAAGCATATGGATTTGCATTTGAATGGCAAAACAGCGTTGGTCACCGGGGCAAGCGCCGGGATAGGACGCGCCATCGCCTTGGGCCTTGCCAGGGAAGGAGTCAAGGTTTGCATCACGGCTCGCCGTCGTGAGCTACTAGAGGATCTGGCCAAGGAAATGGTAGGTGTTGGCGGTCCTGCACCGGCGATTGTAGTGGCCGATTTCCTCAAGGAAGGCGCCCCGCAACAGCTCGCCCGGGACGCCCTCGGAGCGCTGGGGCAAATCAATATCCTGATGAATTGTGCCGGGGCCGGCGGCCAGACCGAGCTGGATGCCCCCGAAGAGCACTGGGCCAGGTCGATGTTTCTGAATTACACCCACGTGCGCCAGCTAAGCCATGCGATATTGCCCGACATGATCAGCCATCAATGGGGACGCATCATTAACATCACCGGAAAATCCGAGAGCCTGAAACTGGGCGCAGCGCATCCCGCCAAGGCGGCAGTGCATGCCTGGGCGAAAGACATCTCAACGGAGGCGGGAAAGTACGGAATAACAGTAAACTGCATAGCGCCGGGGCGCATCATGAGTGAGCAGGTTCGGCGAAACTACACTGAGGAGTTCCGGCGCGAGCACGCGGCCAAGGATATTCCGGTAGGCCGCTATGGAGAACCGGAAGAACTGGCATGTCTTGCCGTATTCCTGGCGTCACCAATCGCGAGCTACATTTCTGGCGCCGTAATGCCTGTTGACGGCGGATTGCGACGCTACGCCTTTTAGATGCCGGGAACAAATGGGGACAGCGCCCCAAGGCAACGAGAAACAAGATGAGCACGGTGCGTCGTTCCGACCCCGGCAGGTCTGCCAAGGAAAAGCCGATATGACCCCGCTTGCCAGAAGGTTCCTCGTCCTCGCCACGGCGAGCGTGCTGCTCCTTCAGGCGTGTGCGACGCAGCAGCAGCCCGAGCCTGCGCTCCCGGATTTCTCCCAGGTGGAGAAGATGATGAAGGCCGGGGAATGCAACCCGGCCACCGCGGCACTGATCGGGGCCGCGCTCGGCGCCCTGATCGCCGACGAGAGCCGCGGCAGAGGTGCGGCCATCGGCGCGGGGCTGGGCGCGTTGGCCTGCTACATCATCAACGCCCAGACGAAACAGACGAGTCCATCAGCTGACGTGGAAGGACAGTACCGCGCCAACCATGGGGGGACACTGCCGGAGCAACCGCTAGTCACCGCCTACGACACGGCGTTCAACGCCGGCGGCAGCGTCAGGGCCGGGCAAGAGGCGCGGGTGTCGTCCAGCATCACCCTGGTTTCCGGCTCGCGGGAACCCGTGCGCGACGTGGTGGAGATCCTGGAGGTGTTCGAGTCCAGCGACCCGGCCAAGATGATGCTGCGGGCCGACAAGAAGGCCGAGCCGGGCATGCTGACCGGCGGAATCCAGAACAGCTTCAGCATCCGCCTGCCCGAGGGCCTGGCTGCCGGCAGCTACCCCGCCCGGACCGTGCTCTACGTGAATGGCAAGGCGGTGGGGGAAAACCGCGGCGCGCTGCGCGTGCTCTAAATTCCGGGAGATCGACAACACCCGGGAGATCGGGAAATCGGGAGAACGGGAGATGGACAATGCGGGTTTATCGACCTTCCGCTCTCACGACCTCACGCCCTCCCGGACTTTCGACCTCCCGCTCTCACTGACTTAGTATGGCACCGGCTTAGCGCCATCAAACAGCCCTTCCGGCAGGGACTGCACGAACGAAAGCGCTTCCTCGAGCTTCACCACGTCGGCGTACTTGGCGTGCATGTCGCACAGGCTGAGCGCGTGGCTCGCCTCGGAGCGGTCGAAGCAGCCTTCCTCGACGACGGCAACCCGATAGTTGCAGGAAAAGGCGTCCACGACGCTGGCGCGCACGCAGCCGCTCGTCGTCGTTCCGGAGACGATCAGGCTGTCGGCGCCGAGCTGCACCAGGAAGCTCTGCAAGGGCGTGCCGAAGAACGCGCTCGGCTTGTGCTTGGCGATGACGATGTCCTCGGGCTGCGGCGCGATCTCACGCACGATGGTGTTGCCGTCCAGCCCCGAGCCCTCCGTGCGCGGCTTTTCGCCCGTGCGCACGTTCTTCCAGGCCCACGATCCCGCGTCCCAGTTGTCGGCGCGACGCGACCCGGTCGTGTAGAAGACGGGCAGCCCGCGCCCACGCGCCGCGCTCAGCAGTTTCCGGATCGCCGCTACTCCGTCCCACGCTTCCTCGCCGCACGACGCGCGCCAGCGCTTGACCGATTCCAGGATCGGCTCGCGCCTGTCCCCGCAGAAGAAATAGTTGACGTCCACGACCAGCACGGCCGGGCGCTTGCCGTATCCTTGCCGCGCGCCGAAGCCGCCCGCGGCAAAGACCTGCTTGTCCCGCTCCGTGAGGAATCGATTCCAGACCGGCTCGTTCATGATTGCTCCACTAATGTCCCGCATCCGCGTGTGTGGAATAGACCACATGGCAGCGCGGCACGTCAACGTCGGGGATAAACGGGATCAGTGCAAGAGAAGATCGGAAGGCGGAAGTGATTCTCAGGCCTGAAAGTCGAGAACACGGGAGATCGGGAGCGTCATGCCCGAACGAAACACGGAAATGCGCCCGTTGCTCGGTTGTGATGTATAAGTTACAATGGCCGCCAATCGATCGTGCAAAAGACTACTTCAAGGACTACCAGGCGCGCACCGCGAAAGGCGGGCCGCGCGGTCGCCGCTAGCCTTCCCTACGAGGACTGGCAGATCCGGCGACTGAGGGACCCCGCCGAGGCGGCCGCGTATCTGGAAGCGGTCATCGAAGACGGGGACCAGGCCGCGCTCATGCTCGCATTGCGCCAGGTCGCCCTGGCTCAGGGCGGCATCGCCACGATTGCGCGCAAGGCGAAGCTCACGCGCGAAGCGACCTATCGGATGCTCTCGGGATCGGGAAACCCGGAATTGCGGAGCCTTACCTCCGTTCTGCGCGCAGCGGGCCTTCGCATTTCGCTCAAGCCGATCGCGAAGCAGGCCGCCTGAAAGCCGAAATGCAGAAATCCCCCGCCGCCGGCGCCGGGCCGGCGCCCGCCTACGCCGAGCTGACCCGCGTCCACTCCCGCCTCCACCGCTACAACCACGTCGCGTCCATCGTCGGCTGGGACCGCAACGCGATGATGCCGCCAGGGGGCAACGAGGCGCGCGCCGCGGCCGAGGCGGAACTGCACGCGCTGATCCATCGCACGCGCACCGATCCACGGCTCGCCGAGTGGCTGCGCGCCGCGGAGGCCGAGCCGCTCGACGCGTTCGCGCGCGCCAACCTGCGCGAAATGCGCCGCGACTGGCGCGAGGCCAACGCCCTGCCCGACTCGCTGGTCGAAGCGAAGACGCTGGCCGGCGCCCGCTGCGAGCACGCCTGGCGCACTCAGCGCCCGGCGAACGACTGGCGCGGCTTTCTCGAGAACTTCCGCGAGGTCGTGCGCCTTTCGCGCGAGGAAGCGAAGCTGCTGGCCAACGAGACGGGGCTTTCGCGCTACGACGCGCTGATGGACCGCTACGAGCCGGGCGTGCGCGCGGCCGACATCGACCGCCTCTTCGGCGAGGTCCGGCAGTGGCTGCCGGACCTCATCCGGCGCGCTCAGGCGAAGCAGGCCCGGGAGCCGGTCGTCGCCCCGAAAGGGCCGTTCCGGGTGGCGGCCCAGCGCGCGCTCAATCTCGAGGTGATGACGCTGCTCGGCTTCGATTTCTCGGCCGGGCGGCTAGACGAGAGCGCGCATCCCTTCAGCGGCGGCGTGCCCGAGGACGTGCGCCTCACCACGCGCTACAACGAAGACGATTTCGCGCGCAGCCTGCTCGGCACCATCCACGAGACCGGCCACGCGCGCTACGAGCAGAACCTGCCGCGCGACTGGCTGGGCCAGCCGGTCGGCACCGCGCGCTCATACGGCGTGCACGAAAGCCAGAGCCTGTCGTTCGAGATGCAGCTCGCGCGCAGCCGCCCGTTCATCGGCCTGCTCGCGCCCATGCTGGTCAGGCACTTCGGCAATCAGCCGGCGCTCGAGCCGGACAACCTCTACCGGCTGTGGACCCGCGTGAAGCCGGGCTTCATCCGCGTGGACGCCGACGAGGTGACCTACCCCGCCCACGTGATCCTGCGCTACGAGATCGAGCGCCCGTTGATCGAGGGCGAGATCGAGGCGGAGGACGTTCCCGCGTTATGGGACGAGAAGATGCAGGCCCTGCTGGGGCTAGCCACCGCCGGCAACTATAAGGATGGCTGCCTGCAGGACGCGCACTGGTCGGATGGCGCGTTCGGCTACTTCCCCAGCTACACGCTGGGCGCGATGTACGCGGCGCAGTGGTTCGCCGCCATCCGCCGCGCCGTGCCGGACCTCGACGCCCTCATCGCGGCGGGCGACCTGGCGCCCGTATTCAGCTGGCTGCGCGCGAACATCTGGTCGCAGGCGTGCCTGTGGGAGACGCCGGAGCTGGTGCGAAGGGCGAGCGGCGAGGCGCTGAATCCGCGGCACTTCCGGGCGCACCTGGAAAAACGCTACGCGGGCTAAAGCCTCGACACAGAGGACACAAAGGACACGGAGGACACAGAGGAAACTGTACGAAAACCGGCCTATCCATCGTGGTGCTGCTGTAGTCCCGTGGCCACGTGGCGCGTTATTGGGATTGTTACGACACCTTCATACGGTGGCCACAATGGACGAGAACGTCATCAGCGGGCAGGTTGTTGATTCGGCCCTGAAAGTTCATTCAGTGCTGGGATGCAGGAAACCGGGTCAGGCTTGGCTAATTGCATAATCCAGGCTTTTACAATCGCAGACCCCGGCTTGGCCATCCGCTTGAACGACACCGGGCACGGCGTCTCTACCTGCAAGCGGGGCTCCTCCAGCCACAGGCAGCTAAAACGGCGGGCTTGGCGACTGTAAACAAATCGTTTACAATCTTCTCGTGATTCGGTCGTTTGCTTCCGCCGAAACGGAGCGCTTCTTCGCTACGGGGAAATCCCGGCGACTGCCGCCTGAAATCCGGAAAAGGGCGGCCATGCGGCTGACTCAGCTCGACGCGGCGACGGCGCTGGAGGATCTGCGCGTTCCGCCCTCGAACCGCCTGGAAGCGCTGAAGCATGACCGCAAGGGCCAGTGGAGCATCCGGATCAATGACCAATGGAGAGTCTGCTTCCGTTTCGAGAAGAGCAACGCGTTCGACGTTGAAATAGTCGATTACCACTGAGGACCGGAATTATGACCACCAAAAGCGGCCTGCCCCCGATTCACCCGGGGGATTTTCTGAGCGAAGCGCTGGAAGGCCTGGGCACGTCCCAAGCCAACTTCGCCCGCGCGATCGGGGTATCCCCGATGCGAATCAGCCACGTGATCAACGGCACGCGCCCCGTGACAGCCGAACTGGCGCTGCTCTTTGGCAAGGCGTTCGGGCAATCGCCGCAATACTGGCTCAACCTCCAGTCGGCTTACGACCTGAAAACAATCGAACGCGAAATCGGCAATCGGCTGCGGGGAGTGCGCAAACTGGCAGCCTGATTTCCGGAAGATCGTTAGATCGGGAAATCGCGAGAGGAAAATGAATGGGGTCGGGGTTATTCTCGCAGTCCGAGATGGATTGTTTGTTTTTCGTATAGTTTTCCTTTGTGTCCTTCGTGTCCTTTGTGTCCTTCGTGTCAAAGCTCTTAAGCTCTTGAGATTTCAGCCCACAGCTTCTCCATCCGCTTGAACGAAACCGGATACGGCGTCTTCAGCTCCTGCGCGAACAGCGACACCCGCAACTCCTCGATCCGCCAGCGGTAATCCTCCAGCCGCGGATCGCTCTCCCCGGCCCGCTTCAATTTGACCGCCCGTTCCTCGTAACGCTTCCACATCGCGTTGATGTCGCCGGAGTGCTTCGCGTCCCGTTCCGGGTCGCTGGGGTACTTGTCGAGCCGGCGCTGCGCGGCCTTGAGGTAGCGCGGCAGGTCGTGCAGCCTATCCCAGGGAGTCGCGCTGATAAAGCCCTTGAACACCAGCCGCGAAACCTGCGCGCGAACGTCCGCGACGGGTTGCGGCAGCGCCTTTGCCGCAGCCAGCCGATGCTGCGCGCGCTGCCATTCCTCGGCGATCGCAACGAACAGCCGGCACCCTGCCTCGCGCACCGCGGGCAGGCGCGTGCGCGCCCGTTGCTTCAACGCCTCGAACGCCTTTTCGTTGCGCGGCAGCTCGTCCTCGGCGATGAAGGCGCGGTCGGCGATGGTCGTGAGGAGGTCCTCCTTCATCTCGTCGGCCGATGCGAGCGAGCGCAGCGCCAGCGCCGCCTGAGTGAAGCCGGGCAGGTTCTTCTCGAGCTGCTTCATCTGCTCCTTCAATGCGAGCCGCATCAGCCGCCGCACGCCGCCGCGCATGGACGCCTCGGCGGCCCCGCTCGTGTCGAACAGCTTGATCGCGACGCTCTCGCCCTCGTCCACCAGCGCGGGATAGCCGGTGAGCTTCCTCCCGCCGCGCGTGAACGCGATCGTCGCCGGCAGCTCGCCGAAGTCCCAGGCGCGGATGCCGCTCTTCTCGATACCCGGCTCCGCGGCCGCGAAGGTGAGCTGCGCCGCCTGCCCCAGCTGCGTCTTGAGCGCCGCAAGGTCGCGCCCCATCGCCAGCTCGCGCCCGGCTTCATCCACGACCCGGAAATTCATCAGCAGATGGGACGGCACCTCAGCGCCGTCCCATAAATCGGGCGACGCCGGCTCGCCGGCAGCCCGATGGACATAACGGGCCAACGCACTGGCCAGCGCCTCACTCCTCAATCCTCGATCCTCAATCCTCGATCCTGAATCCTGCTGCTCCAGGAATGCCGTGACGTGCTGCGTCGGAGGAACCAAGTGACGGCGGAACGCCTTGGGCAGCGCCTTGAAGAGCTCCGCGACCTTCTCCCGAATCAACCCCGGCACCAGCCACTCGAACGGCGCCGGGTCGAGCTGGTTGAGAAGATGCAGCGGCACCGTCGCCGTGACGCCGTCCATCGGATGCCCCGGCTCGAAGCGGTAGGCGAGCTTCAGGTCCACGCCCGCCGCCCGCAGGCGCTCGGGGAACTGCGCCTCGGTGATGTCGGCCGCCGCGTGCCGCATCAGGTACTCGCGCGTCATGAAGAGCAGCCGGGGGTTGGCGCGCTCGGCCTCCTCCCGCCAGTGCTCGAAGCCCGCGCCGTTGACGATCCCCTCCGGCACCACGCCGTCGTAGAAGCCGAAGATCGCCTCCTCGCTCACCAGCACGTCGCGCCGGCGCGCCTTGTGCTCGAGCGCCTCGACCTCCTTGATGAGCCGCTGGTTGTGGCCGAGGAAAGCCGCGCGCGTCTCGAACTCGCCCGCCACCAGCGCGCCGCGGATGAACACCTCGCGCGCCTCCTTCGGGTTGATCGGCCCGTAGTGCACGCGCCGCTTCGGGACGATGGTGAGGCCGTAGAGCGTGACGCGCTCGTACGCCGCCACCATTGCGCGGTCCTTCTCCCAGTGGGGGTCGAAGTAGTGCTTCTTCACCAGGTCGCCGGCGGCGGCCTCGACCCACTCCGGCTCGATGCGCGCGGCGCAGCGGGCATAGAGCCGCGTCGTCTCGACCAGCTCCGCCGCCAGCACCCAGCGCGGCGATTTCTTCCTCAGCACCGAGCCGGGGAAGATGAAGAACTTGATGCCGCGCGCGCCGAGGTACTCGCCCGTCTCCTCGCCCTTCATGCCGAGGTTGCCGAGCAGCCCGGCAATCAGCGCGCGGTGCAGCTGCTCGTAGGTCGCGGCTTTCTCGTTCACCTTCATGTTCATCTCGCCCACCAGCGCGGCGAGTTGTTTGTGGACGTCGCGCCATTCGCGCATCCGGCGCTGCGAGAGGAAGCCCTCGGCGAGCGCCTGCGCGAGCTTGCGGTTCGACTGGCGGTGCTTGATGGCGTCCTCGAACCAGTCCCACAGCTTGAGCAGCGACATGAAGTCCGACTGCTCGTCCTTGAACTTCTCGTGCGCCCGGTCGGCGGCTTCCGCCTTGTCGAACGGCCGGTCGCGCGGGTCGTCCACCTCCAGCACCGCGGCGATCACCAGCATCTCCGCGAGGCAGTTCTCGTGCTCGGCGGCGAGGATCATGCGCGCGATGCGCGGGTCGATGGGGAAGCGCGCGAGGCGGCGGCCGAGGGGGGTCAGGTGATTGGCCTCGTCCACCGCCCCCAGCTCGGCGAGCAGCTGGTAGCCGTCCGCGATCATGCGCGGCGCCGGGGGATCGAGGAACGGGAAGCGCTCGACGTCGGTCAGGCCCAGCGCCTTCATGCGCAGGATCACCGCCGCAAGCGAGGAGCGCAGGATTTCCGGCTCGGAGTACGGCGGCCGCGCCTGGTAGTCCTCCTCCGAGTAGAGCCGCACGCACACGCCGGCCGCGACGCGCCCGCAGCGCCCCGCCCGCTGGTTGGCCGAGGCCTGCGACACCGGCTCGGTCAGGAGCTGCTCGACCTTGTTGCGAGTGCTGTACCGACTGACCCTGGCGAGCCCGGTGTCCACGACGTAGCGGATGCCGGGCACGGTGAGCGAGGTCTCGGCGACGTTGGTGGCCAGCACGACGCGCCGCGCGCCGCCGGGACGGAAGATGCGCTGCTGCTCTTCCAGCGACAGCCGGCCGTAGAGCGGCAGGATCTCCGCGCCCCGGAGGTTGCGGCCGCGCAGCGCGTCGGCGGTCTCGCGGATCTCCCGCTCGCCCGGCAGGAACACCAGCACGTCGCCCCCGCCCGGCTGCCGGAGCAGGTCCTCCGCGGCGTCGAGCACGGCGTCCACCATGTCCTGTTCTTCCTGCTCTTCGCCGCGACCGGCGAGCGGCCGGTAGCGGACCTCCACCGGGTAGAGCCGGCCCGACACCTCGACCACCGGCGCGCCGCCGAAGTGCTTCGAGAAGCGCTCCGCGTCGATCGTCGCCGAGGTGACGATCAGCTTGAGGTCGGGACGGCGGTTCTTCCCGTCCTGCAGCAGCTCCTTCACGTAGCCCAGCAGGAAGTCGATGTTGAGGCTGCGCTCGTGCGCCTCGTCGATGATCAGCGTGTCGTAGGCGGAGAGCAGGCGGTCGCTCTGCGTCTCCGCGAGCAGGATGCCGTCGGTCATCACCTTGATGTAGCTGTCGGCCGAGATCTTGTCGGCGAAGCGCACCTTGTAGCCGACCGCATGCCCGAGCGGGGATTGCAGCTCCGAGGCGATGCGCGCGGCGACGGTGCGCGCGGCGATGCGGCGCGGCTGAGTGTGGCCGATCATGCCCGCGACGCCGCGGCCCAGCTCGAGGCAGATCTTGGGGAGCTGGGTGGTCTTGCCCGAGCCGGTCTCGCCGCACACGATCACGATGGGGTTCTCGGCAATGGCGCGCGCGATCTCCTCGCGCCGCGCCACCACCGGCAGCTCTTCCGGGTAGGTCGGTCGCGGCAGGTTCGCGCGCCGCTTGTCGATGTCAAATTTCAAGCTAGAACCTTAACAGCTCAGACACAAAGGACACGGAGGACACAGAGGAATACACAATAACAAATATGGAAATCAATAAGCCACAGACACTGGCGTAACGAGCGAGGCCGCGGTAGTGCGCATCCCGTAACCCCCGGCGTTCGATCTGATGGTTTTTGTATAGCTTTCCTTTGTGTCCTTAGTGTCCTCTGTGTCGAAGCTGTACAGCCAACAAAAAGGCCGGCGGCGCCGGCCTTTCGCGAAGCATCAGGAAAGCGTCAGTCGTCAGTCGTCACGCCTTTCAGACCTTGACGTTGGGATTGAGTGAGTAAATGCCGGTCAGCGCCGCCTGCGCGAGCACGTGGCCGCGGATTACGGCCAGCACTTCCGGTGCCTTGAAAGCCCCGCCGACGGGGCACCGGGCGAAATCGAGCGCGTAGAGCGTGAACACGTAATGGTGCGGTATCTCGTCGTTCCAGGGCGGGCACGGGCCGTCGTAGCCGAAGTAATTGCCCGCCATTTCCTTGTCGGAAGCGAACCACGCGCTGTAGTCGTTCACGCCCTGGCGCGAGCCGTTCAGGCTGTCGGGCCCGGACTTGCCGCGCGGCGTGACACCGCTCGAGTACTCGCCCTGCTTGATCTGGATGGTCGACGGCGGAATGTCCACCAGCACCCAGTGATAGAAATCCACGCGCGGCAGCGCCGCGGAGATGGTGCGGCCCTCCTGGTTCACGTCGTCGGGCTTGCTCGGCACGTCGGGGTCGTGGCATATCAGCGCGAGCGACTTGGCGGCCGTCGGGACGTCGTGCCACGCGAGATGCGGATTGAGGTTTTTCGAGAGTGTCGCGTGCGTCTTGGGATCCGGCGCGCAGAACGCGAAATCCTGCGGGATGCGGCCGTTGTCGGAAAAACTCTTGCTGGTGAGCCTCATGAATTCCTCCACGTGGCTTTCGGAAAAATCACGCCGAGGGCGTCATCGCGCGCTCGCCGTGGCGCTCGGCATCAACGCCTTCAGGCCGGCCGTGCGCTCCTCGCGCGGGCGGCGCGCCAGCTCGTTCACCGCGGCGTAGAAGCGCCGCAGGTCGCCGCCCTCGCGTCGCAGGAGCGCCTGGAACGCCGGCACCATCCGGGCGTAGATCGAAACCGAGGCCAGATGCGCGTTGTTCAGCCCCTGCGCGAACCAACGGTCGTAGCCCGGGTAGCCGTTCCAGCTCGCCTTGAGCGCAAGGTATTCCCGGCCCATCTCCTCGAGGATCCGCTTCTTCTCCGCGCGCATCGCGTCGGGCGCGAGCCGGCTCTTGTAGAGCGCCTTGAGCCACGCGCGGTGCGTTTCGATCAGCCGCGTGAATCCCTGCCGGCGCAGCACGCTGTTGTCGTACGCCTTCTTGTCCTGCGCGCTGCCGTGACGCGCGAGCCAGCGCTTCGCCCCCTCGGTCTCGACCGCGACCGCGAACGATTCATTGAAGACGGTGTCCCCCTTGGCGTAGACCACCTGGTGCGCCAGTTCGTGAAAGACGACCCGGGCGAGCTTCTGATCCGAGTAGCGCATCATGGTGTTGAGGACCGGATCGGAGAACCAGCCGAGCGTCGAGTAGGCGGGCACGCCGCCGACGTACACGTCGTGGCCCTGCTGCCTCAACTCGGCGGCCAGGCGCTCGGCGTCCTCCTTCGCGAAGTAGCCACGGTAGTTCACGCAACCGACGAACGCCATGCACCAGTGCACGGGCTTCATCGAGAATTCCGGCGTCGCGAACACGTTCCATACCACGTACGGCCGCCCGATGTCGGCATAGCGCTGATAGCTTCCGTTCTCGGGAAGCCCCAGCTCGCGCACGGCGAATTCCCGCGCCTGGACCACCAGGGCAAGCTTCCTCCGGATCTCTTCCGAAGCGCGGGAATCCCGCATGACCTCGCTGATTTCGCGCTGCCGGCTCCAGACATCGATCTGCCCCTGGACCGACTGCGCGTAATAGCCGATGTTCGTGCAGCCGCCCATGAACAGCGCGAGGCACGCGGCGGCAATCAGCCTGCCGCCTCGCGCTGAACAAGCGCGACGCAGTGACGAAGTGACGCAGTGACGGGCGGCAATGCGATCTACGCCATTCCTCATCCCTCATCCCTCATCCCTGATGCGCGAAGGCCCCTTCGCGCAAGAAGGCGCAGACCTGATGCGCCACCGCTCGGGATAATAGCATCCCGCTGTGGCTCACGTTGAGCACGATGTGGTCGCGCATGCCGGGCAGCCGGGTCTCGGCGACGCTGACGACCCCGTCGCTCGGGCCAGGCAGGTCCGGCGCGACCAGGCGGCCCAGCCCGAGGGGCAGGCTGCCCGCGACGACGCCGATCTCGAAGCGCCCGTACAGCGCCGGGCGCGCCGATTCGAGCCATTCGGGCAGGCTGCGTCCCAGCGCCGCCCGGCCGCCGGGAAGCCGGGCGAGCCGGCGGGCGGCAAAGCTTTCGGCGACCGGCGTTCCGGTGAGCACGACACGGCCGACTGGCAGCGTAGCGGCATGTTCCAGCATGCGCAGCACGATCAGGCCGCCGAGGCTGTGGCCGACCAGGTGCACCCGCGGAGCCGCGAGCGCGCGGCAGTAACGCGCGAGCCGCTCCGCGTTCTCCGAGAGCGTCAGGCGCATGGAAGGATAGGAATAGGCGCGGGCCCGGTAGCCGCTATGCGCAACGCGGCGGCGCATCAACTCCATCGCCAGGCCATGCACCCACAGCCCGTGCACGAGCACCACGGTTTCCATAGGCCAAGAGCGTGATTGGTGATTGGTGATTGGTGATTGGTGATTGGATCGTCTCAACCACCGCGACAACAAAACGGGATCTTCAGCCAGGAAATGCGCGCAGCAAGCGTTTTAGTCCACCCCCCACTCACTAATCACTAATCACTAATCACGAATTTCAGGCAGCGGCGCCGCGATACACCGTCACTTCCTCGGGCGCGAGGTGGCTGACGTCCCCCCACACCACGAGACGCCAGGCGCCGCGGTCGTAGCCGAATCGGTTCAGGCTGGCGTTGATCAGCGGCACGGGGCGGGGCTCCCCGTGATCCAGGCCGTGCGCCGCGCGGTAGAGCGAGTCGAGCACCAGGCCGTGGGTCACGACCACCACCTCCTCGCCCGGATGCCGCCCCGCGATCTCGGACAGGCACCCCAGGCAGCGCTGCATGAAGCCGCGCGCGCTCTCGCCGCCGGGAACCTCGTAATCCGGATCGCGGCTCGCGAAGCGGGCATGCTCCCCGGGATAACGCGCGACGATCTCGTCGGCCGTGAGACCCTCGAAGATGCCGAAGCGCCGCTCCTGCAGCCGCGGGTCGGTCACGACCGCGCGGCTCGTGTGCTCGGCGATGGCGCTCGCCGTGTCGCGGGCGCGGGAGAGATCGCTGCTGTAAAGGGCGCTGAAGCGGTGCCCGGCAAGCCTGCGGCCCAAAGCCTGCGCTTGCGCGCGGCCCACGTCCGAGAGCCGCGTGTCGGTCGTGCCCTGCATGCGCTTCTCGCGGTTCCAGGCGGTCTCGCCATGACGAATCACTATCAATCGGGTCTCACGCATGGCTCGATCCGGCGAATTTCCCTGAAGGGAATTGAATCATGCTCTGGCCGTGGTTCGTCATGAATGAATAGCTTCCATCAACGTACACCTCACGTTCTTGTTGCCAAACGCATCATTTTAACGTCCCGCAAACAAAGACGGCCACCCGGATTTCTCCGGGCGGCCGTTTTTGCGTTCAGTTCGAAGTTACTCTTCGCGCTTCCTTTTGCCGTACCCCTTCTTCTCGGAGTGCGCCCAGTCCTTCTTGCCCTTGCTGCCGCGGTCTTCCCGCGCCGCGCCGCGCTCTTCCCGGCGTTCCTCGCGACGCGCCTCGCGGCGGTCGTCGCGGCGATCACCATAGCGGCGGTCTCCCCGGCGGTCATCGTCCCGGCGAGCCCGCTCACGGGTATCGCGCATCCGCTCGCGGTCCCGCTCGACCCGCCGTTGGCCGCGCTGCGCCCGCTCGCGATCCGCTGCGGCCTGCTTGCGGCTCGCCTGGGTCTCCTGGCGGCTCGCCTTGTACTTGTCCTCCGCCGCCTTGACCCTGGCCGGGTCGCCCGACTTGCGCGCCGCTTCCAGCTCGGCGCGGTCCTTGCGCGCCTGCTCGCGGTCCTTCTGCAGCTCGGCCTGGCTCGTCTTGGCCTTGTCCTGGGCCGCCCTTTGTTTTTCCCGGTCTGCTCTCAGGCGTTCGCGCTGGGCCTGGAGGCGTTCTTCCGCGGTCTGCGCGCCGCTCACGCCCGGCGCGAACGCCGGAATGGCCAGCAGCAAGGCAATGCTTGCGTTCAGTAGTAAGCGTCTCGATTGCATGGGGTCCCCCTCTCGCGATATCGGGCCGACTGCCCGCAACGTAATATAACGCCGATTACCGCGCTCGGGTTGACGACGACAATGTGCAATACTTCACGGTCGCACCGTTTTTCCCGGACATGCCCCTCGACGCCGAAATCCTCGTATTCGCCCCCCTGATCGTCCTCGCCGCTTACGTCATCTTCGGTGTTGGCGGCTTCGGCTCCACGCTCGTTGCCGTGCCGCTGCTCGCGCATCTCTTCCCGCTCAAGTTCGCGATCCCGGTCGTGGTCCTGCTCGACGGCGTCGCATCGGTCAGTCAGGGTATAGAACTGGTCGGTGGCGCCGATCGGGATGTTCGGCGGAACCACGGCCGCCCTGTTCGGGTCCGGCGGCCCGGTTTACGTCGTGTATTTCGCGCGAGCAGGCGGTGCGGTTCGTGGGCGTGCTGCTGGCGGTGAGCGGAATTTCGCTGTTGCTCCGCGCGTTTTGAAAAATGGGACCGCAGATAAACCAGATACACGCGGATAAATTCAAACAAGAATGGACAGGATTTCCTGGTCCTCAAGCGACTGGATTGCTCACGCTTTCAATCTGTCGCTTGACGGACATCGGGTCGTTGATCCCCTTGAACGCCAGATCGCTGGTCCCCCGGCCCGTGATCTTGACGTTTCCGAAATTGAACATCCGCCCCAGGACGCCCTGCTCGATCTCCACGGTCTCGATGGACGTGAGCTTCATCTCCTCGGATTTGCGGCCGATGATCCCCGTCTTGAAAATCACGCGCTTGTTCGTCACGCCCTGCTCGATGGCCCTCAGCCTCAGGTATTCATAGATGGCAACCAGCCACATGACGCCCAAGGTCACCGGCCCAAGCACGATAAAGAGCGCCAAGGGAATCCGGGATACCCAGTGCAGCCTGAAAATCGCGACGATCTCCTCGCCGGACGACAGCGACTCCTCGATGAAAGACATACTCGCTCCCTTTGGATTCTCCAGATTCCCCGATTCTACAAAGAGCGCTTCAATTTAGCCGCCAAGCCTGCCCCGGACTCGATCCGGGGACGCCAGGATCGGCAAGGATTCAGTCTATTGATCTTCCTTCGTGTCCTTCGTGTCCTTGTATGTTCCTTTTGTACGATAGTGTTTGTAGTGTTTCCGAGTCTGGCCGGACTTGGGGACGGGGAAGCGGTAGATCGATTGTGTCCTGGTTCAAGCCGACACAGAGCAAGGTCGCTGTTTCCTG
>JACPTK010000037.1 GCA_016192825.1 Betaproteobacteria bacterium | reverse complement strand
TCCAATTCGACTCGCTCCACCGTCCAAGGCACCATCAGCCCAAGCAGTTGCCGATACAGCTCCACGCTGTCCATCGCATGTCTCCCCTGAAAACCATGCGAGAAAGCGTACTACTTACCCACAGAAATGTCTGAACAACCTGAAAAATAGACTGATTACAAAAAGCAGTGCCAAGATGATAATGAGCCACAAAGTAGCATCCATCACCTATCTCCTGTTTCCAATATGTGAGTCGCTGGCGCCTCCCGCAGCAGCGGCCCCATCTCGGAGATCGTGGTGCGCACTGGGTGGCCCTGCTCGCCGAACGCGTCCCAGAACACCACCGGGCAGGCCTCGAACGGCACGTCGAGCTTGAGCGCTTCGATGCGCTCCTGGATCTTGCCTTTGGGCTCGCCCGGCTGGGACAGGCCCGCGAGGTCGCCCTTCACGTCGGCCATGAACACCAGCACGCCGATGCGCGAGAGCCCTTCCGCGATCCGCTGCAGCGTCACCGTCTTGCCGGTGCCGGTGGCGCCGGCAATCAGGCCGTGGCGGTTGGCGAGCGGGGGCAGGAGGCAGAGGTCGATTTTCGATTTGGCGACGAGCAGCGGTTCTGGCATGACGCCTCCGCGTGATAAAATCGCCGTTATTTTAACGAGTTAAGCGGTCGGCAGGGGCAACAAATGGCAGGTCACAGCAAGTGGGCGAACACCCAGCATCGCAAGAACCGTCAGGACGCCAAGCGCGGCAAGATTTTCACCCGCCTGATCAAGGAAATCACCGTGGCCGCGCGGCTCGGCGGCGGCGACCCGGACTCCAACCCGCGGCTGCGGCTGGCGGTGGACAAGGCCTACGGCAACAACATGCCCAAGGACAACGTCGAGCGCGCGATCAAGCGCGGCACCGGCGGCCTGGAGGGCGCGAATTACGAGGAGATCCGCTACGAGGGCTACGGCATCGGCGGCGCGGCGGTGATGGTGGACTGCATGACCGACAACCGGACGCGCACCGTGGCGGACGTCCGGTCCACCTTCACCAAGCACGGCGGCAACCTGGGCGGGGAGGGGGCCGTCGCCTTCCTGTTCAAGCATTGCGGGCAGCTCATGTTCGCGCCCGGCACGGACGAGGACAAGCTGATGGAGGCCGCGATCGAGGCGGGCGCGGAAGACGTCATCACCAACGATGACGGCAGCATCGAGGTCGTCACCGCGCCTCACGAGTTTCTCAACGTGAAGGCGGCGCTCGAAAAAAGCGGCTTCACGGCGGCGCTCGCCGAAGTGACGTTCAAGCCGGCCACCGAGAACGTGATGACGGGCGACGAGGCGGCGCGCATGCAGAAGCTGATCGACGCCCTTGAAGGCATCGACGACGTGCAGGACGTCTATACCACCGCTGTCCTCGACAGCGGTTAGTGAGGAGAGAGGAGGGAGGAGGGAGGTGTGAGGAGAAAACACCACCAGCTTCTGGTGAGCGGCTTGCTGAATGCCCAAAGGCGCAAAGACTCAACGTGATACAGCCACGCGCATCGAAGGGCTCCTCACTCTTCACTCCTCACTCCTCACCGGATGCGCGGACGCGCATCCTGGGCATAGATCCCGGCCTGCGCATCACCGGCTTCGGCGTCATCGACAAGAACGGCAACCAGCTCTCCTATGTCGCGAGCGGGCGCATCCGCACGCCCGACGCCGACCTTGCCGCGCGGCTGAAGGCGATCCTCGACGGCCTCGGCGAGGTCATCGGCGGGCATCGGCCGGCCCAGGTCGCGATCGAGAAGGTCTTCGTCAACGTCAATCCGACTTCCACGCTGCTGCTCGGGCAGGCCCGCGGCACGGCGATCTGCGCCGCGGTGATGCACGGGCTGCCGGTGGCGGAGTACACTGCGCTGCAGGTGAAGCAGGCGGTGGTGGGCAACGGCCACGCGCAGAAGCGGCAGGTGCAGGAGATGGTGCGGCGGCTGCTCCGGCTGGAGGGCGATCCCACGCCCGACGCCGCCGACGCGCTGGCCTGCGCGATCTGCCACGCGCACGGCGGGCAGGGGCTCGGCCGGCTCGCCACCTCGGGCTTCCGGGTGCGGAGAGGCCGGCTCGTGAAATGAGGCAAAACCGGAATTAGCCGCCAAGACGCCAAGGAAAACAAGGTGGGCAGCTCGAATCACGAATCACGAATCACGAATCACGCTTTTCCCGCTGCGGAGCGGCGGCCATGATCGGGCGGATACACGGCAAGCTCGTCGAGAAGCACCCGCCCCAGATCGTGGTGGACGTCCACGGCGTCGGCTACGAGCTCGACGTGCCGATGAGCACGTTCTACCAGCTGCCGGCGACCGGGGCGGAAATCTCGCTGTTCACCCACCTTGCCGTGCGCGAGGACGCGCACCAGCTCTACGGATTCGCGACGGAGCCCGAACGCCGCGCGTTCCGCCAGCTGCTGAAGATCTCCGGCATCGGCGCGCGCACCGCGCTTTCCGTGCTCTCCGGGCTCTCGGTCTCCGAGCTGCGCGACGCGGTGAGCTCGCAGGACACCGGCCGTCTGACCAAGATACCGGGCATCGGCAAGAAGACCGCCGAGCGCCTGCTGCTGGAATTGCGCGACAAGCTCGACGCCGTGGCCGCGGCGCCGGCGGGGCCGAAGGGCGACGGACAGGCGGCCGACGTCACCAATGCGCTGCTCGCGCTCGGCTATAATGACCGCGAGGCGGCGTGGGCGATCAAGCAGCTGCCCGCCGGCCTCGCCGTCGCCGAGGGCATACGCCAGGCGCTCAAGCTGCTGTCGAAGAGCTGACCGCCCTGCCCGTGTTGGGAGAATTCAGGACGGCGCACGGGTGACGAGAGGCTAATGGCAAACATGCGGGCGGCGCATTCATGATCGAGACGGATCGCCTCGTGGCGGGCGCGCCGTCCTCGCCGCAGGAAGAGGCGCTCGAGCGCACCCTGCGCCCCCGGCTCCTCGAGGAGTACGTGGGCCAGGAGAAAATCCGCGGCCAGCTCTCGGTGTTCATCGAGGCCGCGCGCCGGCGCAAGGAAGCGCTCGACCACGTGCTGCTGTTCGGCCCGCCGGGGCTCGGCAAGACCACGCTTGCGCACATCATCGCGCGCGAAATCGGCGTCAACCTCCGCCACACCTCGGGTCCGGTGCTCGAGCGGCCCGGCGATCTCGCCGCGATCCTCACCAATCTCGAGCCGAACGACGTGCTGTTCATCGATGAGATCCACCGGCTCTCGCCCGTGGTGGAGGAGATCCTCTACCCCGCGCTCGAGGACTACCAGATCGACATCATGATCGGCGAGGGGCCGGCGGCGCGCTCCGTCAAGCTCGACCTGCCGCCGTTCACGCTGGTCGGCGCGACCACCCGCGCCGGCATGCTCACCAATCCGCTGCGCGACCGCTTCGGGATCGTCTCGCGCCTCGAGTTCTACACGCTGGAGGAGCTGCAGAGAATCGTGCAGCGCTCGGCCCGGCTGCTCGAGATCGAGGTGAGCGCCGAGGGCTCGCGAGAGATCGCGGGGCGCGCGCGCGGCACCCCGCGCATCGCCAACCGGCTGCTGCGGCGCGTGCGCGATTACGCGGAGGTCAAGGCGAAAGGCAAGGTGACGCGGGAAGTGGCGGACGCGGCGCTCAAGATGCTCGACGTGGACGCCGTCGGGCTGGACGTCATGGACCGGAAGCTGCTCCTCGCGGTGATCGAAAAGTTCGCGGGCGGCCCCGTCGGCATCGAGAACCTCGCCGCGGCCATCGGCGAGGAGCGCGACACGATCGAGGACGTGCTCGAGCCCTACCTCATCCAGCAGGGCTACCTCCAGCGCACGCTGCGCGGACGCATCGCCACCGTCACCGCTTACCGGCACTTCGGCCTGGCGCAGCCGACACGGGCCGGCACGCCGGACCTTTGGGACGGTCCGAAGGAGTAACGAGTGCTGAGTGCTGAGTGCGGAGCGGTCCAGGCGGTTTGATGCGCTCGAAACCCGCTTCGCTCGGAACTCAGCACTCGGAACTCGGCACTTTCGTGTGGCCCGTTCGGGTCTATTACGAAGACTCCGACGCGGGTGGCGTCGTCTACTACGCGAACTACCTGTGCTTCCTCGAGCGCGCGCGCACCGAGTGGCTGCGCGCGCTGGGCCTTGAACAAACCGACCTCGCCGCTGTCCATCAGCTTGTGTTCGTCGTGCGCTCGATCGCGCTGGATTACCTGAAGCCGGCGCGCTTCAACGACGCGCTCGAGGTCACGGTGGAGCCCGGGGAGATCGGCGCCAGCCGCATCCGGCTGTCGCAGCGCGTCAGGCGCGGCGCGGAAGAGCTGCTCGCCGCGCGGGTGGAGCTCGCCTGCGTCAACACGGAGACGTTCAAGCCCGTTAGAATACCGAGGACCGTGGCGGAGAGTCTGGCGCGCCACGGTCCTTACCAAAAATCAGTCGAGAATATGGGGTGAGATTGAGATCCGAATCCACTGTGGTCATCCCGTTTGAGCCCCGGCCTGCCTGGCGATGCTTCGGCGGTGGACACGCAATTGGCATGCTTCGACTGAGAAATTTGGTGAGGAATCCGCCGCGTACCCGCGCGGCGAATTCCTCCGCGACGCGAGGACGCGGGGCGTGAATCCCACCGTGACCCATGACATGTCGGTGCTGTCGCTCATCACCGGCGCGAGCGTGCTGGTGCAGATCGTGATGCTGCTGCTGCTGCTCGCCTCCGTCTTCTCCTGGTACTACATCTTCCTCAAGGTCTTCACCTTCCGGCGCGCGACCCGCCTCGCCGAGCGCTTCGAGAAGGATTTCTGGAGCGGGTCCGACTTGAACGAGCTCTACCAGCGCGCGGTCAATTCGCGCGATTCCGCCGGCAGCCAGGAGCGCATCTTCGAGGCGGGCTTCCGCGAGTTCGCGAAGCTGCGCAAGCAGCCCGGCATGGACGTCGGCGACGTCATGGACGGCGTGCGGCGCGCCATGCGCGCGACCTACCAGCGCGAGATGGAGCGGCTCGAGTCCTACCTCTCGTTCCTCGCCTCGGTCGGGTCGGTGAGTCCCTACGTCGGGCTGTTCGGCACGGTGTGGGGCATCATGAATTCGTTCCGCAGCCTCGCCAACGTCGCGCAGGCAACGCTCGGCGCGGTGGCGCCGGGCATCGCGGAGGCGCTGGTCGCGACCGCCATGGGCCTGTTCGCGGCGATTCCCGCGGTGGTGGCCTACAACCGGTTCGCCGGCGACATCAACCGGCTCGCCACGCGCTTCGACTCCTTCATGGAGGAGTTCACCAACATCCTGCAGCGCCAGGCCCACTGATCGCCGGGGGTGACGTGATGATGCGTGACATGGAGAGGCGTGAATAGCGGTGTTACTCGAATCACCAATCACCAATCACCAATCACCAATCACGCAGTTGATTTGAAATGCTGATCGAGCGCCGAAGCGGCCGCCGCCTGATGAACCAGATCAACGTCGTGCCGTACATCGACGTGATGCTGGTGCTGCTGGTGATCTTCATGATCACCGCGCCGCTCATCAACCCGGGGCAGATCGAGCTGCCGACGGTGGGCAAGACCTCGGACCCCCCGTCGCTGCCGATGGAGGTTTCGGTCCGCAGCGACGGCACGCTGTGGCTGCGCGACCGCGCCCGCTCGATGGAGGAGCGCAGGGTCTCGCGCAACGAGCTGATCGCCGCGATCCGCCAGAAGCAGAAGCAGCGCCCCGACCAGGCGGTGGTGATCGCGGCGGACAAGGACGTGCGCTACGAGGCGGTGCTGGAAGTCATGGACATGCTGCAGCAGAACCAGGTGCGCAGGGTGGGCCTGCTCGCCAAGCCGCGCGCGGGCCCGTGATGGCGGCCTACGCCTACGAAACGCGGAACGAGAAGGTCGCCTCCGGCGCGCTGGCGCTGGTCATGCACGCCCTGTTCTTCGCGCTGCTGGTGATCGGCGTCAGTTGGCAGAAGCGCCACGCCGATACCATCGTGGCGGAGCTGTGGGGCGATCTGCCGCGGCCCGCGCCCAAGGTGGAGCCCGAGCCGCCAGGCCCCCCGCCCAAGGCCGCGCCCGCGCCGCCCCCGCCCAAGGCCGCGCCAAAGCCGGCGCCCCGGGTCGAGCCCAGGCCGGCGCCGAAGGCCGACATCAACCTGCGCGAAAAGAAGGAGAAGGCGCTCAAGGCGAAGGCGCAGGCGCAGGCGCTCGCCGAGAAGAAGCGGCGCGAGGAGCAGGCGCGGCTCGAGGCGATCCGGCAGCAGGAGGCCAAGGACGCCGAGGCGAGGCGCCTGGCCCGCGAGCAGGAGGAGGCGCTCAGGAAGCTCGCGCAGCAGAAGGCGGCGGCGCAGGCCAGGGAAATCGACAAGTACAAGCGGGCGATCGCCGGGCGTATCAAGCGCTTCATCATCGAGCCGCCCAACCTGCAGGGCAATCCCGAAGTCGAGCTCGACATCATCGTGCTGCCCGGCGGCGAGGTCCTGGACGTGAGGACCCGCAGGGCGAGCGGGCAGTCGCCGTGGGACAACGCGGTCGAGCGCGCGATCCGCCGGGCGCAGCCGCTGCCGCTGCCGTCCGACCCGGCGCTGATGAAGGAATTCCGGGAACTCAATCTCAAATTCCGGCCCAAAGAGTAGAGCGTATGTCAAAAATCCCCTCGCCCTGCGGTCGCGGGGGACGGGATTTTTGAGACACGCTCTACTAAAATGGAACCGCGCGATTCCCAGCCCCCGGACATGTCGCTTTCCGGCGACACGCGCCGATCAGTGCCAGCCGAGATATCAAGCCGTTATAATTGTCGAACATGAGCGGCGTCAGCTGGCCTGTTGTGCGGACAGGATTGAATAAGGAATTTGTCGGATCGAATTTCGACAAATTCCTCGGGCTGCACCGCTTTTTCCGCGCCGCCCTCGTCCTTGCCCTGCTCGCGCTGTCGCCGGCGGCGAGCGCCGTTCTCACCATCGAGATCGTCGGCACCGGCGCCACCCAGTTCCCCATCGCCGTCGTGCCGTTCCGCGCGGAAGGCGGGCTGCCGCAATCGCTCACTTCCGTCATCTCCGCCGATCTCGCCCGCAGCGGCGTGTTCAAGCTGGTGGATGCCGGCGGGCTCAATCCGCCGCCGCACGAGCCGCAGGACGTGAATTACGACACCTGGCGCGCGCGCGCCGCGGAAGCCGTGGTGATCGGGACGGTCGCGCCGCGGCCCGACGGGCGCCACGACGTCCGTTTCCGGCTGATGGACGTGGCGAAGCAGGAGCAGCTCGCGGGATTCGCCTACACCGCCTCGGGCGCCCAGCTGCGGCACACCGCGCACCGCATTGCCGACGCCATCTACGAAAAGCTGACCGGCGACAAGGGCGTGTTCTCGACCCGCATCACCTACGTGGTGAAGCGCGGCGCGCGCTACGAGCTGCAGGTGGCGGATGCCGACGGTTTCGGGGCCCAGACCGTGCTCGCCTCCGGCGAGCCGATCATCTCGCCGGCGTGGTCGCCCGACGGCACCCGGATCGCGTACGTGTCGTTCGAGATGCCGCAGAAGAAGCCGGTCGTCTACATCCAGTCGCTCACCACCGGCGGCCGCCGGCCGGTGGCGAATTTCTGGGGCAGCAACAGCGCGCCGGCGTGGTCCCCCGACGGCAGGAAGCTCGCCGTGGTGCTCACCAAGGACGGCGGCTCGCAGATCTATCTCATGAACGCCGACGGCAGCGGCGTGACCCGCCTCACCCAGAGCTCGGCGATCGACACCGAGCCCAGCTTCTCCCCGGACGGGGAGCTGCTGCTGTTCACCTCGGACCGCGGCGGCAGCCCCCAGATCTACGGCATGCCGGCGAAGGGCGGCGAGGCGCGCCGGCTGACCTTCGAGGGCAGCTACAACGTCAGCCCGCGTTTCAACCCCGACGGCAAGAGCTTCACGTTCATACAGAGGAACGGCAGCCGCTTCAACGTCGCGGTGCAGGACCTGACGACGCGGCAGGTGCAGGTGCTCACCGAAGGCGCGGTGGACGAGTCGCCGAGCTTCGCGCCGAACGGCAGGATGATCCTCTACGCAACCGAGGTGGGGGGGCGTGGTATATTGTCCGCGGTCTCGAGCGATGGCAGGGTGAAGCAGCGCCTCACCGCGGATTCCGGCGACGTGCGCGAGCCGGCGTGGGGCCCGCTGCCGAAGTGACGAGTCAATCGGCCGTGGCGGAATTGCGTTGCGCTGCTCGACCCTCACCCCTTCCCCCTCTCCCGGAGGGGGAGGGGAAAAGTACGGAGCGGAATGGGTTCGTCAATCCATTCCGCAACGATTGAAATAAGGAGCCATTCGATGAAGAGACTGTCCATTCACCTCATCAGCATCGTGCTCGCGGGAATGCTCGCTGCCTGCGGGACCACCCCGACCAAGGAGCAGGAAGGCGCGTCGGTCGAAGATCGCACCAAGGCCCCCGCGGGCGAAGCGGGCGCGCCCAAGCCCAGGCCGGGGCCGCGCGTCGCGACCAAGCCGCTCGTGGACAAGCCGCTCGCGGCGAATCCCCTGAAGGACCCGGGCAACATTCTGTCCAAGCGCAGCGTCTACTTCGACTACGACTCGGACCTCATCAAGGACGAGTTCAAGCCGGTCGTGACCGCGCACGCGAAATACCTGCAGCAGCACCCGAACGCGAAAATGCGCATCGAGGGCAACGCCGACGAGCGCGGCAGCCGCGAGTACAACATCGCGCTCGGCCAGCGCCGGGCGAACGCGGTGCGGCAGATGATGCAGCTGCTCGGCGCGCAGGCGCTCCAGATCGAGACCGTGAGCTTCGGCGAGGAGAAGCCGAAGTGCACCGGGCACGAGGAGAGCTGCTGGTCGCAGAACCGCCGCGGCGACATCGCCTATCAAGGCGAATGAAGCGTGACTCGCGGCTCGTGACTTGTGACTGGACCCGGCCGCTAGTCGCGTCCGCCGCGTTCGCTGCGGCGCTGCTCTCGCTGTCCCTGCCGGGGCACGCGCAGCTGTTCGGCGGCGACGACACCGCGCGCAAGCAGATCGCCGAGCAGACGAAGCGGATCGATACCCTGGTCGAGCAGAACGACGCCCTTGCGGCGCGGCTCGCGCGCATCGAGGAGTCGCTCAAGTCCCTGTCCGCCGCCAACCCCGCCATCGAGCTCTCGCAGCAGCTCGAGCGGCTGCGCCAGGAGGTGATGCAGCTGCGCGGGCAGGCCGAGGTGCTCGGCAACGAGGTCCAGGGGGCGGCCAAGCGCCAGCGCGACATGTACCTCGACCTCGATTCGCGCATGAAGCGTCTCGAGCAACCCTCGGCGTCGGCCCCTGCCGCGGCGGCGCCGGGGCCGGCGGCCGGCGCGAAACCGGCGCCTTCCACCGACGCCGAAGCCCGCGCCTACGAGGCGGCGCAGAACCAGCGCCGGATCGGCAACTACCCGGGCGCGATCGCCGCCTTCCAGAATTTCGTCGCCCAGTACCCGGCGAGCGCGCTGGCGCACCGCGCGCAGTACTGGATCGGCGATTCCCAGTACAACCTGCGCGAGTTCAAGAGCGCGATCGCGAGCCAGCAGAAGCTGATCGCGACCTGGCCCGACAGCGCCTCGGTGCCCGACGCGCTGCTCAACATCGCGAGCTCGCAGGCCGAGCTCGGCAACGCCGCGGCCGCGCGCAAGACCCTCGACGGGCTGGTCGCGCGCTACCCGGCGAGCGAGGCGGCGGAGAAGGCGCGGCGCAGGCTCGCCACACTCAAATAAACCGTGACTCGTGGCGCGTGAGTCGTGATTCGACTCGAGTGGGAACGGCGTGATTGGTGAATAGTGATTGGTGATTGGACTCCCGCGAAGCGGGCCAAGCTCCTATCACCTATCACTCGTCACGCTTCTTTCCACAGGCGCCAGTACTGGTAATTCATGGTCCCCGCCGCGCTGGCTGTGATGAAAAAAGCCGTGGTGTTGCTCTCGGGGGGGATGGATTCCGCCACCGTGCTGGCGATCGCGCGCGCGGAAGGGCACGAATGCCACTGCCTGACGGTGAACTACGGCCAGCGCCATCGTGCGGAGCTCGCCGCCGCCGCGCGCGTCGCGCGCGCTCTGGGCGCCGCCGGCCACCGCACCCTCGCGCTCGATCTCACGGCCTTCGGCGGCTCGGCGCTGACGGACCGGGATATCGCCGTTCCCGAGGCGCCGGCCGGGGGCATACCGGTCACCTACGTGCCGGCCCGCAACACGATCCTGCTCTCGCTTGCGCTCGCCTGGGCCGAGGTGCTCGGCGCGCAGGACCTCTTCTTCGGCGCCAACGCGGTGGATTACTCCGGCTACCCGGATTGCCGGCCGGAGTACATGCGCGCCTTCGAGACGCTCGCCAACCTCGCCACCAAGGCCGCGGTCGAAGGGCGGCGCCTCGCGCTGCACACGCCCATCATCAGCCTGTCCAAGGCCGAGATCGTCCGGCGCGGCGCGGCGCTCGGCGTGGATTACGCCGCGACGGTGTCGTGCTACCAGGCGACGGAGGAGGGGCTCGCCTGCGGCCGCTGCGATGCGTGCCGGATACGGCGGGACGGCTTCAAGGCGGCGGGGATTCCCGATCCCACCCGCTACGCGTAGCCGGAAGCCGGTAGCTGGTAGCCGGTAGCTGGTAGCTGGTAGCCGGAAGCTGGAAGCCGGTAGCTGATAGCTGGTAGCTGAATTAAACTAGCGCAATGCAGCTCACGATCCATACCGAAGTGCTGGGCGCGGTGTTCGCCATCGCCATCATCATGGGCGCGGTCACCAGCAAGACCAGCTTCTGCACCATGGGCGCGGTCTCCGACTGGCTGAACATCGGCGACACCGGCCGCATGCGCGCCTGGGTGTTCTCGATGGCGGTGGCGCTCGCCGGCGTGATCGCGCTCGAGGCCACCGGCGTGGTCAACCTTTCGGGCGAGACGTTCCCGCCGTACCGCACCGCGAACTTCGCCTGGATCCGCTACCTCGTCGGCGGCCTCATGTTCGGCATCGGCATGACGCTCGCGAGCGGCTGCGGCAACCGGACGCTGGTGCGGATCGGCAGCGGCAACCTGAAGTCGCTCGTGGTGCTCGTGATTGCCTCGTTCTTCGCCTACCTGATGCTGTGGACGCCGCTGTTCGAGAAAGCCTTTCTGCCGTGGGTCGCGGCGACGACGATCAACCTCCAGAGCTACGGCGTGGCGAACCAGGAGCTGGGCACCATACTCGCCGGCATGATCGGCATGACGGTGTCGAAGCCGTTCAATCTCGCGGTCGCCGCGGCGGTCGTGGCGGGCATGCTGGTCTTCTGCTTCAAATCGGCCGACTTTCGCAACGACTCCGACCACCTCCTCAGCGGCACGGTGCTGGGAATCGCCGTCATCGCCGGCTGGTGGATCACCGGCGGGTCGATCGGGCGCGAGTGGAAGGACTACGCCGAGATGGCGACCATGGTCCCGAGCCGGGTGCAGGTGCAGTCCTACACCTTCGTCAGCCCGATGGGCGACTCGCTGCGGTACCTGCTCCAGCCCGCCAACCTGGCGCTGGTCAATTTCGGCGTGGTGGCGCTGGCCGGCGTGATCCTCGGCTCCTCGGTATGGGCGGTCCTCGCCCGCGAGTTCCGCCTCGAATGGTTCGCCTCGTGGCGCGATTTCGCAAACCACGCCGTGGGCGCGGTGCTGATGGGCACGGGCGGCGTGCTCTCCATGGGCTGCACCATCGGGCAGGCGATCACCGGCATCTCCACCCTCGCCGTCGGCTCGATACTCACCTTCCTCGCCATCGTCATCGGCGCGGCCGGGACGATGAAGTATCAGTATTGGCGGCTCGAGCGCGAAGCGTAAGCGCTCGAGCCCGCAGTTGGCAGTCGTCAGCCGTCAGTCGTCAGCAGCTGCAAACTGCCTACTGCAAACTGCCAACTAGTGTCAGCGGCCCCCGATCCACAATCCACGCTTCTCAAGGACGCGCTGCCCCTGTAAAATGCGCGGCTTTTCAATGTTATGAAATCGTGACGTGTCACGATTTCATGGGCGGTTAGCTCAGTTGGTAGAGCAGCGGACTTTTAATCCGTTGGTCGCGAGTTCGAGTCTCGCACCGCCTACCAGATCAAACAAGGGGTTGCGGTTCCGCAATCCCTTTTTCTTTTGCATCTTGTGCCGCCGATGTGCCTTCAAGCACTCGATCAACGACCGCCGCATGTGGCGCAAGGTGAGCGGGTGCGAGATGAGCGTAGCGCCTGACCATCGACGCAGTCTCCCAAGCCCCCATTTCCTGCAATACATGCAACGGAGTGCCGTTCTGCACGTGCCAACTGGCCCAGGTATGGCGCAGGTCATGCCAGCGGAAATCAACCAGCCCAGCCCGCTTTAAAGCCTTTCTCCAGCCCAGCGTGTTTGCCCAAGCGATGGGGTTACCCTCGTAGGTGAACACGCGCTCCGGATGCTTCCCAACCTGCCGTCTCAAGACTCCCAACGCCGTCGCATTAAGCGGAACGTGGATATCGTTACCGGCCTTTGCCTGATCACCAAATATCCAGGCTACGCCGCGCTCCATGTCCACTTGCGACCATTCCAGCTTGACCACGTTGGACTGCCTTAAACCAGTTGCCAGCGCAAACAGCACCATATTCCGCTGATGCTCCGGCAACTCTGCCAGTAGAGCTTGCGCTTGCTCCGGTGTCAGCCACCGAATACGGCGCTTTGCTTCCCGGTAGAGCCTTACCTTCGGCGCTCTTTCAGTCCATTCCCACTCATAACACGCCTTCCGGAGAATTGCCCGAATCAGGGCAAGTATCCGGTTGGCTGTGGAAGGACTGGCTTCCTCTGCCTTGCGCTCTCCGATCTTGGCGACCAGGTCGCGGGTGACTTCATCCAGATAGCGGCCACGTAGGAACTGCTGCAGCCAACGAATCTTGGCCTTGTCCTCTTCGTGAGTGCGCTTGTGCTGGGTTTCCGTCAGCCACTTTAAGGCCGCTTCATCCCAATAGCGTCTCGGCTTCTCCCCAAGCTTGCAGACCCGCCACGCTTCAGCTTTCAGCTTGTCGTGCAGTTCTTGAGCTTGGGCCTTCTCGGTAGTGCGAGCAGAGCATCTAACTCGCTCACCGCTTGGAGTGGCGATGTCCCACGGCCTGTTGAACGAATGAGGTGAGAGTGGCGGCTCCTTTCCCCTGCATGTGGTATGCAGGGGGTTGCCAAACCAAGAAAGGAGCCACCGAGATGAAGTCTCTCACGAAGTCGATTCGATCGAAACCTG
>JACPTK010000030.1 GCA_016192825.1 Betaproteobacteria bacterium | reverse complement strand
ATTACACCAGCACGAGCTTCAGCGCGCTGCCCTCGGGCTTCAACTTGATCGCGACGGCCGATAACCTGACGCCGAGCGCGTTCACCGCCCAGGTCGACCCGGCTATTCTCAGCGTGTGGTCATGGGACGCGGTGGCGGGGAACTGGTATTTCTACTCACCGCTGCTGGAGGCAACTGGCGGACTTGCGGCAGTGAAGGCCTATGCCGACGGCCACGGCTTCCTGCACTTCCAGGACTACAACAAGACGCTCGGGGTCGGCACGGGGTTCTGGGTGAATAGGCCGTAGCCAGCTGCGAGCTTCGAGCTATCAGCTTCGAGCAACTCGCGGCCCGCGGCCCGTAGCTCGTGGCTCGTAGCTCGCGGCTGACGGCTGGTAGCTGGCGGCCGATGGCTGATGACTGACGGATCAGAACGGATTGCACCGGGCGCCTGTATCACAGGCCATAATATGAGCATGCGCTTCCACCGAAATGGCGCGATTGCCGGCTGCCTTGCCCTTGTCGCGGTCCTTTGTGTTCCCGCCGCGTGGGCGGCGTCGCCGGGCGGCGAGGGCAGAATCGAGACTGAAATCCAGCACGCGACAGAAGCCGCGTTCCAGTTCGAGAAGGAAGGCCGCTGGGCAGATGCGGCGAATGCACGTGGACGGGAAGGGGCGCTCCTCTGGATGTCCGGCCACCGCTTCCGCGCGCGCGACGCCTGGCGGCGCGCGCTGGAGTCCGCGCGCCGCAGCGGTAATTCCGCCGTCCTCGCTGCTGCGGCGACTGGCCTTGCGGTGTCGCTCTCCGCGCCGGGGGAGCGTATGGAAGCACTTGCGTTGCATGCGGAGGCGGTGAGCGATGCGCGCAAAACGGGAGACGCCGCGTTGCTCGTCCCGGCGCTCTCGAACTATGGCAGCGCTCTGGCCGTGGATGCGGCGCGGCACGTCGAAGCAGAGAAGGCGCTACGCGAGGCGCTGGAACTGGCACCCGTGGACCGCGTCACCTTGCGGATCCAGGTCCTTGCAAACCTCGTGCGCCTGGCGGCGGAGCGCGGCGATTCAAGGGCGATGCAGCGGGACCTCGACCGTCTCGAGCAACTTGCGCGAATCGCGCCCGCGGATAGCCACGTGCCGCAAGCCGTGCTGGCCGCAACGCAGGCCGTCCTGCAAGCCCTCGGGCGGCGCGGTCAGCCGGAACTGCTCGCCGCCGTGTCGCGTTTACTCGATGTGACCGGGGAACGCATCGGCCGCGCGGGCGATGCGCGGCTCGCGAGCTTCGAGGCCGGACTGCGTGGGCGTTGGCACGCGCTCGCTGGCCGGGAAGACGACGCGCTGGCCCATTTGCGCACTGCGATCAGGCTGTCGCAACAAAGCGGCGCGGCGGAGTTGGCGTTCCGCTGGCACTGGGAAACGGGCCGGGTACACATCGCGGGCGGGCGGCGTGATCCGGCGATCGCGTCCTATCGCCGCTCCGTCGAATCCTTGAAGCAGGTGAAGCGCGATCTCGGCACCGAGCTTGGAGGGGCAGGCCTGTCCTTTCGCGAGGTGTACGGTCCTCTCTATTATGAGCTGGCCGACTTGCTGTTGCAGCGAGCCACAGCGGAACGGGACGGGAAAGCGAAAGGCGCGCTGCTGGAAGAAGCGCGCGCCGCCGCCGAGCTGACCAAGGCGGCCGAGCTGGAGGATTATTTCCAGGATGGGTGCGTCGCGGCGCAGCAGGCGCGGGTCAAGCGGGTTGAGGCGGTCGCTCCGGATGTGGCCTTCATCTACCCGATCATCCTCGCCGACCGGCTCGAGCTGCTGGTGAGCCACGCGCGCGGGATCGAGCAGTTCACCGTCGCGGTTTCCCGCGACAAGCTCGTCGCCGAGGTGCGCGAGTTCCGGAACTGGCTCGAGCAGCCCCAGACGGCGCGCTACCGCCGTTACGCGCGCACCCTGCACCAGTGGCTGTTCGAGCCGCTGGAGCCGCGGCTCCGCGAGCTTGGCATCACGACCATCGTCACCGTCCCCGAAGGCGCGCTACGCACGATCCCGTTCGCGGCGCTCTTCGACGGCAAGGACTTCGTCGTGCGGCGCTACGCGTTCGCCACCACGCCCGGTCTGGAGCTGACCGACCCCCAGCGGTTGAAAACCGCGGGGCAGCGCATTCTGCTCAACGGGTTGACCGAGGGCGTGCAGGGCTTCGATCCGCTGCCGAACGTCGGCCGCGAGCTGGAAGCGATACGCGGGGTCTATCCGGCGCGAGCGCTGATCGACCGCGACTACAGCGCCGCGGCGCTGGAAAAGGAGCTGGGCGGTGCCCCGTACAGCGTCGTGCACATCGCGTCTCACGGCCAGTTCGATAGCGACCCCAAGCGCAGTTTCCTGCTCACGTACGACGACCGGGTAAACATGGACCGGCTCGAGCGGCTGATCGCGCCTAGCCGCTTCCGCGACCAGCCGATCGAGCTGCTCACGCTCTCGGCGTGCCAGACGGCGGCGGGCGACGACCGCGCGGCGCTCGGGCTGGCGGGGGTCGCGATCAAGGCGGGCGCGCGCAGCGCGCTCGCCTCGCTCTGGTTCATCAACGACGAGTCCACCGCGGTGCTGATGGCGGAGTTTTATCGCGCGCTGCGCGAGCCGGGCATGGGGAAGGCGGCCGCGCTCCGTCGCGCGCAGTTGAAGCTCCTCGACGAGAAGCGCTACGCCCACCCCGCCCACTGGGGCGCGTTCTTGCTGATCGGCAACTGGCTATAGGAATTTGTCGAGGCACGGCTCGACAAATTCCTTATATTCAAACACAAATTGCAAGTATGCTCTTGCTCCGGGCGTCGGAAAAAGGGGAAGTACTCAGCTCAATTTCGAGGGAGACGGAAGGAACTGATGTACCTTTGAATAAGGTACTTCGTTACGTTTTCTTTTGAGCGTGGGTCGGGACGGGGTACGAACTACGCTCAAAAGAAAACGTAGCTGGCGTTGAAGTGCACGCCCCGGTCCTGCCAGCCCCGCTCGCTTTGCGCGAAGTTGCGCGAGCCGTGCGCGTAATAGAGCTGCGCGTTCGCCCGCCGGCCCGGGGACCAGAGTAGCCCCACGCCGATGCTGGAGAGGCCGTCCGGCGCAACGCGCGTGGCGTCGTTGACGTAGGAGCGCCCGTAATCGAGAAACACGGCGGCCTGCAGTTCCGGCCGCTCTTTGCCGAGAACCGGGTGGCGGTACTCGACGGACGCGAATTGGCCGCCATCGCGCAGCAACTGGTTCTCGCGGAACCCGCGCACGGTACTCGCGCCACCCAGCCCGTAGCGCTCCATCGGCAATAGGACATCACTCGTTTCCTGGAATTCCAGGCGGGCGATGACCTGGCCGCCGAACTCGGTGAAGCGCCGTCCCCAATGAAGCTGCCCAAGCCATGCAGCGAAACCGGGTGCGGGCACTGCGGCGCCGGCGGTTCCCGCGGGGACGTTCGTGTCGCCGCTCGTGAATTGCAGGCGCGCCGCAATCACGATGTCCGCATCGCGTTCGATCCAGCTTGCGGCGAGGCGCCACAGCTTCGCGCGCGCGCCGCCGTCGGGGACGCCGGGCGTGAAGGAGAACGGAACGCCGAGCAGGAAGGTCTCGCTGCGGCGGTGCTCGCGCGCGGCGGATATCCTGAGCGTGGCCGCAGGCGTGCGCCAGAGCGGGTGCTCGATGCCGACGGACTCGGTGCGCGAGCGATTCGTGATGTCGAGGGGGCGCAGCGTGGATTCGATAACAAGCGCATCCGATTTCGAGTGGGATAGCAACAGTGTCGTATCGTAATGCGTTACCGGCACGGCGTAAGCGAGTGAATAGTCGTCGAGACCGCGCGTCGTTCCGATGCGGCCCTCGATTCGGTCGCCGTTGCCAGTGACGTTGCGGTGCGAACCGAACACTTCGGCGCGCAACTCCCCCACTGCAGTGTTGCGATGGTTGTTGATGGCGATGCCGGCGTCGTAGGGCCGCGCCTCCGTGACTTGCGCGCGCAGCACCGCTTCGCCGGGCGCGATGCCCGGCACGATCTCGGCGTTGATGCGCTCGATCGGGCCATCCTGCTGCATGATCTCGATCCGCTCGCGCAGCCGGTTGAGGTTGAGCGCCGGATAGGCGCCGAGGGCAAGCCGCGACTCGATGTAGGACGGCCGCAGCCGCAGTCCCTCGCCCAGGATCTCGATCCGCGTGAGCCGTCCTTCCACCGCCCGCAGCCGCAACACCCCGTCCGCAACGTCCTGGTCCGGGACGAGCACGCCGGAGTTGACGTAGCCGCGCTCGACGTAGAGGCGCGTCAGACGCAGCCGCAGATCCTCGATATCATCGGAGTCGATTTCGCGGCCCTCGTATTCGCGGGTAATCTCGGCGATCGCTGCGGGCTCGAGCACGGTATTGCCCTCGAGTTCGATGCGGAGCGGACGGAAGCTTGGGCCCGCCAGCGCACGCCCCCGGTCCGGCGGCGGCGCGAGCCGAAGGTCAATGGCGGGGGGCTCGCGCCGGGGCTCGAGTGGGGGTGGCGTGAGCGGCGGCGCGCCGCCGGGACGCTGGGCAGCATCGGAGGGCGAGATCTGCGCGACCGCCTGAGTTGCGCCGGCGCAGAGCAACGCAGAAATGACCGCCACACGCAGCCCGCGCGAAAACACATTCATGAGCGCTTCTTCCCCTTTGGAGGAAGTTTACCGAGTCCCCCCTTGCGGCCGAAGGTTACCAAGAATCCCTTCCCCCCTTGTGGGGGAAGGTTAGGATGAGGGGACTGAATAACATTACCCCCCACCTCAATCCTCCCCCGCAAGGGGGGAGGAGGTGTGATTCATCCTTCGCCGCGAGGGGGGAAAAGTGTGGTTCATCCTCCGCCGCGAGGGGGGAAAAGTGTGATTCATCCGCGATCAATTTCTAACGCGGGAGCAGCGCGAGAGGGGCCGTGCGTCGAAACCTGCGGCGCTGGCGATGGATGGGGTGTCCGGGTCGGCCAGCGGCGGCAGCGGCTGCGACAGGAGCACGAGCGAGCTGGCTTTGCCCGCGAGCCGCGCCGCGCACGGGTTGGTGAGCAGCGCCGCGGCGTCGAGATACGATACCGGCAGCTCGGCGAGGCTGCCGCTCACGTCCACGGGGGGGGAGGAGATCACGATTGTGCCGGCCACCCCGAGCTGGGAGGAGGCCGAGACTACGCTGTCAGGGGAGCGCAGGAACTGGCCGGCGGTGATGCTGATGTTGCCGCCGTTGCCGCCGAAGGCATTGGCAATGATGCTCGACTGGTTGAGGACGAGAAACTGCGGATCGATGGTGATGTTGCCGCCATTGCCGAAGCCCGTGCCGACCGCCGTAGTGATCTTGCTGCCTTGCAGATAAAGAAGGTTGCCGACCTGGAGCGAGATGTTTCCCCCATCCGCTCCGCGGGCTTCCGTCGTGAGCGCGGCCCCCCCGACAAGGCTCAGCGATTCATCGGCTCGAACCGATATTTCGCCGGCGTTACCCGTGCCGAGGCTGGCCGAGGCGATGCTCGCCCCCGATGCCAGTTCGACGCGGCCTGCCGTAATCTCGATGCGCCCGCCCAGCGCGTTTTTTTCGGCGGATGCGCTGATTTCCGCGCCCCCAGCGAGCTTGAGAAACGGGGTCGCAATCGCGATGGTGCCCCCATTCCCGAGCACGGGAGACAAAGGGTTCAACTCCACGGTCGCCTTGCTGACGATACCGCTGACCGGCGAGCCGCGCGGCGCGAACCCGGCGAAACGCGCCTGATCGAGAGCCCCCGTGGCGCTGACCGATTCCGCCGCGTTGATCGTGATGCTGCCGGCCGACCCTGTTCCGGAGGTGCTCGTGTGAATAAGCCCGCCGCCTTCGAGCGACACGTTGCGCGCGTCGATAGTGACGGTGCCGGCACTGCCGCTGCCGACGGTCACTCCGCTGATCGTGCCGCCGTCCGCTATCCGCAGCGCGTCCGCAGCCAGCCGCAGCGAACCGCCCGGGCCGCTCCTGGCGCCTTGCGCGGTGCTGTAGATGCCGGAATAGAACCCGTAGTAGGTGAGTCCGGTGACCGGGTCTGCGCGCCCCTCCGGGAAAGCGCGCCCGCCCGAGATGTCGACCGTCCGGGCTTGAATATCGATGTCACCGCCCGCGCCGGCGCCCTGCGTGATCGACGTGATCGAGCCGTCGTTGACGAGCGAAAGCGCGCCGGCGCGCACGGTCGTTGCGCCCGCGTTGCCGGCACCGCCGGTGTCATTGGCAATGAACCCATAATCAAGACGCAAATCGTCCGCAACGACCTGGACCGAGCCGGCGGCGCCGTTGCTCAGGCCTGCCGTCCCCACGACCGCGCCGCCGGAGAGCGTGAGAAGCGGCGCGCTCACCGTGACTGCGCCGGCCCTGGGCGCCGAGCAGCTCTGTCCGGCGATCCAGCAGCTCAGGGCGAGCACGGCGGCGGCGTCCTCGAGGGCCACGGCGGGCGAGCGGACGTTGATGTCGCCGCCGGGTCCGCTGCCATTGGCGACCGTGACGATCGAGCCGCCGCTCATTCGCAGTTCCTGCGAGGCATCGATGGTGAGCTCGCCTCCCGGCGCCGACGCCAGATTGTAGGCGTTGACCTGGGAATTCAGCATCACGAGCCGTCCGCCGCGAATTCCGATCGGCCCCGCGGGGCGCCCGGCGCTGCCGTGCGCCTCGAGCACGGCGTTCGAGAGCGTCACCGTGCCGTGCTTCGCCGACTCCAGGATCGCTGTCCCGGAATTGCTGAACGCAATTTCGCCGGCAGACGCCAGAGAGGCGAGCTCGATGCGCCCCCCGGGCGCCGAAAGCGTGATGTTCGTAACGGTGATGTTTCCGCCAACCAGGCTCAACGTCTTGCCGGTGCCGACGCGAAACCGCTGGGTGGCGGCGCCGCCACCGGCAATTTGCAGCGCTTCGGGCGCCGGCCCGGCGAATCCGAAGGCGGCGGGAGGCGCCGTGGTTAGGGTCGAAGCGTTCCCCGGGTTCACGGCGTCGAAGCGCACGCCGTCGGCAAGCCTGAGGTAGCTGCCGGTACCCACGAACAGCGACCCGGACACGTCAATGGAGGCGTTCGCGCCGAACGTGACGCCGCTCGGATTGACGAGCCACAGATTCGCGCCCGAGATGGTGGAGCGCAACCCCCCGTCGAGGCTGGAGGGCGATCCTCCGGTCACGCGAGCGATGATATTCTGGACCGAAGTCGGCCCGGAAAACGTCGCGCTTTCCGCGCTCTGCAGATTGAACTGGCTGAAGCTGTGGAACAGGTTGCCGCCGACCTGCCTGCCCAGGTCTGCCGTCACCCCATAGTTCGGTCCGGTCAACGCGAGGCGCGGGCCGATCGTCCCATCGGTTCGAATGTCGGCCTGTGCGTTCCACGCCACAAGGCTCGACAAGGCGACTCCGAAGAGCGCCGAACCGGCAAACACTTCCAGTTTGCCCACGCCTGTCTCCCCGTTCCCCGGTGATTCTATACGCAGCGAGCAGGGCCTTTCCTATCAGACGTTGATCTATATCAAATCACGTTCAGTACGGTAGCTGATGGCGGATGCTAGCATCAGCATACTCAAGAAGAATGGGCGGCCGTACCGAGCCGATGGCCACCAGGAATGCGGATGGCATCGATGCAACTGTTGTATTGCCAGCCCAGCGAAACGGGGGCCGCGCATGACCTTGGTTTGCGTTTCGGCGGCAGGTGGCAACCGGTGCCACGTCTTGAGGGTGATCGCTGCTGCCGCGGCGCTGCTGTTCGCCGTCGCGCTGCCGGCGCACGCTCAGACCCCGCCGTCCCTCGCGGACGCGCTGGATAACGGCACGCTAACCTTCACCACGCGCGGCAGCGAGCCGAGCTGGTCCGGACAAACCGCGACCAGCTATTTCGGCGGCTCCGCTGCACAAAGCGCGGCGATCTCGGATTCCCAGTCGACGAGCCTCGTCACCACGGTGACGGGCCCGGGTCTGCTGCGCTTCTACTGGAAGGTGTCTTCGGAGGCGAGGTACGACCTTCTGCGCCTCTACGTGGACAGCGTGGATCAGGGCGGCGGCATCAGCGGCGAGACGAGCTGGGCGCAACGCACCATCCCCATTCCCGCGGGCAGCCACGAGGCGCGCTGGACCTATAGCAAGGACGGCAGCGTGAGCGCCGGCAGCGATGTCGGCTGGGTGGACAAGGTCGAATTCATTTCCCTGACTCCGGGCGCTTCCTTCCTCAAGGTTGCCGCGAGCGATACGCACACCCTCGCGGTGCGGGCTGACGGCACCCTGTGGGCTTGGGGAGACAACACGAGCGGCAGGCTGGGCGACGGCGCGACCATCTGGCGCGCGGCGCCGGTGCGGATCGGCGCCGATTCCAACTGGACATCCGTGTCGTCCTTCTACATGCACTCCGCTGCACTGAAGAACGACGGCACGCTATGGAGTTGGGGCGCCAACAACTTCGGGCAGCTCGGTGATGGGACAACGTCCTCCATCCCGCGACTCCAACCCGGGCAAGTCGGCACCGAATCGAGCTGGACTGCGGTAACAGCGGGCAATGGTTACACCGTAGCGCTGAGGTCGGACGGAACGTTGTGGGCATGGGGAGACAACGGCGCCGGGCAGCTCGGCAACGGTACAAATAGTGATCTCTCGACCCCCACACAAATCACCTCAGAGACAGACTGGGCGGCAGTCGCCGCTGGTAACGGCCATACTGTCGCGCTCAAGACGAACGGCACGCTTTGGGCATGGGGCAACAATTCTTACGGACAGCTCGGCGGGACGCCTGCGAACAATTGGATTCCTACCCAGGTCGGCTCGGCGAGCGATTGGGTCGCGGTGGCGGCAGCCGGTTTGTACACAATCGCGCTGAAATCCAACGGCACGCTCTGGGCATGGGGCGCAAACTATTATGGGCAACTCGGCAAGGGAACGACATCCTCCGCCGCGCAAACCACTCCCACTCAAGTCGGGACCGCCAGCGACTGGGTTGCGGTAGACGCTGGCTATGCATTTGCCGTTGCGGTCAAGTCCAGCGGCACGCTCTGGGCCTGGGGCTACAACGCTTATGGTCAGTTGGGCGATGGCACCAGTTTCGATCGCTATGTGCCGACACAAGTCGGTAGCGGGAGCCTTTGGTGGAGCGCGGCGGGCGGCGGTTACCACACGGTGGGGCTGGCGACCGATGGGTCGCTTTGGGCATGGGGAGCGAACGATTACGGCCAGGTGGGCGACGGAACGTACAGTTATCGCATTGTTCCGGCACAGGTGGGCGCGGCGGGCAACTGGTCGGCGCTCGCGGTCGGCGATACCCATACGGTCGCGCTGAAAGGGGACGGCACGCTGTGGACCTGGGGCAACGACGACACCTCCCAGCTCGGCCTTGGGGCGGGGGTCGTTGAACGAAAGACCCCGACGCAAGTCGGTACGGCAACCAATTGGTCGGCGGTGGCGGCCGGCGTGCGCCACACCTTGGCGCTGAAATCCGACGGCACCTTATGGGCGTGGGGCAGCAATGCATACGGGCAAATCGGAAACAACCTGCCTGCGCCGACTGTTCCTATGAGTCCGATGCAGGTCGGTGTTGACACCGACTGGATTGCGATTGCGGCAGGCGACCATTACACCCTCGCGCTCAAGTCCAACCATACGCTGTGGGCGTGGGGTTACAACGCATCCGGGCGGCTTGGCGTCGGGTCAACGAGCAACTGGTTCGTGCCTAGGCAGGTTGGAACCGCGAGTGACTGGGCCGCCGTGTCCGCAGGTTTCGGCCATACCGTCGCGCTCAAGTTGGACGGCACCTTGTGGGCATGGGGAAGCGATGCTTACGGCCAACTGGGCGACGGCTCTGCTTTGGCCAATCAGTTGTCCCCCGTGCCAGTCGGCACCAGCACGTGGTTGGCGGTGTCGGCGGGCGGCTACCACACGCTGGCGATGCGGTCCGACGGCACTTTGTGGGCGTGGGGCTACAACGCCTACGGGCAACTCGGAAATAACGGCGCCCCGACCAACAACCCGGTGCCGGTGCAAGTCGGCAGCGCGACCAACTGGACGGCGATCGCGGCGGGCAATTACCACTCGCTGGCGCGCCAGTCGGACGGCACGCTGTGGGGATGGGGCTCCAATATCACCGGTGCCATCGGCGACGGCACGAACGAACAGAAGGATTCGCCGGTGCAGGTCGGCGCATCGACCGATTGGGCGCTGCCAGCGGCGCGCGGCCATAGCGCGGCGCTTAAATCCGATGGCACGCTCTGGACGTGGGGTTATGACGCCTACGGGCAGCTGGGTCACGGTGGAAACCCGGTCGTCTACGCGCCGGTCCGGATACTTCGGACGCAATCCGTTACCGTGGGCGTCGCCGGCAACGGCGTCGTCACCAGCAGCCCGGCCGGAATCGACTGCGGCGCGACTTGCGCTGCGGATTTTGGGGAAGAATCCCAAGTCACGCTTACCGCGACGCCATCCGCGGGCGAGTCGTTCCTAGGCTGGGGCGGCGCGTGTTCGGGCACGGGCGCGTGCGTGCTGACCGCCGACGCCGCGAAGAGCGTCACCGCAAGTTTCTCCGATACTTTGCCGGATGCCCTCAGCTTCGTTGAACAGGGGGGCGTTGCGCTCAGCGCGCTGGTGACGTCCAACGCCTTGACCATCACCGGCATCGACTCGACTGCGCAGGTTACGGTCGCCAGCGGCGAATACTCGATTGGATGTACCGGCAGCTTTACCACCGCACAGGGCACGATCGCAAACGGGCAGACGGTGTGCGTGCGCCACACGGCATCGTCGAGCTATGCGACGGCCACCGAGACCACCCTCACCGTGGGCCTGGGACAGGGCGTGTTCCGCTCGGTAACGCAGGCGGCCCCGGACGCCACGCCCAACGCTTTCAATGTATCGCTGCTCTACATCCCGAATCCGGCCGACAACTCGGTGACGATCGTCGACCCTGCGGCCGGCGCGATCATCGACACGATCAAAGTGGGGCTGCGGCCAGTGGCGGTCGCGGCGAAGGCGGACGGCAGCCGCGTCTACGTCGCCAACCGCGGCAGCAACACGGTGTCGGTGATCGACACGGCCAGTAACCGGGTGATCGAGCACCTGGCCTCCGGCGTGGAGCCGCTGGCGCTCGCGGCGAGCCTCGACGGCAACCGGCTGTATGTCGGCACACTCGGTTGCATGGAGCAGTCATGGCTTTACCTGTCCGACAAGGTGACAGGCATTACCCGGGCGGTTCCGATCGCCTTCCCTCCCTATCAGGTCGGCGCCGATTCGGCGGGAAACTATGTCTATGCCGCGGGCGTGAACGATGGCTGCGAAATCTGGCTCTCGGTCATCGATCAGACGAATAACTACAACGTGCTCAGCAGCGTCAAGCTGAAAGACGGGATGTCCACGACGGACAAGAGCGAGGAGGCCGTGCGCCGGGACTGGGGTCCCGGAGGCATCGCAGTCAAGACGGACGTCGCGGGCAACAAGGTGTATGTCACGAGCCCGAGCGGCGTGCGCGTGTACAACCAGGCCAACAGCGCCGTAAGCGTGATCGGCAACAACAGGAACGTGTTCGGCGGCGCGCTCGGTCTGGACGGCAGCCGGTACTACGTGGTCGAGAGGGACACGGACAAACTGCTCGTCATCAACACCGCGAACGACACGATCGCGCAGGAAATTGCGGTCACCGACCAGCCCACTCACGTCGCGCTGAATGCGGACGGCTCGCGGCTCTACGTGCTCAGCCACCTGACCGGGGTGGTCGAGGCCCGGGATGTCCAGAATGGATACGGGCTGTTGACGACCACGACAGGGATCCCGACGAACAACACATTCGACGGGAAGGAAATCAACGGGCAGTTTGCGGCGACCCTGGCGACCGGGTTTGTGCCGAGGAGGGCCGCCGCGCCGGGCGACACCGTCGAGTCGAACCCGATCACCATCACCGGCGTCAATTCGCCGGTGAACGTCGGGCTCGATCAAGGGGATTACCGGATCAACGGCGAAACTACCTGGACGCCGGCCGGCGTGCAGCGCCAAGTCAACAACGACGACACGGTTCGGGTCCGGGTGGTCGCCTCGGCCCAGGCCGACACCACCGTCACCGCGGTGCTCACGCTGGCGTCAACGCTCGATAGCGACACCGTCCCGGTGCCCTTCCGGGTGACGACGCCCGTGGATGCGAGCAAGATCCCCGCGGGGGTGGCGCCGCCGAAATTCACGGTGCAAAGCAGTGCGCCGCTCAATTTCGCCCAGATCTCCAAGGATGTCCTCGTCGATCAGCTGGGGCAGGAAACCCAGGTCAGTATCCGCGGAGGCGAGTACAGCAAGAACGGCGGCGCATTTACCGCCGGGAATGAAACTACGCTGAACGGCGATATCTTTGTGCTCCGCGCGCCGCCGATGACCGCGCCCGGAGAGGTGCGGGCCGTCACCCTCACGATCGGGGACAAAGTCGTCGACGGGCAGGTTGAGGGCGGTATGGCCGCTTCATTCGCGGTCAGGGCGGCCGATCAGGAAGCGGTCGCCGCAAACATCACGCCGACCGCCTTCGAGTTCGGCGCCGTCACCGATGCAGCCCCCTCTGTGCCGCTGGAGTCGAATCCGGTCGTGGTTGCGGGCCTGGGCGATCCCAACAGCAATCCTTCCAGCGCGGAGCTTCGGGCGCCGGTCACGATCGCCAATGGGCGCTACAAGATCAAGAAAGCGAACGACACCAACTTCGGCGCCTTCCGCTCGGACGATTACTTCGTGCAGAACGGCGACACCGTGGTGGTGGAGCACACGCCGCCCGGGGGCACGACCGCGGCAGTACTCGGCATCGGAACCGTGAGCGGCGCGTTCACGGTGACCACAATAGCGGCGACGGTGCCTGGGGCGCCGACGATTGGGACCGCCACGGCGGGCAATGCGAGCGCGACGGTGAGCTTCACGGCGCCGGCCAGTAATGGCGGTGCGGTGATCACGGGCTACACGGTGACCTCGAATCCCGGCGGCGTTACCGCGAGCGGCACTGCATCGCCGATTGCGGTGACGGGGCTCACGAACGGCACGAGCTACACCTTCACGGTGACGGCGACCAATAGCGCCGGCACGAGCGCGTCCTCGGCGGCCTCGAACGCGGTCACGCCGCAGGCTGCGACGAGCGTCTCGCTCAGTTCGAGCGCCAATCCGTCAAGCTTCGGTGCGAGCATCACCTTCACTGGGACGGTGACGGGCCAGTCGCCGACCGGATCGGTGCAGTTTGTGGACGGTGCGACGCCGCTGGCGACGGTCGTCCTCGCAGGCGGCTCGGCGGGCTTCAGCACCTCGACGCTGGTCGCGGGCTCCCATTCCATGACCGTGGTGTACGCGGGCGATTCCGCGAATGCCCCGGGCACCTCTTCCGTCCTGACGCAAGTCGTCTCGCCGGCAACGACCACGCTCAGCCTTGCTGCCTCGGCTAGTACGATCACATTCGGCCAGGCGGTGACCTTGACGGCGACGCTCAGCGGCGGGGTCACCCCAACCGGGAACGTGCTCTTCAAGGACGGTGCTTCGCCTCTGGCCACGGTCGCGCTGAGCGGCGGGCAGGCTCTCTATACGACCAGTTCGCTTGCGGTGGGCGTGCACACCTTTACGGCTGAATACTCTGGCGATGCGAACCATGCCGCCAGCGCTTCCGCGAGCGTGCCGGTAACGGTCAACGCGATTACCTATGCGCTTACGGTTACCGTGAACGGAGGCGGAACAGTGACCAGCAGTCCTGCGGGGATCAGTTGTGGCGCGACTTGCACGGCGAGCTTCACACAAGGGACCAGCGTGACGTTCGCGGCAACTCCGAACTCCGGCTACAGCTTCAGCGGCTGGAGCGGGGCGTGCACCGGGACAGGCGCTTGCACGCTGACGATGGATGCGGCCAAGAGCGTGACGGCCGCGTTCGCGGACACGCAGGCGCCGTCAGTTCCCGTCAGCCTGACCGCAACCGCAGCGAGCAGCTCGCAGATCAACCTTTCCTGGACCGCCTCCTCCGACAATGTCGCGGTGACGGCCTACCAGGTGTTCCGTGATGGGGTGTTCCGCGCGACGGTGACGGGTGCCACGAACTTCAGCGACACTGGGCTTGCCGCCTCGACCCTGTATAACTACGGGGTAAGCGCGTGCGATGCGGCGGGCAATTGCTCGGCGCTATCAAGCGCAGCGAGTGCGACGACCACGGCCACCGGCAGCGCGAGCTTCACGGCGAGCCTGGAGACCGGTTTTAACATGATCGGAAACTCGCTCGATATCACCCTTGATGTTGCCGCGATCTTCGGCAACCAGGATGCCCCCACGGCGATGACCCCGAACGTCGTCTCGATCTGGACGTGGAACGCGGTGGATGGGCGCTGGGCGTTCTACTCT
>JACPTK010000082.1 GCA_016192825.1 Betaproteobacteria bacterium | reverse complement strand
GCACCGGATGCAGGGAACCTGAATGATGGTTACAAGCCAATAAATCACTCATTAGCAGCCTGTCGGCTCGGAGATAACCAGGAGCGATGTCCCATGCATTCACCCCGATCGTTGATCACGCCAAGTCCGACAGGCTGCTAGGTAAACCCTATCGGCCGCTTCCTCGGTGGCCCGGGCGGGGTCATGAGCTCGCGGATGGCGTCGAACACGGCCCTGAACTGCGCGTCGTATCTCTTCTCCAGCGCTTCCGGCTCGCGGGCCAGGTCGGCGTGCGAGGACAGCATCTGCCGAAGCTGCACAAACGCCCGCATGATTTCGATATTCACGTGAACGGCCCGCTTGCTGCGCAGCACGCTGGAGAGCATGGCGACGCCTTGCTCTGTGAACGCATAGGGCAGGTATTTTCCACGCCCGGTCTCTAAGGTCACAATTTGGACCTTAGACGCGCAGCTTCTTCGGCAGTCAATTGAAACATGAAGTCTGCCGGGAAGCGGTCGGCGCTGCGCTTGACCGCCTGATTCAGGACCTTCACCTCCACTTCATATAGCGCTGCCAATGCTTCGTCGAGCATTACTTTTTGTCCACGGATCAACAGGATGGCGCGCGTGATCCGCTCGATCGGGATCATGCCATGCCCGGCCGCCTGTTTACGCTTTCCACCCATGGGAGCCCTCCTCCGACGGAAGCAACGCGGAGCCGGGGCGAAAGGTTTACCGAAAGCAGAAGTCAGAAAGATGAAGGAAGACCTAACCCGATGAACAGTGAACGGTGAACGGACACCCGCAGTGCGGGAGTCGAGTCACCAGTCACGAGTCACGCCGTTCCGGCCTTGGATCTTGCCGCCGGGCTTCACCCGGCGGTCAGTTTCACGAGATCCGCGCTCCGCACCCATTTGATGTTCGTCTTCTCCGCAAACCCCTGGGCGTTCTGAGTCATCTCGCCCGCCAGCACGTACACGCACTCCGCCGCGCCTCGCGCCTCCCCCGCGGCCGCCAATTCCTTCAAGGGCTCCACTCCCGTGCGCGATGCCTTCCACCGCTTCGCCGCCACGAGCGACAATCGGCCCGCTTTCTCCAGTTCGAAGTCGGCCGCGCCTTCCACGCGCTTCACGGTGTAGCCCTCCCGCCGGTACCCCTGCTCCAGCGCGCGGGCGAACTCCTCCCACGTCATCGCGCGCAGCGTGTCGATCGCCGCCTCGAGCCGCGCGCCGCTCGGCACGCCGCGCTGTTTCCACCAGGCCATCACGGCGATCACGATGAACGGCAACGCGGCAAAGAAGGCAAAGACCGCGTCCAGGAAGAGCCGCACGACGGCGAAGGCGCCCAGCGCGACGAGCAGACTCACCCACCACCGCGAGCGCAGCAGGATGGCGAACAGGGAGTTCTCGGGCAGCGTCAGCTTCATTCGGCAAACAGGCTCGATAAACCGTGACTCATGGCGGAACCCTAAGGCAGAAGGAAGAAGGATGACCCCCGCAGCGCGGGAGTCTACTCACCAGCTACGAGCTACCAGCTACCAGCCGCCAGCTACGAGCTACCAGCTACCAGCCGCCAGCTACGAGCTACCAGCTACCAGCCGCCAGCTACGAGCTACCAGCCACGAGCAACAAGTAACGAGCCACTTCTTTCAAGCCATCCGAGAAACGAGCAACGAATCACGCCGTTTAAGCCTAAACCCCGTGACGCAGTGACGGGTCAGGCGACAACGACGGTGAGCTTGCCGCCCGCGCGGCGCCGGGTTGGTTCCTTGATCACGATCTGCACGTCGCGTCCGAGGCCCGTCAGGCAGTCGATCAACTTCCGCTCGGAGAAACCCCGAAACTGGCCGCGCAGCATTGCGGAAATCTTGGGCTGGGTGAGCCCCAGCAGCCTGGCAGCTTCGACCTGGGTGAGCCCGCGGCGCTGGATGATTTCTGCGATCTTGGAAACAAGCTGGGCTTTCACCAGCATTTCATCGGCGTCCGGGTACCCGAGATCGGCGTAAACGTTCCCGCTCCCGACGTACACCGCTGCGCGTTCACTTACCTTGTGCTTGCTCATCTTTCAGCTCCTTGGCGCGCCTGGCGGCCACCTGCAATCTTTTCCATATCAGCTCAATGTCCTGCTTCGGCGTTTCGATGCCGGACTTCGACTTTTTCTGGACTATACCTTAATTGGGATATCCGGTTGCCGGCCGAAAGCGCCCGCTCGGGGTCGGGAGAGCCGCTGGTGAGTGACAGGCCACGGGTCGCAAAGCGCGCTATTTCAAATATTCCCGCCACTCCGCTGTCAGGCGCGAGGTCTGGCCGTTGCGCCTGACCCACACCAGCGCCCCCGCCCGCTCGGCGTTCTCATAGGCCCACTCTGCAACGCTTGACGAAGCATCCGCGTCGAAGGGAAAACGGGCAGCGTTGAACACCTCATCGAGCACACCTGCCTGACTATCGTTGCGCTCGATCCAGCGCTGGAGATGGCCGGCGGCCGCCAGCATGTCGCGCTTGTCCTGATTGCAGGACGCATGCGCCAGCACGAAGTTGTGCCCGAGATCGAGCGGGTAGCGTGACCATGGAATGAAATGGTCCACATCGCCGCCGTCGCGGACCCTCCCACCGCAGTAAAAACAGCCGCCCTTCTGCAGCCCGAGCAATCCGTCGGCGATCACGCGCAAGCCGCTGCGCTCGGCGCCAAAGAGGAAGTCCGCGAGATCGGTCATCGAGCCGAGGATCGGCCGGTTCGGCGGCAGGCGCTGAACGAACGACAGCCAGGCCGACTGGACCAACGCCTGCACGACTCCGAACTGCGCGCGGAAGCAGGCGGCTACGCCGGGCCGCAGGACGATGCTGCGGTCGGTGAGACGTTCCTCGTAGAGAAAGTCCAACCGTTCCTCACCTACTCGCTGGAGTTTCCACAGCGGCATCTCTACCAGCAGCCGGCCGACTTCATGAACCAATCGCGGCCACTGCGTGCGGCTTCGCGCGACGGCGAGTGTCGGTGCAACGGACTTGAACGCTGAAATCTTGCTGATGATGCTGGCCTGACGGCCGGCGTTTTGAGCCAGCAGCCGGCCTTTGAACGGAGCGACCTGCCGCCAGTACAGCGTTATGAATCGCCCCGCCAACTCGTCCAACTCGATTCGCAACGTGCCATCGGACGGAATGGATTGCTCGACACTCAATTCGGCGAGCGAAAGCAACAAGGCATACTTGTAGCTCGCGCTGAATAGTCCTTCACCCAGAATGCGCTGGAGCTTGGTCAGAAACTCCAACTGCGCGATCTGGATTGCTACGTCGTTCATGTCCCTCCCACCACCCCCGCCGCTTCGCTGTGCGCCCCCTCTTCAGGCAGGAGGGGAATAGTTATAGTTTGTTCTAATCCTGTAAATCCTGTTAATCCTGTCTATTTCTTTTTCCAGTACGCCGCCTTGTCCGGAAAGATCCACCGCACGCCCCCGCGCGCGTCGGCCGCGTCGCCGGCGTAGCGCGGAATGAGATGAATATGGAGGTGCATCACCGTCTGCCCTGCAGCAGCGCCGTTGTTGATCCCGATGTTGTAGCCGTCGGGCTTGTGCTCGCGGTCGAGGATCGCTTTCGCCTCGTCGAGGAGTTTCAGCATCTCTCGCTGCTCTTCTTCGGTTGTGCCGAAGAATGACTCGACATGCCGGCGCGGAATGATCAGGGTGTGGCCCTTGCTGACCGGGTAGCCGTCACGCTTCGCCAGCGCGAGCGGACGCTCGATCAGGATCTGGTCGGGCGGGATGGAGCAAAACAGACACTTGGGGTTTTCTGGGGCTTTGCGAGCCATCTTCCCTCCCCGCCCAAGAATGATACGGCGCGCGGCGGCTGGAGGCCAGCCGCGTGCGAGAGCTGAGGACTGAGGGAGGAAGCCTTAGGTAAAAGACAGAAGGGCCTAAACCCGGTGATAAGTGATAGGAGCCATTCTAAGGATGAAGGATGAACGTGGAAGGATGACCCCCCGCAGTGCGGAAGTCCATTCACCATTCACTATTCACGCCCTTCGGGCTAAGCAGGAACGTCCGTGAAACGCCGCCCGCGACTTATGCACAAATTCTGTGGATAACTACGCGTGAAACCGGCGGGAGCCGGAGCAAGAGGCACGTGCTTAGGCGATCGCCGGTGGTTTGATCAAAATTTCATCACCGGCTCAACCCCGGTGATGGGGGATTAGGGATGAGGGACCGAAGCCCGGTGACGACTGATGACTGACGGCTGACAGCTTAAAGCGTCCGAGCCGTAACACGGAGCTTTACGCGGGTCTTCTTCTGAAGGGTGCTGACGATATCGAAGAAATTCTCGGTATTCGGGTTGCCATGCGGCGCGAGCATCCGGTGCAGGCTCTTGCTCGGCTTCTTGATTTCCGCCGCAAGGGCCTCGAAGCCGATCGTCGCATTCACCAGGTCGCGGAGTATCGCCTTGCCAGTCGCGGTATCGCCTGCCAAGTAGGCATTGATCGCCTCGGTAAACAGCGCCTCCCGGTATTTCCCGTCGCGTTGAGCGCGCGCCAGGACCGTCTCCTTGAAGTCTCGAGTCAGTGCCATCCGCTCTCCTGGTTGCTAACCATGCGCCTTCCCGCGCTTGTATTCCTTCCACGACTGCCGCGCCGCCCGGATGGCCTGCTGCTGACGCTTCTTCGAGCTCCCGCCGAGCAGCACGACCAGCGTCTCTCCGTCCTTCCCGAAGTAAATGCGATAGCCGGGGCCGAAATCGATGCGGTACTCGAACACACCGCTGCCGACGCCCTCCACGTTCGAGAAGTTGCCCTGCCCCATCCTGTAAAGCGCAGCCGTCACCCTGGCTGCAGCCTGGGAGTCGAGCTCCTCGAACCATCTTGTGAAGGTCGATCGCCCCGTCGTATCGATGTAAACAACCGCGCGTACTTCAGGCATGGGGATAGTAACCTATACGTTACTTACTGTCGAGGTCGTGCCGTGCCAGTCCTCAATGCGCGGAACGTGTGGAACGAGAATTCGTTGACCTGCCCCCCCGATTCAAGGTGAGAAAGTCGAAAGGCGGAAGGGGGAAATCGGAAGGCGAAAGGGCTGCAACCCCCAATGGATGAACCGGCGCTGCGCTGGAAGAAAAGCCCGTGCTATGCGACGTGGAGCACGCGCACGCCTGACCGCGGGCGGCGCGCCGGCCGCGTCGCAATGCGGATCTCCACGTCCTTGCCGAGCTGCGTGAGGAACCGCATCAGGCGCTCGACCGAGAACCGGTTGAGCCGGTATCGCGCAAGATCCGATACATGCGGCTGCACGATCCCGAGCAACCCCGCGGCGCGCGCCTGGGTGAGTTTGCGCTGCTTGAGGATGCGATTCACTTCCAGCGCAAGCTCAACCTTGATCGTTCGCTCTTTCGCGTCCGCGTAGCCGAGATCGGCGAACACATTGCCGGTGCCGGTTTCGATCTCATTTCGTCTCTTTGCCATATCGTTCCTCGTAATCCTTTTTCGCCGCTCTCAGGCGATCCCTGATCAGGTCAACGTCTGTCTTTGCCGTGCGAACGCCAGACGGCGATTTCTTCTGAAACGCATGCAGCGCATAGACCGCCTTCGCGAAGCGGACGGTGTACACCGCCCGGAAAGTCCCGGACTTGTCGTCCTCGACAATTTCGTGGACGCCCGGCCCAAGCCCTTTCCACGGCTTCGCCGACGGCGGGTGCCCGCCGTACTGGACGACCCCCAGGGCATATCCAATGTTGTCGACGACCTCTTCCGGAAATCCCAGCAGGTCCCTTTTCGACGACCCGACCCAGTACAGGGGCTTTTCGCCGGCAGGCCTGTGCTTGCGCATTGAGATTATACCTAAAACGGTATGGCTCTGCAGGTCCAAGGTGCCAAATTGGCGCCTTAAACGCCGTGGCTTCGCGATGATGCTCGCGTCTCCCGGGTTCAACGCCGGGCAGAGGGATCCGTTGACGTGCCGCCACCCAAATGCAGAAGGATGAAGGCAGAAGGCAGAAGTGCAGAAAACCGATTCGCGCTCTCGGGAAAAACCCTACATGACCTGATCCCGGACGCCGTGCGCCGGATCAGGTCCGCCGGTTCGAGCGGGAAAGGAGACCCTCCCCTCAACCGGCGGAGCGGCCAAGGGGCGGGCGCCCGGTGATGGGTGATGGGTGATGAGGGTCAAATGCCCCGCAGTGCGGGAGACGCGTCACTCGTCACGCCCTTCCCCTTCCTGCGTTTGTATCGTAGACCCGGCGCATCAGGCTCGGGTGCAGCACGCTAAGCTTGGGCGTTTGTCCATAGGGCGCGCCGGAAGCCACGGAAAACCACGTGTCATCGAAGTCGAGCTCAAACGTTTCGACCAGATTGAACTTCGTCGCATAGCTCAGGCCGGCAGCTTGGCACGCAGCCTGGTCCGACGGGGCAATCGCAAATTCCCCGGCGTAGAGGGAATCCACTTTCTGACTCGTGCCGTACGCCACTTCGACGATCGGATGCCCCTGGGCTTCGCCCACGCGCAGCACCAGCGCGGGACGGGGTTTCGGACCCGGCTTGGGCAGCTTGTCCTGGGGGAACCGGCACCACACGATGTCCCCGGCTCGCGGGGCGGGGAACCAGCGGGGCTCCGCCCCCGCCATCCTTAGAACGCGCCCCATATCCGCTGGCAGCTTCGCCAGCCCCAGCTTCGCCAGCTCCTCTGGAATCCCGAACATCGCCTCCGCAAGCCCCCCCCCGCAATCGCGGCAACCGTGTCCGAATCCCCACCGATCGAGATCGCATTCCGGATCGCATCCTCGAAACTCGTCGCCTGGAGCGCGCAGATCAACGCTTCCGGCACCGTCCCCTGGCAGGTTTCGTTGAAGCGGTAGTGCGGGCGTGCACACCGTGTCGTCGGTGAAGTCCGCGCGCCGGCCGAAGAACTCGAAGTCCTTCGACTTGTGGTTCTCCCACTCGTAGATGGAGCCGACGATATCGCCGATGATGGCGCCGGGCATTGCCGTGATGGGTGATGAGTTGCTGTTTGAATTTTGTTAATCCTGCAAATCCTGTCCATTTGCTTCTCTTGGCGTCTTGGCGGTTCAATTTGCCTTTAAACGCCGCCCGGCGCCGAAGATTTTTCCACGCTCAGCTCGGCGAGCGCGAGCAGCAGCGCGTGCTTGAGAAACTCCAGTTCAGAAATCCCGTCACCGGACAGCCCACGTTTCCCTGCTGATTGCCGTTACTCAGGCTTGACCCCCGCCTCCTTCACGACTTTTCCCCACTTCACGATCTCGGCCTTGAGGAAGGCGCGGAATTCCTTTTGCGTGCTGCCAACGGGTTCAACGCCCTGCGCAAGCAGCTTTTCCCGCGCCTTGGGCGTCTTCAGCGACATGGCAACGGTCGCCCACAGTTTCGCGACGATGCTCCCCGGCGTGCCGCGTGGTGCGAGCAGGCCGTACCACGCGTCGGCGCCGTAACCGGGGACGCCAGCCTCGGCAATCGTCGGAATGTCGGGCGCCACGGCGGAGCGTTTTGCCGAGGTCACGCCCAGGCTGCGCAGCCTGCCCGCCTTGATCAGCGGCAGTGCCGCGAGCAGGCCGTCGAACATCACGTCGCACTCCCGGGAAATAACCGCAAAGCGGCCCTGGGCCGCGCCCTTGTAGGGCACATGGGTCATCTTGACCCCGGCCATGCTTTCGAACAGGGCCGCCATCAGATGCGCGGTCGAGCCCGTGCCCGCCGAAGCGTAGTTGATGACCCCCGGCTTGGCCTTCGCGAGCGCAATCAGGTCACGGATGCTCTTCACAGGAAACGAGGGGGACGTGTGGGCGATGAAGGTCTGCGACGCGACCTGCATGATCGGAACGAGATCGCGCTCGACATCGAACGGCATCTTGGCGCCGTGCAGCGCGGGATTGACCGCGAGATTGCTGCCCGAGGCGACCACCAGCGTGTAGCCGTCGGGCGCCGCTTTGGCAACGAGATCAAGGCCGATCAAGCCGTTGGCGCCGGGCCGGTTATCCACGACCACGGGCTGGCCGAACGCATCGGCGAGCATCTCGCCAGCCATGCGCGTTATCGCATCGGCGCTGCCGCCCGGGGCCAGCGGCGAAACGATCCGGATCGGTTTCGACGGATAAGCCTCTTTGGCTTTCTTCTGCTGCTCAGCTGCGCCCGCGATCGGGGCGCTTGCCGTACCGATCGCAAGTAAACCGGCAAACAGGAACGTTCCGATTTTATGCATGGCCGTTTTTTTACCCTTCTTGCATTGATGAAATCGCGCCTGCGCAGCGTGACGCAAATCGGGGACAGCGCACGTGTTCCGGGGAATGATACGGCGGCGCAACCCACACGGCGAGCCCGGAGTGCTGAGTGCCGGGTGCTGAGTTAACGCGCGGTTAGTTGTTGTTTTTGCTCGCGTCTTGGCGGCGACAGCCGAGGGGCCGCCTGATGGCGAAAGTCGAAAGGCGGAAGGATGATGAAGCGAAGCCCCGGCCCCGGATCCAGTCCGGGGCTGGCGACTCCGGATCCGGGGGATGACCCCCGCCCTGCGGAAGGCGTATCACTCATCACTTGTCACGCCGTTTCAGGCCAAGGATTTGGGTGAAACGTGCCTATCGAACTGGAGAACTGCCAGCACAGAGATGCCGTCAAGAGACCTTCGCTCGTATATCGGCCAGCAGCGTTTTGGCCAGGTTCTCGAGCATGCTGTCCGCGCCCTGCATCAGGCATATGCGAACACCGTGCTCGTACATCCTCGCCACGCGCCCCTGCATCTGCTCGGCGGTCGTGTAGGCATAACCCATGTTTGCGGCAATCGTGATGCCTCGCGCGCGCGCCTTCTCGACGATCGAATCGAGCGTTTTCCAGACCTCCGGATGGTCGTACTGAAACGGATAGCCCATGGCCTTGCTGAGGTCCGTCATGGCGAGCATGACAATGCGCACGCCATCGATTGCCAGAATTTCGTCCATTTGGTGGATCGCCGTGCCCGCCTCGACGTGCGGCACGAACACAGCGAGGTTTTTCCCTTTTCTGTTCATTGCCGCAAAACTCTCGTTCGAGCTCGGATACTCGCCGGCGCCCGAACGATGCCAGTCCCGGGCGACCTCGACGCAGGCGCGCACCTGTTCGGCTGAGGCAATGGACGCGCCAACGATCGGAATCCCGAGGCTGAACGCGCGCGCCACGTCCACGGTAAGCTGCAGTTGGCCGGTGCCGGCCAGCCAGGGATTGGCCGGCACACGCACCCATGTTGTGATGCCCGCGGCCTGGGCCGCCTTGTGGATGTGGTCGAGCTCGCGCCAGTCGATGGCGGAAAACATCATGTCGGGACGCACGAAGTCGAAGCCCGCGCGCGCGATCGTCGAGACCCAGCTCGGTCCGCTTTTCAGCCAGACGCCGAGGGCCAACTGTCCGGCTTCGAGCTTCTCAAATAGCTTGCTCATCGGTTCTCCTACAAGCCGATCGCCGGGATGATCCTGGCCCAGCGGGCGATGTCGCTCTCGAGCAGCGCCGCGAATTCTCCCGGCGTGGTGCCGGTCGCATCGGCGCCGAGCCGCTCGATCCTGCTCTGGACATCCTTCATCTTCATGATCTTGCCGATTTCCTGATTGAGCCGCGTGACGATCGCCGCCGGCGTCCGCCCGGGAACGACGACGCCGTACCACGAGCCGGACTCGTACCCCGGCACGCCCGCTTCGGCGACGGTGGGCAGGTCGGGCAGGGTCGGCGCGCGCTTTGCGCTCGTGATTGCAAGCGCCCGCACGCGATTCGCTTTGCGAAGCGCGGCCGAGGCAATCGGGCCCGAGAACATGATCCCCACTTCGCCGGACGCGAGCCCTATCTGAGCCGCGGATCCGCCTTTGTACGGCACGTGAACGATGTCGATCTTCGCCAAGTACTTGAACAGCTCGCCCGCGAGGTGGGTGCCGGAGCCGGTGCCTGCAGACGAGAAGTTGAGCTGTCCCGGCCGCTGCCTGGCGACGGCGATGAGTTCCTTGATCGATTTTGCCGGCACGCTGGGATGAATCACCACCAGGTAGGGCGAGGTTGCAACCAGGATGACTGGCCCGAAGTCCTTGACTGGATCGTACGGCAGCTGCTTGTGCAGGCTCGCATTGATGGCATGGCTGTTGGTCATCATCAGGATCGCGTGGCCGTCAGGGGGTGACTTCGCCAGCAGCTCGGACCCCACCATGGTTCCCGCGCCGGGACGGTTGTCCGCCACCACCGGCTGCCCCAGCGCTTCACTCAGCTTCGGCCCGATGAGCCGCCCTATCGTATCCACCGTGCCGCCGGCCCCGGCCGGTATGATCATCCGGATGGGCTTGCCGGGATAAGTTTGCGCCAGCCCCGCACCCGCCGGCACCACCAGCAAGAAAACGCATAAGCAGGCATTTGCGCTCGAGCTTCTCATTGTTGCTCCTTGTAACGTTATCGGCTAAACGAATCCAACAAGCACGGCGGCAAGGAACGCATTCGCCGCTTCCCGCCGGCCTGGTTCCGCAGCGGGCCGCCGTTTCACCCGGCAGCGGCTTCTTCCGCCGGCGGTTTCTCGACACAAGGTTTCAACCCCGACTTCGTCTCGTTCGCGCCGCCCCCGACCGGCGGCGGCCGCATTCCACCCGACCCCGGCGTCAACAATCGCATGCTATCCCCTTTCCGCAAGGTCACCGGCGCTTTGTCGGCGACCGCCTGGCCGTTCAGGAGGATCGCGCCTGTTTTTCCGTCACGCCCGCCCAACAGGCCCTTGGGTGGTATGCCGAGCTTGCCGTGCGAGGGCCGCACCGTCATCGGCATATCAGAGAGCGACTCGAACTCGAAGTCCTGCCCGCGACCGCCCGGGTACTCGCCAGCCCCTCCCGAATCCCTGCGAATGCGCTTGTGGTTGACGCGTACCGGGATTGCGGCCTCGAGCACCTCGATCGGCAGGTTGGACGAATTCGCGGGAAAGCTTGCGCAGTCCAGACCCTTCTTACGCGCGCGCGCGCCCATGCCGCCCATGATGAACATCGATTCCGAATAGGCCCGGCCCCGTGCATCGCGTCCGGAGAAGAGCACGGCAAACTTGTTGCCGGATTCCGCGATCAGCTTGTCCGAGAGCACGCGCTGCAGCGCATCGATGATGGCATCGGGAATGAAGTGGCCGCTGCTCGACTTGAGCCGCACCGGCGCCGGAAAGCGCGGATTGAGAAACGTGCCTTCAGGAGCGCTCACGCGTATCGGCGCGAAGGTGCCTTCGTTGCTCGGCAGAGCCGGGCACAACAGGCATTTGATGATGTAGGTGCTCCACACGTGTGTGTAGACCAGCGTGCAGTTCACACCGATGTCGCGCTGCTTGGAGCTTCCCGCGAAATCGACGTCGAGCTCGCCGTCCCTCGCCGTCACGCGCACCTTGATTTCGAGCGGCGTGCCCGCCCCCTCGACCAGCGTCCCGCCGCGATAGGTGCCGTCCGGAATCGCGCCGCGTATCGCGTTGCGCATCATCTTGCGGGAGTGCGCGGTAATCGCGGCGCCCAGCCCGGCGAGGTCCGGCATGCGTGAATCGGTCAAAAACAGATCGAGCTCACGCTGCATCACCCGGCAGCCGGAGATCAGGGCGCGCAGGTCGCTCGCGATCTGCAGCGGGACCCGCACGTTCGCCTTCAGCAAATTGAAGAAGGTTTCGTTTTCCCGTCCCTGATTCATGATCCGGATGGGCGGAATGATGAGACCTTCTTCGTAGAGCTCGCGCGGCGACGCGGACAGGCAGCCGCCGATGTCGCTCATATGCGCCATGCATTCCGCGAATCCAACCAGGCGCCGGCGGTGAAAGAGCGGCGCGACGACGGCGACGTCGTTCAGGTGGCCCATGATCCACCAGGGGTTGTTGGTGATGAGCATGTCGCCGGGGCGCAGGGTCTCGCGCGGGAAATGCTCGAGGAGCTTGCGCGCGGCGATCGAGTTGGTTCCGATCTTCGACGCCACGCCCGCGTCCGCTATCAGCAGTCGACCCTCCGGATCGAGCAGCAGTGCGCCGAAATCGCGCGCTTCGACGACGATCTTCGACATCGACGTGCGCAGGACCGCGTACGCAGCCTCGTCCACGACCGTGATGAGCCGGCTCCACAGGACTTCCAGGTCGATTGCGTCGAGCCTTGCGCCGGCTCGCGCCCTCTTGCGTGCGTTCCTATGCCGGCGCTTCTGCACGGGTCACCCTGCGTGTTGCGCGAGCCGCCGCTTTCAGCGCGACGCGCAAATCCCCCCGGTGCGTGACGAAAGCGCGGGCCCGGGACCCGACATATACCGTCGATTCCGGCTCCTCGACAATCGCCGGACCGGTGATGCTCGTGCCCATCGGCAGCGCATACCTGTCGTATACGGGGCAGCTCAGAAAACGGCCCGCTTCAGGAACGAATACCCCTCTTCTGCCCTTGCGCGCCTTTTTTTCCGCCGCGCCCGGAGTCTGCAACCGCGGTGCGCCGCGCGCCCCTTCCGCGGTCGTCACCCGCACGCGCCACCTCACGCATTCCAGCCCGCCGTGGTCGACCACCGCGTGATAGCGCGTGGAATAGGCCGCCGTGAAATCGCGCGCGATCCGCTTCAGCTCGGCGGCATCGAGCCGGCGGTTCGAGAACGGAACGTACAGCTCGTAGCTCTGCCCTTCATAGCGCACGGCCACCTCACGCGATACGGTGAAGTGTTTCGCGCCCGGCATGCTATTGAGCACCACCCGGGTGGCCTCGCGCTCCATTTCAGTGAGCATCCCGTTGACGGCGGCGAGATCACTTTCGAAGAGCGGGCTGATGCGGCCATGAAGCACTTCGAAGGACGGCTCGGCGACCAGAAACCCCAGCGCCGACATCACGCCGGCACGCAGCGGATAGACGAGCTCGCGAATGCCGAGCAGCTGAGCGACACCGAACGCGTGCACCGGGCCCGCCCCACCGTAAGCGAAGAGCGCGAAGCGGCGCGGATCCTTGCCATGCTCGAAACAGTGCACCTTGGCGGCGCGCGCCATGTTCGCGTTCACGACGCGGTGTGTCGCATAAGCCGCATCTTCCACGCTCATCCCAAGCGGTTTCGCGACGTCCCGATCGATCGCAGCCCGTGCCCGTGCCTCGTCGAGCCGCATTGCGCCGCCAAGAAAAGAGTCGGCTGCCAGATAGCCGAGGACCAGGTCCGCATCGCTCACGGTCGCGCGGGTGCCGCCCAGGCCGTAACACGCCGGGCCGGGTGACGCGTTCGCGCTTTCCGGGCCGATCTGCAGCATGTCGAGCGCGTTCACGTGCGCGATACTGCCGCCGCCCGCGCCAATTTCGATCATCTCGATCGCGGGAATCTGCAGCGGCAGCCCGCTGCCTTTCGCGAACCGGTAGACACGGCCGAACTCGAAGCTGGTCGTTTTGAGCGGCTTGCCGCCCTCTATGACGCAGATCTTGGCGGTCGTGCCACCCATGTCGTAGGCGATCACATCGGGCACACCGGCGGCGGCACCGAGGAAGGACGCGGCCGTGGCCCCGCCGGCCGGCCCCGATTCGGCGAGCCTCACCGGAAAGCGCGCTGCAGTGTCGACGTCGATCACCCCGCCATCGGAGGTCATGATCGAGAGCTGGCATTGCGCCCCGATATCGCGCAGAGAATTACGCAGGCGGTCGAGGTAGCCCTTGACGACCGGTTTCACGTATGCGTTCGCTGCGGTCGTGCTCGCCCGCTCGTACTCGCGCAAGTCGGGCATCACATCGCTGGACAGCGATACGCTCAGCCCGGGCAGCCTCGCGGTGAGGATTTCCGCGATGCGGGCCTCGTGGACGGGGTCCGCATACGAGTGCAGCAGACACACCGCCGCGCTTTGCACCTGGAACTCGCGCAGTTTCGCCACCACGCCATCAACGTCCGACTCGTCGAGAGGCGTGAGAACCCCGCCTTTGAAATCCAGGCGCTCGGTGACCTCGAAAACCAGCTCGCGTGCGACGATCGGCGCAGGAATGTCGATATCGATGTCGTAGATGTCGTAACGGCTCTCGCGCCCCATCTCCAGGACATCGCCGAAGCCGCGCGTGACGATGAGCGCGGTCTTCGCACCGCGCCGCTCGATGAGGCTGTTCGTCACGAGCGTCGTGCCGTGGACAACCCGCGTCACACTGCCCGGATCAATCCGGTTTTTCTCCAGGATCCGCTGAATCCCGGCGATGACACCGCGCGCCAGATCGGCATGATCGGTGAGGACCTTGGCCACCGCGAGCCGTCCCGCCGCGCGGCCGAAGGCCACGACGTCGGTGAACGTGCCCCCGATGTCCACGCCGATCTCGTATTTTTCCGTCCTCTGCCTGGCCGGTTTCTTCACTCTCGTCCGTCACTCTTCGTTCGCCACCCGTTTCTCGCGGACGGTGGCCGGTCGCGCATCATCGGTCAAATCGGTATCTCGACGTCGAGCATCGGCGCATGCTGCTGGGCGCCATACACGTCGGTGTCGCCGATGTCCCCGGAGGAGACGCGGCGCGGTATCGTGCCCTTCACCGCGAGCGCGGCCGGGTACGGCGTGAAAAGGACATCCTTGGCATCCACCCCATACAGCTTCGCGAAGAGGCCGGCGTTGAGCACGCCGCTCCTCACGACCTTGTCGTAGATTTCGCGGGTCTCGAACATGATGTCGATCGTGACTTCGAAGGGACCCGCATTCTTGCTCTTGCACACTTTCGCAAGCTCGCGCAGCTTCGCCATGGTCAGCGCACCTCTTCGTATTCCACGGGAAACATTCCGTACGGATCATCGGTCCTGACAACGTGAAACACGGAAAACTTGTAGGTGGGACCGACCGGGATGTCCGAAGGAGAGAACGGGAAAGCCATATTGCCGCTCTTGCACAGGCGCCCCGGGAAATCGACCTTCGGAACGACGACGCGCGCGATGGCCAGCACGGCTTTCGCATCCTCCTCGCCCGGCGACACCACCTCCACGACGATGCCGAGCTCATGCGAGCTGAACTGCCGCACCGGCTCAGCGGCGCCCATCACTCCGTCCTTGCCATAGACGTGGAAGACAAGATGGTATTTTTCCGGCGATACGCCGAAGGCGGCCGCCCTTGCGGCGACGTCGTCCCTCACCGACTGCAAATACGAATCGATCTGGCTGATCAGTATCGGGTCGCGGGTGCCGCAGATCGTGATTGCGCGGAAGCCGACGAATTCGGCGCCTTCGAGCTTGATGTCGTACGGCCGTGTCCTCCACCGCATCCCGTTCACCCGAACCGCCCGATCCGAGATTGCGGTGAACCCGCAATCGGTTGCGTCGAGCAGGCCGCCCGGCTCCTCGTGCAGAGTCGGGCTCGCGTTCTCGTGCAGCGCGTGGGTCGCAACCGAGAGCGGCGTGCAGCGCCGCGCCGGATTCGTCGGTTCCAGGTCGATGTATCCCCGGTGCACCGTGGTGAGCAGGCAATCGTGGCCTTTCGGAGTTGCGCTCGCCGTCCCGCACTCGAGCATCTTGCCGGCATACCAGGCCGGCGCGGCCGGCAGGCCGCGATGCATGGCACACGCCGCCCACGAGGCTGCATCGGACGCGCGCGCGGCGAGCACGACATCGGCGCCGCCCTCAAGCGCACGCATGAACGGCTCGGCCCCCATCATGCCCACGATGCGCGCGGCACGCGCCACCGTCGCTTCGGCGAGCTCGGGCACGTTGCGCAGCGCGCTTATCCGCCCTTCGCGCAGCCAGGAATTGACCTGGTCGCGGTTCTGCTCGGCATGGATGAGCGCCATTCGAAACTTCAGGCCTTCCTCGCGCGCCACTTCACGCGCAAGTGCCGCCACTTCCTGCAGATGCGGCTCGCCCCCGGCGCCGCCGCACGTTCCGATGACGACCGGGATGCGACGGGGGACGGCACCGAGCAGCATGAGGCGCAGATCACGCTTCATCGCCTTTCGGGAGTTGAGGGACTCGCCGGATCCCAGATAGTAGGCGCCCGGATCGGTGCTGCCGCCGTCCACGCCTATGAAATGCGGATCGTGCTCGAGGCCCGCAGTCAACGAGGCGTCGGGGAAGCCATACCCCAGAATGCTGCTTACCGAAAGCAGCCGGCACACGCCGGCTTGTTGCGCCATCGATATCCCCTCTGCTCAGTCGAATCTGAAATCTGCTATCCGACGACGCCGGCCCGTTTCGTGCGGTCGCTATTCATGGCGCCACCCGGCTCGCGTGGCCCGGAGCCCAATGCTCGAACCGGCCCGCACGAATCCCGCTATACCGCGGTCATGCGGCAAAACAGCGGGCACGCGGAGATCTCCGCGTTGATTATCGGGGCGCTGTCTTATGCCTGCAAGGACTATAATCAAATAACATTATATCGGTATTGCATAGTCACATGACGCTCCGGCAATTGAGGTTCATCTGCGAGATCGTGGATCGCGGAATGAGCGTTTCCCGAGCCGCAGAGTTCCTGCACACCTCGCAGCCCGGCATCAGCCGGCAAATTCAGGCCTTGGAAAGGGAGCTGGGGATCGTGATTTTTCTGCGCAGCAAACGGCGCATCCTCGGTTTGACGAGACCGGGCGAGGAAGTGCACGAGATCGCTCGCAAGGTGCTGCGCGCCACGGACGGGTTGCGCCACATCGGCACGGACTTCATTGCGCGCGATACCGGCACGCTTGTCGTGACGACGTCGCACACGCACGCGCGCTATGTCCTGCCCAAGGTCATACAGGCCTTCAACCGCCTGTACCCCAATGTCCGCGTCACGCTGCGTCAGGGAAATCCGGTGCAGGTCGCGCTTTGGGTCAGCTCGGGGAAGGCCGATCTATCTATTTGCTCGAGCCCGACTCAACCCGTCCCGGGACTGACGCTGCTGCCCTGCTATGACCAGCACAAGATCGTCTTGACGCCGCGCAATCATCCCCTGCAGAAGTGCAGGCCTTTGACGATAGAGGCGCTTGCGCGGCATCCGCTCATCACTTACGACAGCGAATTCCCCACCTACTCCCAGGTCATGAGAGCGTTCGAAAGCGCCGGCTGCGACCCGAACGTGATCCTGAGTGCAACCGATGTAGATGTAATGAAGACTTACGTGAAATGCGGTCTAGGCGTCGCGATCGTCGCTGCATTGGCCTATGAGGCACGGACGGACCGGGACCTGCGTGCCATCGATGCCCGTCATCTCTTCGAATCGAACAAGATCTTCGTCGGAGTTCAAGAGCACACCTACTTGCGAGGGTATGCGCTGGATTTCATCCAGCTCTTCGCACCCACCATGACGAGAGAAAAGGTGATGAAGGCGGTATCGGGGGAGTTGCACCGCCGCTAGGAGTTTGTCGGACTTAGGGCCGACAAACTCCTAAATGGGGCGGAAGGCGAAAGGGTCGAATCACGACTCACGCCGCTCCGACCTGGCCCCGGCGACCGGTGAGGCGTGACTGATACGGCGTGACCGGCGGGGCGTGACGGGTGAGGCGGGTTTTTCCGCTCACCGTTTACCGTTCACGCCATCAGGCTTGCTCGGCGGTCTCGAACAGCCGGTCGATGCGCTGCCGCTGGTTGCAGTGGGCGCGGTGCTGGGCGAGCAGGTCCTCCGAGACCGCGATGCGCGCCGCCTCGCTTTCCAGCAGGTGGATGCAGATGCAGTTCGCGCCGTGCTTGCGGAAGCATTCGAATTGCGATTCGGTGCCGAACGGGTTGGCGAGGCTGGCGGTGTGGCCGATGTAGACGCCGTCGTGGGAAGCCCGGGAGTAGGTGGAGCCGTCGCGCGCGCGCTTCGTCACGAAGTACACGGCCGCCAGGGCCTTGAACCGGGTGTCCAGCGTCCAGGCCTGGAAGTGGTATTTCTCGCCCGATTTCCCGCTGAACGTGATGTCCGGATATCTCATCGCCAGCCTCCGCCCGGAACGGCCGGGCCCACCGCCGGGGCAAGGCCCCATGAAAAACCCCGCCGCAGCGGGGTCTCGAAAACCGGCCCGCTGCGGGGTATCACGCGGCTTTCAGGTTGCATGCGGCGACCTTGCCGTTGGCGCCCGTCTGCGTATCGAACGAGACTTTCTGGTTCTCGCTCAGGGAGCCTAGGCCAGCGGCCTCGACCGCGGAGATGTGCACGTACACGTCCTTCGAGCCGTCATCGGGATGGATGAAGCCGAAGCCCTTTGTCGCGTTGAAAAACTTTACGGTGCCGATGGTAGACATGATGTCCTCCCGGGTTGGCGTCGCTGCGCGCGAGAGTGCGCGCGGCATCGGAATTCGCTGTGGGAGAGGACCGAGACGGCCAGCCGGAAACGGACTGCAGACAGACCCAAAGTGCCTTCGACACGCGCAGTATGCGCCTAAAAGGGCCGGAGCGGGGGAATATCTTTTTTCGAGCCGGTGACTGGTGAAGCGTGACGGATACGGCGAGTTTTTTCCGTTCACCGTTCACGCCGCTCCGGAAAAGCGCGAGCGGCAAGGTCGCCGTAGAACCGCTCGCAAAGCCTGAAGCGCCGTTCCGCCGGATCGAGGCCGTCGGGCAGCGAAGCTTCCACGAGGGCACAGGCCGTATCGAACATCTCCGTGCATGCGCGAACGCGGTCCTCCGGCGACATGCGAGCATAGCCGTCGTGGATCAGCTTCGTGAATTCAGGCGTCGTGTCCTGCATCGAGATTTTTCCGCAACAGATCCATTACCGAGAGTTCCCCGGCCCAACGCTCAAGATACGTCCGATCCGCACCGCCGGCAAGGAGCGCCTGCACGTCGCGCAACTGCATTTCCGAATTCGAATCCTTGGCCCACGCAAGCTTGGACAGGATCAGGTCCTCGCGGCTCACGATCCAGGCCTCGAAGCCCGGCATGCGAACCCGTTTCCGGCTCCCGAATTCGTGCCGGCGATACGGCGTGTCCTTGCGCACGATAAAGTCGAGCTTCACGAGCTTGCCGAGGTGCAGGACGTTGAACATGCCGGCACTGGCGATCGCGCTGGCGACGTCGGCTTCAGACACGTAGTAATCCGGCGCAAACAGGGTGGCTACTGATTTCGCATCGCGGCCGGACAGCTCCGCCACAAGATCGATGTCGCGCGTCATGCGCGGCTGCGCGTAATAGCTCAGCGCGATCGAGCCGGTGATCATGTACGGAATGCCCGCGCGCTCCAGCCGCGTCGTGGCATCGTGCAGGACTTCAAGCTCGGCCGTCATGCGGATGACTATACCGCCGATGCCTCGTGACGTGGGCAGCCGGGGAAAGAGGGACGGCCCGAGGGGCTGATCGCCCGGTGATAAGTGATAAGTGCCAGGTGATAGGAGCCTGGGAGCAACCGCTGCGCGGATTGTCGGATCACGGATCACGAATCACGACTCACGCTGTCTGCTTGGGGCGGAAACCGAAGATCCGCTCGAAGCGCTGCGTGAATTTCCGCCACGCGTCCGGGTTGATCAGCCGCGGCGGGCGCTCGCCGCGCAGGATGCCGGCGACCTGCTGCGCGTTCCAGGCGGCCATGTTGTTGCGCGAATCGTGCGTGATGCCGGCGGTGTGGTAGGTGGCGATCAGGTTGTCGAACGCGAGCAGCGGGTGCGAGAGCGGCGGCGGCTCCTCGATCCAGACGTCGACCCCCGCACCGGCGATGTGCCCGGATTTCATGGCGGCCGCGAGCGCGTTCTCGTCCGCGATCCCGCCGCGCGCCGTCGTGATCAGGTAGGAGCCGGGCGGCATCGCGGCGAGCTCGCGGGCCCCGATCATGTTGCGGGTCTCGTCGTTGTACGGGCAGTGGATCGAGACGAAGCGCGACTCGGCGAGCAGCGTCGCGAGATCCACCTTGGTCGCGCCGCGGGCCTGGATCTCCTCCGCGGTGAGGTAGGGGTCGCACGCGAGCACCTTCATCTGCAGCCCCAGGCCGCAGATGCGCGCGACGCGGCTGCCGATGTTGCCGATGCCGACCACGCCGACCGTGCGGCCCTTGGCGTTCCAGCCCTTGAAGGACTCCCGCGGGGCGCGCTTGCCGGCGCGCACGGAGCGGTCGGTCTGCGGAATGTTCTTGGTGAGCGAGAGCATCATCGCCACCGCGTGCTCCGCCACGGCGTCGGCGTTGCCGCCCGACTGGTTCACCACGAGCACGCCCGCCGCGGTGCACGCCGCGACGTCCACCGTGTCGTAGCCCGCGCCGCTCGTCGACACGGCGAGCAGATCGGGACAGCGCGCGATCAGCGCCGCGTTGGCGTGGTACTCCGCGGGCAGCTCCTGGCGCGTCGAGGTGATGCAGTACGCGTGCGAAGCGGACATGGCGCCCCAATTGTCCGCTTTCGGCCCGTTGTAGGAGAGGCGATGCAGCGTGATGTCCTTCTCCTTGTCGAGCGAATCGGCGACGTTCGGCCGCTTGCCGTCGTCGAACCAGAACACGGTCTTTGGGGTCTTGCCAGTGGTCATATGAAGTCCGTTGCGAGGGGGTTGGTAGACGGCGGGATTTTAACTGGGAATGCCGTCACGGGTGACGGGTGATGGGCGAAACCCGAGGCACAAGGCAAACGGCAAAGGGAAAACTCGATCCGGGAAATCACGATTCACGCCGTTTCCACTTCTTCCACGACCCACCGCCGTCACGGCGCATCGGATTTGCGCAGCACCCAGGCGAGCTCCAGAACGACGGTCACCGGTATCCAGTATTCGGCGCCCGCGTCCGCGAGCAGCCGGCGCGCGGTGCGCATAAGCGCGGATCCGCTCGTCGTCCTCCCGCGCCGCGAGGGCCATCGCTTCGTCGTCGCTCAGCCCCGCATAGCGCCCCGCCTTCCCGCGGGTCGCGAGCGAGCCGGCCAGCCTCGCGACGTGCGCCGCGTGGTCGGCGGCGCGGTGGGCGTTCTCAGGGGGCAGACCACTAAGAACAATACGTAGACAGACTTTTCTCCACCTTACGCCGCGTCAAGGCGTCCGGTGCCAGCATCCCCATGAAATCGAACGCATACCGTCGATAGAACTGCCGCTTATTGACGCCGACATGCACTACGTCGGGACCAAAGAGATGGCTCGCGTCGATCGCCCTGAGCTCTGAATCCCGCACGGGATCGAACACAATGTGGGGCAGGATCGCAATACCGAGTCCGAGCGCGACATAGGTCTTGCTGACATCGGAATCGACGGCGCTGAACACGATGTTCGGCGTGAGGTTCCTCGCCTGGAACAACTTGCTGAACTTCCACCGGCCTAACACCCTGGATCCGTAGGTGATAATCGGGTACGCGGAAATGTCCTCGAGCGTGGGTTTCTCCACTTTCAGCAGCTTGTGCCGAGGCGGCGTGATGACGATCCGGTGAAATGTCCCGAACGGCAGCAGCACGACATTTTCGAGGTCCGCATCGCAATCCGTTCCGATTGCAAGATCCGCCTCGCCTGCGTCGACCCACTTGAACACTTCGTCGCGGCTGCCCTGGAGAAACTGCAAGCGCACTGCGGGATACCGGCATCTGAAAGCATTGATCACCCGCGGCAGCGTGTAGCGCGCGTGGGTATGATTGGTCGCGATGACGAGGTCTCCGGTTGACTCGTCTATTCTCTCCCGGCCACAGCTGCGGAGGTTGTCGGCGTCCTGGAGCGTGCGCTGCGCAAATCGCAGGATACATTTTCCCGTGGGCGTGAGGCCGAGTATGCGGTTGCGGCTGCGCTGGAGAATGCGCACGCCCAGTTCTCTCTCGAGGAGCTGGATCTGGCGGCTGACACCCGGCTGCGAGGTGTGGAGAACGGACGCCGCCAGAGACAGATGCATGCCCTGGTTGACGATCTCGCAGAGATATCGAAGCTGTTTCAGGGTCATGGTCGCAGCATAACAAAATCACATACTGCCAGCAAAAGAATTGCTTTATGTTTGGAATCCCCTTTGGTACTGTAGTAAAGGATCATGGCAGCGACGTTCTACGGCACCGGATCGAGGTGATGCCGATCGCGGAAGGATCTTAAGACCGGCGCGAACGTTCGGGTTCCGGTCGGCAGGAAATAAAGTAACGAGCCGTTCGTTCAGGATACTTCGTAATAGGGGAACAAATGAGCAACAAAGGCCTGCTGCTTGCAATGATGGAACCCCCTGCCGGCTTCGAGGAGGAGTTCCAGGACTGGTACGATACCGAGCACGTGCCGGAACGCATGGCCGTCAAGGGCTTTGAGACGGGACGGCGCTTCGTCTGCCTGTCCGGATTTCCGAGGTACGTGGCGTTGTACGACCTCAGCAGCCTCGAAGAAGTCTCGCGCGATCCGAAGTACAACAAGGCGACGGGCGGCGGCGTATCGGCATGGACGCATCGCCTGCGGACCAAGGTTCTGGGGCGGTACCGCTTCACGGGAGATCAGATCTATCCCGGCACCGCAAAGATGGGCGACAGCGGTCCCGTCATCCGGCTGCTGCTCCTGCGCTTTCGCGAAGTCTCCCGGAACGACGAGCAGAAAGTTCTCGCCGGGCTGCGCGAGAACTTCGACAGCCGCCGCGGCATGGCGCAGCTGCGCCTTTTCCGCGGCGTCGAAACGCCGGGTGATTACATCGCCACGGTCGAATTCCGGACCAATGCCGACAACGTCGAGGTCGACCCGACGCCCTTTGGTTCGCTGGTCAGGCAACTTGACCTGATCAACACCTACGCCCCCTATTGGCGGGTCATACTCCGCAAAGCCGATTGACCGGCGCGGCGGGAATCAATTGCCGATCTTCCGCGAGACGGCGCGCGAGATGCCGAAGCTCGGTACGTAGACGGAATGCGCGCCGGCGCCCCCCGCCACCACGATGCCGATGTCGTCGGCACTCGCGGAGATCGGGACCCGGGTGTCCGGCGTGAACGGTCCGAGCTCCCCGCGCCGGGTATGGGCGGCGCGCTCGTAGTCGGTCGCCGCGAACCGGCTCGCCTTCATTTTCGAGCGCTTCCAAAGCTGCCGCTTCACGGCGGGCTTGCTCAGGCCGCCGCCATTCAGTATGGCCGCGTGCTCGGGGGACACGATAAGCCACGGCTGTCCCGAGAAGTGATAGTCGTTGCAGGCGGGAAAGGTCATGGTATCGGCCATGACGCGCAGCAGATCCTCCGCGGTATCGGCATGCGTGTTCATGTCCACCGTGCTCGCAGCGCCTATCACCGTGACCACGCTTTCATGGAGGGCAAATCCGCGCTCGGCGTGCAGGGGTTGCCAGGGACTTTCGGCCTCGTTTTCAGCGCAGCAGAAGGTGTACTTGCCGGGTTGACCCTGCGTGGCGTGATCCATTTCTGCAGGAAAGGCGCCGCCGATATTCTGCAGGACCAGCCGCAAGGCCCGGCCCAGGGTGGCGTTGGCCCACCGTCCCTGGCCCAGGCAGTTCGTCCCCGCGTTGAACCCGAGCCGCGCTGCAAGTGGCCCGTTCACGACGATCCACGGCGTGGCGGGTCCGGTGGTCGCCTGTATGCCCTGGATATTGAACGCGCGGTCGGTCACCGCTTCCACGACCGCAATCAGCACCGGGAAATGCTCTGGCCGGCAGCCCGCCATGACGGCGTTGACGGCAATGCGCTCGACGCTCGCCACGCCGAAACCCGGCGCGACCCGCGCAATGGTCTCGCCCGGCGTGCGCCGCGTGCCCGACAGCATCCATTCCACGCGGCGCCTCAGCGGCGGGATGGCGGGCAGCCCGTCGGTCCAGCGCCGCAGCTCGCATTCGCGGTTGAATGCCACTACGTCTTCCGGCATCGTGATTTCCCGGACGCGGGACGCGCCATTGGTGCGCGCCGTGTCGCAACCCTCGCCGTGCGCAGCGGGCGTCGAGTCCGTGTTGCCCAACGCCAGCCGCGAGATGCGCTCGATGCAGTCTTCCGCGACTCGCCTCACCTCGTCTCTGCCGATCGTGCTGAAGGGATGCGGTATCTCGGCGATCGGAATTTCGGGGCCACCCAGCGCCTTCAGCTGCGCGCGCGCCAACGGCAGAAACGGTGTCGAACCGATAATGATGACCGCGACGCCCTGCTTTGCCGCTTCCACACTGTCGTGGACACTCCACGACGTGCAGGAACCTCAATCGGCCGACCCAACCAGGACAAGATCGCAGCGCTGCTTGATGTCGGCGATCGTCCCGGATGGCGCGGGGCTGGCCGCCGTCAGCTTCCTGTGTCGAACCACACCGGCCACGCCGTATCGGCTCAACAGCAGCGCCGCCAGGTCGTCGGCCAGGAAGTTGAAATTGGGCTTTGAGTTGTCGATAAAGCCGACGACCCTGCCCTGCAGCGTATTCAGTGCCCGGGGCGGATGGGCGCTCTTGCCTGCCTCGGTGGGCGCCACCGGATCCAATATGACGATAGTATCGGTCATGGCGGGTCCTTTATCGGCTGTTGCCTATCCGGAAGAGGGACTGCGCCGTCTCCCGGACGACCTTGTTTCGCGTTGCTCCGTCGACCCCGGTCGCATCAAGCGCGTCCGTGAGTTTGAGGCCGCTGCGTTCCTTCGGCGAGGCGCCGTAATCGGACCCTATCATCACCCGGCCCGCGCCGATGAATTCCAACAACAGCCGGAGCGCCGCTGGCGACATAAGGACGGTATCGTAGTAGAACTTCTTGACGTAATCCGAAGGCAGCTTGCCCTTTTCACCGGATTCCCGATCGAAGCGGCCGGTCTGATAAGGCAGGAATCCGCCTCCATGCACGAGAACCAGGCGCAGATCGGGATAGCGGTCAAACACGCCGCTTTGTATCAGCTGCGCGGCCACGACGGTGGTGTCGATCAGCCGGCCGAACAGGCCCTTGAACCTGGGCAGTTCCTGGAACATGCAGGTTGACGGCCCGTCCGTGGGCGGATGCAGCACGATCGGTATGCCGAGCGACTGCGCCGCTTCCCACACGGCGTCGTAGCGGTCTTCCTTCAGATGCCCTTGCGGCAGGTTGGTGCGCACCATGCACCCGGTCATGCCCAGCTTCGAGGCGGCTCTCTCCAGCTCGCGCGCGGCAGCCTGCGCATCCGCCATGTGGAGGGTCGCGTGCGCGAGCAACCTGCCGCCGGTCGCAGCCACCGCCTCCGCCAGTGCGTCGTTCAGTTGCCTGGCCCATTCCTGGCCGTCCGCCCTGGGCAGCTCCTGGCCGTCCACGTCCAGCCACGGCGCGACCATCTGATGACGCATCCCCTGCTCGTCCAGCCACTTCAGCCGCTGCTCGAACTCGAGCATGATGCCGGCTACCGGCCGCAAGGGGACGGCGCCCGGAAATGTGAGGACGTAGCGGCCGTCGGATACCTCGACCCTGGCACCGGCCAGGCCCGTCTTGCGTACCGTCTCGAGGAACCGCGCCGGCACTCCGTGAGCGTGTATGTCAACTCCGTCTATATCGGCCGTCATGGCTCGTCTCCTGTCAGTCGCAGATGCCCATCCGGGCTTGTCACTCCGCCTTGATTCCCGCCGCTTTCACCAGTTTCCTCCATTTGGCGAGCTCCGATCTGATATGAGCGGCAAACTCCTTGGGAGAGTTGCTGACAGGGCCGGCGCCCGAGGCGGCGACCTGCTTGGCGACGACAGGATCGCTGATCGAGCTCACGATCGCGTCGTGCAGTCTGGAGATGACGTCGTTTGGCGTGCCGGCCGGCGCCAGAATGCCGTACCACGAAGTCGAAATATGTCCCGGCACCGATTCGTTCATGGTGGGAAGGTCGGGGTACGGCATCGAGCGCTTCGGGCCGGTGGTCGCGAGCGGCCGCAGCCGGCCGGCCTTGGCATGCGGCAGGGTGGAGGGACCGCTGCCGAAGTAAAAGGACACCTCGCCGCTCAGGACGGCGGTGATGGCGGGCCCGGAACCCTTGTACGGGACGTGAACGAAATTCACGTTAGCGAGCTGTTTCAGCAATTCTGCCGTGAGATGCGCGGTCGACCCCGTGCCCACAGAAGAAAAATTGACCTGCCCAGGCCTCCTCTTGCCCAGCGCAACGAGCTCCTTGACGGACTTCACCGGCAGCGATGGATGCACTACCAGCGTGTACTGGGTGGTCGCAACCATGCTGATCGGGGCGAAATCCTTCACCGGATCATAGGCCAGCTTGCTATCGACGCTCGGTATTGTCGCGAGCGGGGTGACGCCTCCCATCAGTAACGTATAGCCGTCCGGGGGCGAATTGGCCACCATTCCGGAGCCGATCCGGCCGCTGGCGCCGCCTCGATTGTCCACGACCACCTGCTGCCCCACCCTCTCGGACATAGCCCGCGCAATGACCCTTGCCGTGACGTCCGTTCCGCCGCCGGGCGTAGTTGGAACGACCAGCCTGACGGGTTTGTTCGGATACGGCTGTGCCAATGCCAGATCCGACAGCGGCATGAAGACAATAAACAGTGGGGGGAAAAATGCAATGCTTCTCGAAATTTTCATGGTTCCTCCTTATGGAACAGCCATTTTGACAGCCAGAATCAACGGTGCTCCGGTCAGCGGTTCGTCGGCACCGAAGGCGGAATGGGCGGCTTCTTATGGATGGCGCGCCAGATCCGTTCCGGTGTCGCGGGCATCTCGATATGCTCTACGCCGTATTCGGCCAAAGCATCCACGATAGCGTTGACGACCACGCCCAATGCCGGCGTCGTTCCGCTTTCTCCCGCCGGGCGCATGCCCAATGGATGAGTGGTCGAAGGCACCTCGCTGATCGCCGTCTTGAAGAACGGAAAGGTATCGGCCCGCGGCAGGGCGTAATCCATCAACGAGCCGGATAGCAGCTGCCCGCTGCTGGAATCGTAGAAACATTGCTCGAGCAGGGCCTGCCCCACGCCCTGCGCAATGCCGCCATGAATCTGACCGTGGATGATCATTGGATTGACGGCGCGGCCCACATCGTCAACGGCCGCGTATCCGACGATCTCGACCGTGCCGAGTTCCGGGTCGATCTCCACTTCGCAGACGTGACAGCCGTACGGAAAACTGGCGGCATGGTGCGCTTCCTCCGACGAGGCGGCGAGCGGCCCCCTGAGCTCCTGCGGCAGATCAGCGGATTGAACGGCGGCGCTCGCGACCTCGATCAGACTCGCGGCACGGTCCGATGGTCCGGCGCGGAACCGGCCGCGCTCGAACTGGATGCCGCTGGGCTCGATTTCGAGCAGCCGCGCCGCGATGCGCTTTCCCTTTTCGATGATCTGCTGCACCGCGTTCCATATCACGATGCTGCCCATGCGCAGGCCCCGCCCGCCGTGCGTGCCGCCGCCCACCTTCACGATGTCAGTGTCGCCGGTAATGAGCCTCACGTTTTCGAACGGGACACCCAGCCACCCGGTGACCAGTTGCGCGAAGGTCGTTTCGTGGCCCTGTCCATTGGGCACGACGCCTATGACGACGTCGACATATCCGTCCGCGTGCACCGTGACATCCGCGCGCTCGCGCGGCGCGCCTGTGGACGTATCCACATAGTTCGCAACACCGATGCCCCGGCACATCCTCTTGTTACGGGACTCGGCGCGCCGCCGCTCAAATCCCGCCCAATTTCCGAGCCTGAGTGCTCTATCCATCGCGGCGTGATAGGCGCCGTTGTCGTACGTCATGTGAAATTGGTTGGTATAAGGCAGCTCGGCCTCGGTCAGCAGATTGCGCCGCCTCAGCTCGATGCGGTCGAAATGGCATTGCCGCGCCGCCAGATCGATGAGCCGCTCCATGACGTACATCACTTCCGGGCGGCCCGCGCTGCGGTAAGGCCGCGTCGACATGGTGTTGCTCACCACGGCGCGGGCGCGGAAGTGCGCTGCGGGCACGCGGTAAATGCTCGACATGATGCCGAGGCCCTTCTTCAGGGGCGCATAACTGACCGTGTGGGCCCCCGCGTTGCCGATATTCGAGCCGCGCATCGCCAGGAAACTGCCCTCCGCGTCCAGCGCCAGCTCCGCCGTAACCGCGAGGTCGCGCCCCTGGTAATCGCTCAGGAATGCCTCGTGCCGCTCGCAAGTCCACTTGACCGGCCGGCCGGCGCGCCGCGCCGCCCATGCCACGATTATGAACTCGGGATAGATTTCTCCCCGGGTGCCGAAGTTGCCGCCGACGTCGCCCATGATGACGCGCACCTGATCGCCGGGAATGCCCAACGCGGTCGCGAGGTCCTGCTTCAAACGCACCGCGCCGCCGCTGCCTGCGTGAAGCGTGTACCGCCCCGTGGCCGGCTCGTATGCGGCCACGGCCGAGCGCGGCTCCAGCGGAACCCCGGTCACGCGCTGCGCCCAGGTCTCGAGTTTAACGACGTGCTTTGCCTTGGCGAAGGCTGCTGCGGTGGCATCGCGATTGCCCACCTCCGCATCCATGCAGACGTTTGACGCGGCTTCCTCCCATACGTGCGGCGCGTCCGCTTCGGCTGTCGCCCGGGTAGCGGTGACGGCCGGCAAGACCTCGTAGTTGACCTCGAGCGCCTCGGCCCCGTCCTTCGCCGCGTAAGCCGACTCCGCAACGACGACTGCGACCGCCTCGCCCACGTAGCGCGCCTTGTCAAAAGCCAGCGGGTAGTGGGGCGCAACGAAGATCGGCGATCCGTCCCGATTGACGAGCGGCGTTTCGGCGCGGTGAGTGGACTTCGGAACGTGAGGGAGCGGCTTCAAGCCGTCCTCGTGCATTTCCCTGCCCGTGAGGGCCAGGATGACGCCGGGCACGCGCGTTGCGGCTGCCGTGTCGATCGACACGATGCGCGCGTGGGCATGCGGCGAGCGGACGAACACGGCGTAGCCCTGGCCCGCCAGGTTGACGTCGTCGCTGAACCTGCCCTGCCCCGTGACCAGGCGGTGGTCTTCCTTGCGTAGTACGGGACTTCCGATCGGTGTATTCCCTGCCTTCATGACTCGTTCAGTCGCATTCAATTGGACGGCAACGCTTCCTTCACGGCCCGTTTCATCATCACCGTGCGCTCGTCAAGGTCGTACCCGTTACGCGCGACCATGTCGAGCGCCGACATGATCATCCCCGGCGTGCAGAACCCGCACTGCAGCGCGTGGCATTGGTGAAATGCCGCCTGCATCGGATGCAGCTCGCCGTTCCAGGCCAGCCCTTCGATGGTCGTCACCTTCGCGCCCCGGCAGGCCAATGCCAGCACGCTGCAGGACTTCACGCCCCTGCCGTCGAGCATGTGATAGCGCGCGAACTCGCGCAATCGCTGCGGGAGCGCCCCGTAGTCACACTGCGTCGTGAATTCGGCGATCCTTTCCGAGACGGAAAGCGCTGCCTCGGAGCCCTCTCTTGGGGGCAGGTCAGCTGTCCTTTTCGCGGCCATCCTGTCCTATCAGGCCTGCTCCGTCCTACGCGGCAGAAGCGCGCTGCTTCCCGCCGCTTTGGGCGGAGGCCGCCATGAAATCCGTAAGGCTGCGCACGCTCGCCAGCGATTCGAAGCCGCGCAGCACCTCATACAGCCGGCCGATGGCGCCCGGACGCAGCGCGCGGAGTGCGCAGTCCCTGAACTTCGCATCGAGGACGCTGCCGGGGTCCGGTCGGTCGGTATGGGCAAGCACACGTGCGTGCGTGACGGAGCGCGTCGTACCGAACGTGGGGATGAAAGCCTGGCGTTTGACATCGAGCTTCGCATAGCCGTCCGCCGCCACCGTGGCCGCATGCTCCGGGCCGAAGACGATCACGGGCTCGCCGCCTCCTAACGTCGCATCGTTGGCGCCGGTAACGGTCATGGTGCCAGCAATCATTCTCAGTATACCCCGGCCCGTGACGCTTTCATGATCGTTGACGTTGTGCGGACCCTCCGCCCCGATTACCGTGACGGTGGTCGCGTTGCTCTGCCAGCCCGGTCCGAACGCATTGTGGCCAGCGTTGACCCGCAGCTCCTGTGCCACGGGTCCATTCACGATGACCAACGGCGCGCACTGGTGAGTCGTGGTCTGGATGCCGTACAGGTTGAAGGACTCCTCGCACATCGCCTCTACAGCAAGCGCAACCAGGGGAAGGTCCGGTGCGCCCAACCGCGTCGCCTGCATGCGTCCGAGTCCTTCAAATGGCGTCGAACATACCAGGACAGCGAACACGCCGCGTTTGTGCAGTTCTACCATGTCGTGGACACTCCACGACGTGCATGAGCCTCAATCGGCCAAACGGATGGGGAACAATATATGCCGGTATAACATTTGTGCAGGTTCGATAATTTTCTGATATACCGGCAGCGCGCGCGAGCGATCTGAGCTCTGCAACAGGTTCTGCAGGCGAGGACCGATGCGTTGACAGGCGTGGACCGTGTTTGTAGAGTCCGGCTTACCACTCCGGCTTGAGCTGTCGCAACGAGCCACCTCCACGATGGGTATGCACATGCCGCAATCCAGCAAGACACGTCCGAAGACCAGGAGCAAAGGCGAAGGCAAGAGCCTTTCCGACTATCTCGACCAGATTCGCGGCAACCCCGCGGAGTTCCAGACGGTGACCCGCACCGTCAATCCGATGGACTTCGACGTGACCGCGGTGCTGAAGCATCTGGACAACCGGGGCGAATACCCGACGGTGCAATTCGACAATCCGCTCAACATGCATGGCGAGCCATCGGAGTTCCCGATCGTTGCCAATTTGTGGGCGACGCGCGAGCGCTGCGCCGAAGCGGTCGGCTTGCCCCGGAGCAAGGCAGGCAGCGAGTTGGGCTCGCTGTTTTCCAGATATGTGGACAGGAAGATAAAGCCCGTGGTCGTCGGCAGCGACCGTGCTCCGGTGCATGCCAACGTGCTGCAGGGCGAAAAGGCGGACATGTGGATGCTGCCCGCGGTGCACCACTTCGAGATGGACCTCGGCGGCGTACTCACCATGGGACTGGTGGCGCATCCTCCGGGCGAGGACTTCTACAACGTGACGTTCGTGAAGACCTTTCCCGAGAGCGGCCATCGCGGCGGGCTCACCATCCATTCAACCCACATGAGCCGGATCACCCGACTCTGGGCGAACCGCGGTGAGCGGTTTCCCGTGATCAATGTGCTCGGCCACCATCCGGCATTCTGGCTCGGCACGCTGAACACCACGCCCTGGGGCGATAACGAATACGCGACCGCCGGGGCTTTCCTGCAGGAACCCGTGCGACTCGCGCCTTCTGTGACCTGGGGGAAGGATTTCCTGGTCCCGGCCGACGCGGAGATCATCATCGAAGGCGAGATCGCGCCGGGCAACCGCACGATCGTGGACCCCTTCGGTGAAATCAGCGGCCAATACCAGCCGCAGCAGCTGGCGCCGGTCATGGAAGTCACTGCCATCACCTACCGCGACGGCGCCTTGTTCCAGGACGTATTCTCGGGCCATCGCGAGCACATGCTGATGGCAAGCGTCCCGCGCGAAGGGACGATCTATAACCATGTGCAGCAGAAAGTCGGCAATGTAATAGCGGTGCACTTGCCGTATTCCGGATGCGGCCGCTTCACGGCTTACATTTCGATCAAGAACTCTTTTGAAGGCCACGCGAAGCAGGTTGCCCTGCAGGCTATTGCACACGTACATAATTTGCACGTCGTCGTGGTGGTCGACGAGGACATCGACGTATTCAACGAGGAGCAGGTGCTGTGGGCCGCCAATACCTACGTCGATCCGGATCGTGACATCGACCTCATCAAGAACGTGCGCGCACCCAGTGATCCGCGGGGAATAGGCTCGAGCAGGGTAATTTTCGACGCCACGCGTCCCACCCACATCCCGTTTCCGACACGGTTGCGCGTGCCGCCCAATGCCATGGCGCGCGTGAAACTCGAGGAATGGCTGGATCAGCCAGGAAAGGGGAAATAGTGAGATTGTTCTGGTCGACCTGTCCCAAATGCATGAAGCCGTTCGTCGTCGAATGGGCGCTGCGGCACGCCGGAATCAAATTGATTTGCCCTTTTTGCGGCAATCGTTATCTGCCCGACGAATCCGCAGCGATCGATGACGGTCAGGCCGGCGGACGCGGACATATGGGATGACAACGATACTCAGCGCAATAGCCTGATTGCTAGGCAGCCATTGCCTTACCGGCAGGGTCCTGTAGTGAGGAGGAAATATGGTCCCGAATCGTCTTGCCGCGGGAATATTTGCGGTAGCTCTCACAGTTTTCGGCGTTCATTGCATTCACGCCCAGCCGTATCCCAGCAGACCCATACGAATCGCGACCACCCAGGCGGGCGGTGGCAGTGATTTCTTGGCACGCCTGGTCGGACAAGGAATCACCGGCCCGCTGGGTCAACCGGTTGTCATCGACAATCGTGGAGGCGGCGCGACGATCTCGGGTGAAATCGTCGCCAGAGCCGAGCCAGATGGATACACCCTGCTCGCCGCCGCCGGCACCCTGTGGATCGGGTCGCTGTTGCGCAAGACGTCATACGATCCGTTGAAGGATTTTTCCCCCATCACGTTGGCGATAAGCACTCCCAATGTACTCGTGGTGCATCCTTCGGTCGCGAATTCCGTAAGGGAATTGATCGCTTTGGCCAGAGCAAAACCCGGAGTGCTTAACTACGGCTCGGGTGCAACGGGCGCTTCTTCTCACATCGCCGGGGAATTGTTCAAGCACATGGCGCAGGTCGATATCGTACGTGTTCCTTACAAAGGTAGCGGGCTGGCCGTCAACGCAGTGATGAGCAATGAAGTCCAGCTAATGTTCCCGAATGGAAACCTCGTGGTCTCTTACGTGAAGGCGGGGCGGCTGAAAGCGCTGGCGGTTACCAGCGCCGAGCCGTTCTCGGCCTTGCCGGAATTGCCTACAGTGGCGGCTGCCGGCCTCCCCGGATATGAGGCTGAGCTGTATACGGGACTATTGGCCCCGGCCAGGACGCCCGCGGCCATCATCAAGCGCCTTAACTACGAAATTGTGCGCTATCTGCGCACGCCGAGAGTGAAAGACTCATTGATGAGATCGGGCGGATCAGAAGTGGTCGCAAGTACGCCCGGGCAATTTTCGGCAAAGATCAGATCCGAAATGGTGCGGGTCGGCAATCTCATCAAGGAAACGGGTATTCGCGCTGAATAGATACCCGGGCACGCACATAGCGCGCATATATCATGACTTTGCTAATTACCGAGGATGACGTCAGGAAGCTTGCGCTGTCCGCAAGGGAGGCGATCCCCATCGTCGAAGACACCTTCCGGCAAGCAGGAGAAGGCAGCGCTGAAAACCCGCCGCGGTTCCGGATGCCGTTCCGGAACGGTTTCCTGCAGTTCGGGCCCGCCGCCCTGCATGCGAGGAAAGCGGCCGGGTTCAAGCTCTGGGCAAACATGGGCAAGGGCACCGGCGTGCATAAGAATGCCTCCGGCCACGGCACGAATTTTCTGTACGACACCGAAACCGGAGAGCTTCTTGCGATCGTCCACGCCTACCAGATAGGCAAGTTCCGCACCAGCGCCGTCTCGGCCGTCGCGGCCAAATATCTGTCACCTGCGGGCGCGAGCGCGATCGGTCTTTACAGCGCCGGCCGAATCGCGGAAGGCCAGCTCGACGCGGTGTGCGCGGTGCGTCCTATAAAGAAGGTGCGGGTCTACAGTCGTCGCCAGCCCGAGCGGGAGGCTTTCTGCAAGCGGATGTCCGAAAGGCTTGGCATCGATGTTTTTCCGGCCGACGCCCCGGAAGAAGTTCCGCGGGACGCTGATATAGTCATAACCGCCAGCACGTCGGAGGTCCCTATCCTGTTCGGCGATTGGCTGACGCGCCCGGCGCTGGTCATCGCCGCCGGGGCGAATCACTGGTACAAGCGAGAAATCGACGGTAAGGTCATCGAGAAGGCCCAGCTCGTCGTGTGCGACGAGAAAGAGCAATCCAGGGTGGAAAGCGGTAATCTGCTGTGGGCTGTCGCCCACGGAATCATCACTTGGGACAGGGTGGAAGAGCTGGGCGATGTCATTGCAGGACGCGTCCGCCTGCCTGACGTCAATAGCGCCACCATCGTTTTTGGGTCCCACGGCCTGGCGATCAATGACGTTGCCATGACGTTACGAACCTACGAATTGGCCAAGGCCATGGGCATAGGGACCGAAATAGACCTCGGATAATGGGCGAGCACGCCCTGCATATTTCTTCATGGAGGATGCCATGCCGACGCGTTTATTCGCCTGGATGTTGCTGCTCACAACGATGGCGCCGGGCACGTCTGCGGCGGCGCAGCCCTACCCTGCCAAGCCGATACGCATACTCGCATCCCAACCCGGGGCTCAAGTCGATTTCGTCGCGCGGCGCATCGCGCCGGACCTCGCGGAGCGCCTGGGGCAACCGGTAGTCGTCGATAACCGCCCCGGTTACATCGCCGTCGATATTGCCGCCAAAGCTCAGCCCGACGGATACACGCTCGCAATTTACGCGAGCTCCGTGTGGATTTCGGTGTTCCTCCAGAAAATGCCGTTCGACCCCGTCAAGGACCTGGCGCCGATCACGCTGGCCACCAACGCACCACTGTTCCTGTTCACGCACCCTTCGCTCCCCGTGGCGACGGTGAAGGATCTGATTGCCCTGGCCAAGGCCCGTCCGGGCGAACTCAACTACGGCTCCTCCTCTACGGGCACCTCGAACCATCTCGCCGGACTCCTCTTCAAGAGAATGAGCGGAGTCGATATCGTGCGCATACCTTACAAGGGCACGGGGCAGGCCGCCATGGCCCTGGTCGCGAACCAGGTCCAGATGATATTCGGGTCGGCGGCTGCGGGCATGCCGCAAGTCAAGGCAGGCAGGCTGCGTGTGCTGGGGGTCGGCAGCAGCCACCGCTCGCTGCTCGCTCCCGAGGTGCCGACGATATCGGAATCGGGGCTCCCCGGCTATGAAGCCGCATCGCTATCCTGCATGTGGGCGCCCGCCGGAACGCCGCGGGCCATAATCACCCGGTTGAGCCGGGAGATACTTCGCATTCTGAACGGTACCGATACAAAAGAGAAATTTCTGAGGGCCGGGCTCGAAACGCTAGCGACCACTCCGGAGCAAACTGCGGCTTACATAAAGGCCGATATGGCCAAGTGGGAAAAAATCATCAAGGAAAAGGCAATACACTCGGACTGATTCGTCATCGCGCCGCGCGGTGGCTTGAAACGAGATGAAATCAGCCGGCTGACCTGCGTTGAAGACATGCGAAGGAAATAACGGCGGTGGCCACCAGCACATTGACCGGAAGCCTGATCGACAAGGTAATCGCGGTCAGCTATGCGTCGCTGCCGCAGCAGGCGATCGAGATGGCGAAGCACGTGACGCTCGACGGGCTCGCGGTCATGCTTGCCGGCTCGACCGAGCCGCTCGGCGTGGGCCGCATCTCGATCCAGTACGTGAAGGAGATGGGCGGCGCACCGCAGGCGACCGTGATCGCCGGCGGGTTCAAGACCTCGATGCTGAACGCGGCATATGCCAACGGCACGATGGCGCACGCGCTCGACTTCGACAACACCTGGTACCCGCTCAACCACCCTACTTCCCCCACCCTGCCGGCGATCCTTGCCCTTTCCGAGCATCGCGGGATCGGCGGCCGCAGGATCATCGAGTCCATCGTCGCGGCGTTCGAAGTCCAGGGCCGGCTGCGTCTGGCGGCAACCGGAATGGCCGACGGGCAGGGATTTCACAAGCCGGGCACGACCGGAATGTTCGGCGCGGTCACCGCGGCCTCGAAGATGATCGATCTGCCGCGCGACCCGATGCTGATGGCCTTCGGGATCGCCGGCTCGCGCGCGGGCAGCCTCTCGATCAATACCGGCTCGATGACGAAATCGTCGCACTCCGGGCACGCCGCGCGCATGGGCATCGAATGCGCCCTGCTGGCAAAGCTCGGCTGGACCGCCAGCGCGGACGTCTTCGGCCCGGGCGGCTTCTTCGACACCTTCCTCGGCGGGCGCGCGGAGCCGGAGCGGCTCGTGAAGGGCTTCGGCGCGCCGTTCCGCATGGTCGATCCGGGCGTCGGGTTCAAGAAGCATCCGAGCAACTATTTCACGCACCGGCCGATCGACGCGGCGCTCGCGCTGCGCGCCGAAGCCGGCTTCAACCCGGCCGACATCGAGCGCGTCGAAGTGATCTTCCCGCGCTTCGATTACGTGAATCGTCCCGAGCCCAAGACCGGCCTCGACGGCAAGTTCAGCGTGCAGTACGCGACCGCGGTAGCGCTGCTCGACGGCGAAATCACGATCGACTCGTTCGACGATGCACGGCGCTTTGCGCCGGACGCGGTGGCGCTGCTCAAGCGCACCACGCTGCGCTTCGACGACTCGATTCCGAAGGACTTCGACAAGATGCACGCCATCGTGTCGGTGACGCTGAAGGATGGCCGCACGCTATCGAAAAAGGTCGACCGGCTTTCGGGCTGGGTGGGCATTCCCCTCGCGCCCGGGCAACGGCTGAAAAAATTCAATTCCTGCGCGGCCCGGGTGCTGAAGCCCGAGGCGGCGGCGCAGGTCGTCAGTTTGGTCGAGCGGCTCGAAGCGCTTCCCGACGTGCGCGAGATCATGGACATCGTCAGGGCGGGCTAGCAGGGCGCGCGCGCCCGGCACGGACGCGCACAGGAGGAGACAGCATGAAAGTCGGCTCGTACCGGGTGCGCGTCGAGGGCGGTCACCTCGCATTCGTCGGAGCGATCGCAGCGTTCTGCGTCTGGTACTGGCTCGACGCGCGCGCCGCCTCCACCAACGTCCAGAACCTGCTGCTGATCCAGCCAGCCGCCTTCCTCGCGCTCGCGCTGTGCGTCGCGATAGCTGCGGGCACGGTCAAGGCGGACCGCCCGGACGCCAGCGCGGAACCGCCCGGCGCCGCGCCTTCGGCGCGGGACGGGCGCGGCCTCGTCGTCGCCGGCCTCCTCGTCCTCTACGTCGCGGTCCTGCTCTACATCGGTTTCGAAGTGGCGACGTTCGCCTTCCTGGCCGGCAGCATGTACGCCCTCGGCGAGCGGCGGCCCGTCTTCCTGGTTGTTTTTTCCGGAGCGTTCGCGGGGGCGATGAGCTACGCGTTCAAGTTCATGCTGTCCGTCCCCGTGCCGACGCTGCTCTTCTGAAGGCGCCATGATCGACTTCGCCGCGATGACCGAGGGTTTGCGCCTGCTGTTCGGGTCGTGGTCGCCCTGGCTCGTCATGGTGCCCGGGCTCGCCGTCGGGCTCATCTTCGGCGCGGTGCCGGGGCTCACCACCAGCATGGCGATGGTGATCTGCCTGCCGCTCACGCTCTACATGGACTTCCTGTCGGCGATCATTTTCCTGACGTCGATCTTCACCGGCGGGGGCTTCGGCTGCGCGATCCCGGCGATCCTGGTCAACATCCCCGGCATGCCGGGCGCGGTGGCAACGACTTTCGACGGTTATCCCATGGCGCAGCGCGGCGAACACAACGAGGCGCTCGGGCTCGGGCTGATGGCCTCGACCTTCGCCGAGGCCCTGAGCTATGTGATCCTCCTGCTGCTCGTCGTGCCCATCGCCGCGTTCGTGCTCAAGCTCTCCTCGCCCGAGATGCTGATCGTCGGCCTCTGGGGCCTCACGCTGATCGCCGCGCTGCGCGGGCGCCACTACACGCGCGGGCTGCTCGCCGGGATTCTCGGCCTGCTGCTCGGCACGATCGGCTTCAGCGCGCGGGGCGACATCCGCGGCACGATGGGCATCGACTACCTGCTCGACGGCATACCGGAGATCCCGGCGATGATGGGTCTCTTCTGCGCCGCCGAGCTGTTCAAGCTGATGCGCCTGGACTACGTGGTGGAACGCGCCGAGGCGCGCCGCGTCAGCTTGCGGCGCATTCTCGCCGGCGCCCGCGACACCTTCCGCTACCCGCGCCTGCTGCTGCGCGGCAGCCTTATCGGCGCCTTCATCGGCGCGGTGCCCGGCGTCGGGTCTTCGGTGGCGAACCTCCTCGCGTACTCGGAGGCGCGCCGCACCGCGCCCGACAAGGAACGCTTCGGCAAGGGCGACCCGCGCGGGGTGGTCGCGGCCGAGGCGGCGAACAGCAGCTCGGAGGGGGGCTCGATGGCGACGCTGCTCGCGCTCGGCATCCCGGGCGGCGGCGCGACCGCGATCATGCTCGGCGCTTTCGCCATGCACAACATCACCGGCGGGCCGCGCTTCATCGCCGAGAACAAGCCGATCGTCTACGCGATCATCTTCTCCAACCTGGTGCAATCCATCGCGCTGATGGGCATCGGCATCCTCTTCATCTATCTCGCCGGCGCCATCGTGAAGACGCCGGTCCGCGTGCTCGTGCCCTCCATCTTCGCGGTCTCGATCTTCGGGTGCTACGCCATCACCGGCAATATCGCGGGCCCTGTGACCTTTCTCGTTTTCACGCTGATCGGCTGGCAGATGCAGCGCTATGATTATCCCGTCGCGGCCACTGTGGTCGGCCTGCTGCTCGCGCACCTGGTCGAGGGCGAGGCGCTGAGGACCTACCAGTTGAGCGGCGGCGACCCGGCCTACCTGCTCGAGCGTCCCATCGCTCTCGTGCTGCTCGCGCTGCTGGTGCTGTCGTTGGTGTGGCCGCTGATCGCGCGCCGCTTTGGGTTGGGGTTCGGCCGGCAATTCGCCGCCGACACCGGAGATTGATCGGTTTCACACACGGAGGAGAAGATCATGAAGCACCAGGCACTGCGGTTCTTGAGGCGGTTCACCGGATTTGCGGCGGTGTTGACGTTCGCCGCCGCGTTTGGCGCGGCGGGAGCGGCGGAGTGGCCCGAGCGACCGATTACGCTGCTCGTGCCATTCAACGCGGGGGGGAGCGTCGACCGGATGGCGCGCGGTCTCGCGCCCTATCTCTCCAAGTCGCTCGGCCAGCCGGTCACGGTCGTCAACCGGCCCGGCGCCGGCGGACAGGTCGGCACCACGTGGTTCCTGCAGCAGCCCGACGACGGCTATACCCTGCTGCTCACCCCGGCCATGCCTTACATCGCGACCAATATCCTCGTCACGGGCGCGAAGTACACGCTGGACGACTTCGCCTTCGTGAACGCCCAGTGGAGCGACTACACGATGCTCGCCGTGCACAAGGACAAGCCCTACCAGTCCCTGAAGGATTTAATCGACGCGATCAAGGCAAACCCCGGCAAGCTGAGCACCGGCGTGACCTTCGGTTCGGCAGGCCAGATCAGCACCATGATGCTGCTCGAGGCGTTCGGCATTCCGGCGGACGGCGTGCGCGTGGTGACCTACGACGGCGGCGGACCGGTGCGCACGGCGCTCGCCGGCGGGCACCTCGATTTCTCGGTGCTGCAGGGCGAGGGCAGCGAAACGGTGCGCGAGTTCATCCGGCCGCTTGCCGTGTTCCGCGAAGACCGGGCGAAGGAATGGGACGCGCCGACCATCAACGAGGCGCTGAAGGGCATGGGCACCGGCATGGACGTGCTCAGCGGATCGGTGCGCGTGGTGGCAAGCTCTGCGGAGTTCAGGAAAAAGAACCCCAAGGGGTTCGAGCGGCTCACCGCGGCCTACAAGCAGGCGCTCGAGAACGAGGAGTACCGGGCCTGGCTCGCCAAGAACAAGATCGGCGACGATTGGGTCGGACCGGAGAAGACCACGGCGCGGCTCAAGACGAACTTCGAGATCCTGAAGAAATACCAGCACCTGCTGAAAAAGAGGAAGAAATAGGAGCGTCCCGTGAGCGAAAAACCGCGGGCGGGACGAAAGCCCGCCGCCCCGAAAGCCGCCGGCAACGGCGCCAGGCCCTGGCACCAGCCGGGCAAATGGCTGGTGAACCCCGCCTACTGGGAGGACGAGGCGAAGGCCGGGCGCGCCGGCATGCCGGCGAGCATCCGCTTCATCGACTGCACCTTGAGCGAGGGCGACGACTGCGTCGGCCACCAGCCGAACTGGAATACGCGACTCGGCATGATCGAGCGGCTCGACGCGGTCGGGGTGGGCGAGCTCACATTGCCGAGCCATGTCACCTTCAGCGAGGAGCGCGACCTCATCAAGGCGTGCCGGCGCATGGGCGTGCGCACGCGGCTGGTGGCCAAGGGACCGGGTGTCACGCCGCCGCTGCGCGGGGACTGGCGCGGCATCATCGACCGCCACGTCGATCTCGGGACCGAGGTGATCAGCCCGATCGTGAAATGGAGCTACGCCGATACGCTGTCGGACTTCTCGGGCAGCCTCAGCAAGTCGGCGGTGGTGGACGCGATCGGCGAGAGCGTGCGCTACATGAAGCAGCGGGGCGTGCGCGTCGTGCCGTGGATGGTGGACAGCATGCGCAGCCCCGTGGACACCGCGTGCCTGTTCTTCAAGGCCATGGCGGACGCGGGCGCTGACGGCGTGTACGTCGTGGACAGCCGCGGCAACAGCACGCCGCTCGCGACTCGCGTGTTCATTCGCCGCGTGCGGCAGGCCGTCGGCGACTGCGACATCTACGTGCAGCACCACAACGATCTCGGCGTTGCAACCGCCAACGCGATGGCGGCGGTGGAGGCCGGCGCGAACTGGATCGACGCCTCGGTCATCGGCATCGGCGATCGTGGCGGCTGCGTCGCGCTCGAAGAAGCGGCAGCGCTCTTCGAGATGTACGGCATCGACACCGGCGTTCGCCTCGACAAGCTCTACGAGCTCTGCCGCTACGTGCAATACGCTTACGGCATCACGCTGCCGCCCTGGAAGCCGATCGCCGGCAGCAACTGGAACAAGGAGGAAGGCTGGGGCCACCTCGAGGGCAGCAGCGACCCCGAGGCGACGGTGGGCATCTCGCCGCGGGTGGTGGGCCGCGAGTTCGAGGCGGTGATCGGCGCGAAAATCCTGTTCGGGCGCGAGCGCAGCAGCGCGCACACCGACGACCCGGTATTCCTGCGCGAGCTGCTCGACAAGTGGGGCATGGCGGTGACGCCGGAGCAGTTCGACACGATCCTGCTCCGCGCCCGGGCCGCGGTCGCAACCAACCACGACCGGCACTACCTCACCTTCGATGAGTTTCGCGCGATCTGCGAGGGGGTCGTCCTGGCGGGGCGGGGATAGCACTGGACCGCAGCAACGAAAGCGAATTTCCCGCCGTTTGAAATGCCGCTGCGGCGGTCGCGTCGTTTGGCGTGACCGGCCGCATCTTTGCATACGCCCGAGCGGCCACAGCCGTCGCCATTGACCGGTTTTGTCCCCGGATTATTGACTCTCAATCTTGATATTCGCCCGGCGCACGACTTGCCCCCACCGTTTGATTTCATCCCGCACGAATCGGGAAAATTCCTTGGGGCTGTTTCCGGCGGGCTCGACGTCGTATCCGGCCAGCCGTTTTGCGAGTTCCGGGTCCTGCAGCGCCTTCGAGACGCTCTTCGACACGAACTGCATGACAGCCGCGGGCGTCTTGGCCGGAGCGAACAGGCCGTACCACGTGCTCACGTCATAGGAGCCCAACCCCGCCTCGGAAACGGTGGGCAGGTCCGGCAACGTCCTTGCGCGCTTGCTGGAAGTGACCGCGATAGCCCGGATTTTTCCCGCCTTGATGAACGGCATGGAGGAGGAAATGGGATTGGCCATCGCCTGGATCCGTCCGCCCGCAAGATCCACCAGGGCAGGACCCCCACCTTTGTACGGCACGTGCACCATCCTGACGCCGGCCAGTTGCTGCAGCAGCTCGATCGCGAGGTGCGCCGGGCTGGCCGTTCCACCGCTTCCATAGCTGAGCTGTCCCGGGCTGGCCTTGGCGAGGGCAACGAGATCGGAAACCGATTTGGCGGGCAACGAGGCATTGACGACCACCACGTAGCCTGCCGTGCCGAAGAGCGAAACGGGCGCAATCTCCCGCAGCGTGTCGTACGGCAGCTTGGGGTAGACGCTGGGGTTGATGGCGAATGCAGGGAGCGCCACCAGCATCGTGTATCCGTCGGACTGGGCCCTGGCGACGATTTCCGTCCCGATAATGCTGTTGGCCCCCGGGCGCTGGTCGACGACGATGCGTCCACCCCATTGCTCCGCGACCTTCTGGCTGATGACGCGGGCCAGCGTATCCGTGGGCCCGCCCGCCGCATAGGGCACCACCCACCGGACGGGCTTGGTCGGGTAGCTTTGCGCCATGATGCCGCCGGGGTGCGCGCAGATTGCGCAGGCGGCAATCAAGATTGTCTTCCGGATCATTTCCAGTTCCTCCTGATCGGTTCATATTGCACTCGCGGCGGCAGAACCGCGCATGATATTCGTGACGGTCAACGTGATGTATTGAGGTTCAGCAGCGCGGCGGCGTTTCGGTACATAACCCGCTCCAGGGCATCCGGCTGGAACGGCAGCGCCTTGTAGCCCTCCACCATCGGCCCGACAGCCGCCAGGGGATAGGCGCTCGCAAAAAGGATCTGCTCGGGCAACAATGAATTAGCGGCCTCCACCCATTGAAGATGCCCGGGACAGCCCAGTCCATAGAAATCCGGCAGCAGATAGACATTGCGGCGGCGATACGCAACTCCGCATGCCTGGGCGACCCACGGCCAGAACGAATGGCCGACGACCATCCGCAGCCGGGGAAACAGCCCCGCGACGCGGTCCACGGCCTCCGGATTCGAGAACCGGATGTCGCCGCCAGCGCGGACGCTGATGGTGAACCCGAGTATCCCGCCCAGTTCCTGGCAGCGCTCATAGATCGGGTAGAGGTCCGGGTCGTCGGCGCCCTGCGTCGGCGACATCGCAAACCCGGGCTCCAGCGTGATGCCCTTGAGCTTCAGGGCAACCAGTGCGCGTTCCACTTCGCCCACCGCCCTGCCCGTCTCGCCTTCTTCCGGAATCGCGATTCCGCCGAAACCGGAGAACAGATCCGGATGCGCGGCCACCAGTTCGGCGACGTCCTCCTGCCCGGTGCTCGCGGCCTTGTTGGGCACGGCGCGCCCCCAAATGACCGCGTGCCGCACGCCGGCGGCGGAAAGCTCCTCAAGGAACTTCGGCATGGACCGGGTCGTCACCGATTCCGCCATCGGCCCGACCCAGCCAGCGGGCCGGTTCGCCACCTCGAGCCGGGTCCCGAATATGGTCAGGTTCGAAAAAGACTTGAATGGCGGGCGAACCCTGAAGTCGATGATCACTGTTCGTTTCCTTTAAGCACGTCAATCCTCGCAACCGCGTTGCGATCAAGCGATGCCAAGCGGGCGATGCCGCCCGCTTTCTGATTTCAGCCATGCTTCATTTCGCATGGAAAGTTCGCCGAGCACCGAGCGCAACTGCTCGTACCGCTTCTTGAGGTTGTCCTCGGAGAGAGAAGTGACCGCACCAATATTGAATGCAATATACTACGGATTGAATGCGATCGTGAAAGCATCAGGACATTTTCAACGGAGGAATATCCGTGGTTTATGAGGTCGTGCATCCGCTCGGGCGGCGAGCGAGACAGCGTAAGGCGCGCGCGGCGCTCCCGCGCTCGCTGGACGGATTGACTATCGGCGAATTGTCCAATTACAAGTTCGATAGTGAGTTCACGTTCGAAGCAATCGAGATCGCGCTGCGCAAGCGCTACCCCGGCATCAAGTTTGTTTCCCACAAGGAATTTGGAGATACCTACGGGACGCGCGAGTCGGACGTAATAAGGACGTTACCGGACAAGCTCAAGCGATTTCAATGCGACGCCGTCATCTCGGCCACTGCCGGGTGAGGGAGTTGCACAGCCGCGAGTTCGCGAGCCAGCGTAGCAGCCGAAAATGCCGGCATTCCGACGGTCACCATAGCGATCGATCAGGGATTTACACGGTCGGTCAAAGCCATCGGCAAACAGGCGGGCGTCGACCTCCGCGTCGCCACCTACCCGGGTGTCATCGCCACCCACGAGCGGGCGACGGTCGTAAAGAACATCGAAGAGGTCGTCGTCGACCAGATCGTACGGCATCTCACCGAAGACGCGCGCCCCCGGGAAAGGCCGGCAGATGCCGCACAACCTGAAGATCGGGAAATCGTATTCAGAGGAACGTTCGAGGAGGTCAACGACTTCTTCCGCGAGAACGAGTGGAGCGATGGGCTGCCAATCGTGCCGCCTACCATTGAAAAGGTTGAAGAATTCCTGCGATTCGCCGACCGTTCTGCCGATGAGGTCCTCGGCACGCTGCACCCCAGCCAGGCCGATGCAACGATCTGGAAGGTTGCAGTCAACGGCGTGATGGCGGGTTGCCGCCCCGAGTACATGCCCGTTCTCGTTGCGATCGTTGAAGTCATGGCCGACCCCGAGTACGGCATAAAGCACGGCGGGAGCACGCCCGGCTGGGAAGCGATGATCATCCTCAATGGACCGATCCGCAAGCAGCTCGGATTCAACGACAAGCAGGGCGCGCAACGTCCGGGCAACCAGGCCAACACCAGCATCGGCCGCTTCTACCGGCTTTTCGCGAGGAACGTTCCGCGGTTCCTGCCGGGCACGACTGACATGGCAACGTTCGGTCAGATGTTCAGAGCCGTGGTCGCGGAAAACGAGCAGGCCTGCGCCGAGATCGGGTGGGACCCGTTGCACGTGATGCGCGGCTACAAGCCTGAAGATAACGTCGTGACCATCACATCGGTCAGAACGGGGAGCGATCCTTTCTCCAGCGGAGGTGAATCCGCGGAGCGGCACCTCGACTACATCGTTGATTGGGTGAAGCGCATGATCGAGCCGTATCAAAGCTCGCGGGGGTATATCGAATCTCACGTACTGCTTCTGACGCCCGTTATTGCCTCGCTTCTGGCGAAGGCCGGTTACTCCAAGCGCGATGTAGCGAACCACCTCATGAAGAACGCCACGGTGCCCGCCCGTTATTACGAATGGCAAATGATGCTGGGCGATCACCATACGCCCGGTACCACGCTCTCGGGTCTGGTCGAGAAAGGCGAGCTGCCCGGGGAATGGCATCTCTCCGACAATCCTGATCGGCTGGTTCCGCTCATGCTGCCGCAGACTCAATGGCTGATCGTCGTTTCCGGCGATCCGCTGCGAAATCGAAGCGCTATATACCGGCAAAACTTCAAACAGGGCTATGCCACGAGCAGGAAAGTCGAGTTGCCGAGGATGTGGGAAGCGCTGATGAGGACGTCGGAGCGGCAGCTTGGTAATTAGTCGCCCGCGGAGATCAATAACGCCTGTGCGGTGAAGTTCTTCAAATCGAAGCGGGGATTTCCCTTTGGGATGGAGCCGGGCCCGATTCATTCATAATGGTGACCCCACCCGGTATCAGGTAAGCTTGTGACAGCCCAAGCTGCACCTAGCAGCCCGTCGGACTTGGCATTCCGACAGGCTGCTCACGGCAAAACCGCCTGCGAATTTCGAATGAAATACGGGATGACGACCCTTCTTGGCCTCCAACGAGCACGCGAGCAGGCTGAAAAGAAGGTTTTCACTGCCTTTTTCTTTCGTTTTCGCGCAGGCGGTTTTGCATTTAGGAGTTTGTCGGTCCTAAGTCCGACAAACTCCTAGGCGCCTCTCGCGCGCGCGATGAGTACGGTTTCCCCTCGTGCCTTAGTGTGCGGGAATTGGGCCGGAAAATGGCCCGCTAAGCCCCGAAACTGCCCCGATACGACGTTCTTATTTCAGCAGATCAACGAGTTGCGGTGGTCCGACCCCGGAATTGCCTGCCTTCCTGAGTGATCCGCCATCGGTGGATTTGCCCTCGGCAACGCCCGGTTCAAAGCGGAGATCGCCGAGATGCTCAGCCAGCGCGTCGAGCGCCTGCGCGAGCGCGATTCGGCGCGCCCTCCCTTAGCCTGACTTAGCGCATTCGCGCTGTTTTTCGGGTTGTCGCGCCGTGTTGCGCAGTGCAACCCTTTGGTTTTTCTGAGGGCGAGGGTCGCGGAAGGCGCGAAAGCGGCTGTAGTGAAGACCTACGCTCTGGCGTGG
>JACPTK010000032.1 GCA_016192825.1 Betaproteobacteria bacterium | reverse complement strand
TTAAAGAGAAGGCGCATCTTCTAGAGAAATAGCGGGCGTCGTCGGATCCGCGTCGGGGCGCGCTCCGGGGTCGCATCCGCCATCCCTCACTCCTTTCCTCTCTCCCGAGTGGAGAGAGGAAGGCTCGAGCCTCCCTTCTCCTGTTGGGAGAAGGGCGGGGATGAGGGGATCGGGCCCCTGCTCAACCCTCCGCGCGCCACGCCTCCGAATGGGCCAAGATTAGGGAGAAGGCGCATCTTCTCGAGAAATAGCCGGCGTCAACGAATCCGCGTCGGGGTGCGCTTCCCGGTGAACTTCCAAAACCTCGAACTTGAAGCGTTAAACACTTAACCGCGAGTCCCGAACATGACCAGAACCGTTGCGGTCGTATTCTCCGGCATTCTTTCCATTCTGCCTGGACTCGCGGTTGCGCAGCAGCAGGTCGTGAAGCCGCCGGTCGCGAACTACTGGGTCAGCGTCGAGACCGCCGGCGGCATGAGCATGCCCGGGATGGGGAGCATGGGCGCGCTCATGGGCGGCATGATGGGCGGGCAGGGGCAAGGCGGGCGCAAGATGTCGCTGCAACTGGGCTCGCAGCGACCGGCGGACGGCCCGCGCGCCGACCACATGATCCCATCCGGCATGGAGATGGGGCCGTCGCTGCCCCTTGCCACGCCGCAGCGCGCGCCGGCACAGCCCCGCGAGCGTGGCGAGCGCGGCACGCCGGAAGGCATGGAGCAGCCCAAGGGCCGCATGCTGATCTACTGGGGTTGCGGCGAGAACGTGCGCGCCGGCCAGCCGGTCATCATCGATTTCGCGGCGCTCCCGCAGGGGCAGACGCCGCCCAACATGGTCTCGCGCCGCGTTTCGATCCCGAACCCGCCTTCGTTCTCGCGCGCCCGGACCTACGGCGACTGGCCCAACCCGCAGGACTCCAAGTCGATACCGGGCAGCGCCTCGCTGAAGGGCGACCACCAGATCAAGGGCAACTACTCGCCCGACATCCAGTTCTCGCTGGGCGAGGGCCACGACTTCATGGACCGCGTCGAGCTTGCCACCGCCGCGCGCGGCGCAGGCGCCGTGCACGTCACCTGGAACGCGGTGGGCACCGCGACCGGCTACTTCGCCACCGTGTTCGGCTCCGACGGCACCGACACCGTCATGTGGTCCTCGAGCGACGTGCAGGAAATGGGCGGCATGCTGATGAATTTCGTGCCGCCGGCGGAAGTCGCGCGGCTGGTCCGCGAGCAGGTCGTGCTCGCGCCGTCCGTCACCGAGTGCGCCGTGCCCGCCGACGTGGTGAAGCGCTCCGGAGGCTCGCCGTTCCTCAACTTTATCGCCTACGGCCCGGAAGCGAACTTCGCGCAGCCGCCGCGCCCGAAGGACCCGAGGCAGCCCTGGGAGCCGCTGTGGGCGGTGAAGGTGCGCTTCAAGTCCACCGCTTCGACGTTGCTCGGCGAAGCGGCCGGCGGGGGTGGACGCCGTCCCGCGCGGACACAGGCGCCGGGCGAGTCCCCGAGCGGCGAGGCCAGCGAGAGCCAGACCGCCGAGCCGGCGCAGAAGCCCGCCGCGCCCGACCCGCTCAAGGAAGGCGTCAACATCCTGCGCGGCATCTTCGGCCGCTAGGAGTGTGTCGGGCTTTGCCCCGGCACACTCCTTACGCAAAACCGCCCGCAGGCAAACGACAGCTTTGGATTCGAAATACCTGAATTCGCCGCTGCTCCTGCACTTCCTGGTGGCAAAAACACGCTTTTTCACTCCGCTCTGTTGTAAGTCTGCGGGCGGTTTTGCATTTAGCAGCCTGTCGGGACTTCAAGTCCGACAGGCTGCTAGGCGGCTCAGGGAGAGTTGAGTACCATGTAGCACCATGCGGAAGGACCTCGCGCAGCGGATCGAAGCCGGGTGCGCGGTCGTAACGCCGAACCGCAGGCTCGCAGCACACCTCAAGCACGAATACGACGCGAGGCAGGCCGGGACCGGAGCATCGGCCTGGCCTACCGCGGACGTTCTGCCGTTCTCGGCGTTGGTCGAGCGCGTCTACGGGGACGCGCTTTATTCCAGCCAGGCCGCCGGGCTTCCGATCCTGCTCACGCCGGTCCAGGAGCTGGCGCTGTGGGAGAACATCATCCGCGAATCCGAAGCGGGCAAGTCCCTGCTCGCCATCCCGGAGGCGGCCGCGCTTGCTCGCGAGGCATGGCGCCTCGCGCATGCCTGGGACCTATTGCCGCGGCTGGGAAAATTTCCGCTCAACGAAGACGTCAAGGCGTTCCAGCAATGGGCGCAGCGCTACGAGACGATTGCCCGGCGCGAGCGGCAGACGGATAGCGCGCGTCTTGCCGACGTGACGGCATCACGTGTGCCGCTGCCGGAAGTCAGAAAGCCGAAATCGCTCGTCCATTACGGCTTCGACCTCGTCATGCCGCAGCAGGCGGCGTTTTTCCGGGCGCTGGCGGCCGCCGGTTGCGACGTGGCCGGCGCCGGCCCGGCGCCGCGCGGCGGCGAGCGCCTGCGCGTGGCATGCGTGGACAGTACTGAAGAGATACGCCGCGCCGCCGCGTGGGCGCGCTCGCGTCTCGAAGCCAATGGCGCGGCGCGCATCGGCGTCGTCGTGCCCGAGCTGGCGAAGCATCGCAAGGCGATCCAGCGGGTCCTCAGTGCGGTCATGGAGCCGGACTACGCGCTTCCCGGCAGGCGGCACCCGGCGCTGCCGTTCAATATTTCCCTCGGCGAAACGCTGTCCTCGTATCCGCTCGTCAACGCTGCGTTCCTCGCGCTCGAGCTGGCGGGACGCGAGATCGAATTCGAGCGCGCAAGCCGGCTGATCCGCTCCCCGTTTCTTGCCGGCGCGGACGTCGAGCTCACACGGCGCGCGCGGCTGGACGCGTCGCTGAGAGAGCGCGCCGAACCGGCCGTCACGCTGGACCGCCTGATCGCGCTGATCACGCGCGAAGACGCGGGTTGTCCGGTCCTTGCGCAGCGCCTGGAGGCGCTTGCCGAATTCCGCAAAGCGCGCCTGTTCGGCGGGCAGCCGCCTTCCGCATGGGCGAGGGCGATCTCCGAGGCGTTGACCGTCGTTGGCTTTCCCGGCGAGCGCGGCCTCGATTCGACGGAATTCCAGGTGTTGGCGAAATGGCACGAAGTCGTCGCCGATTTCGCGGCGCTCGACCGCGTCCTGCCGCGCACCGGCTATGCCGACGCCGTCTCGCGGCTGCGGCGCATGGCGGCGGACGCGCTGTTTCAGCCGGAGACGCCGGCAGTGCCGATCCAGGTCCTGGGCGAGCTCGAAGCGACCGGCATGGAATTCGACCACTTGTGGGTCATGGGGCTGTCGGACGAAACCTGGCCGCGCGCGCCGCGCCCGAATCCGTTTCTTCCGGCCGAATTACAGCGCGCGGCGGGGGTGCCGCAGGGATCGGCCGCCGGCATGCTCGAGCTGGCGCGCCGGCTGACCGGGGAGTGGCTGGCGTGCGCGGGCGAAGTGGTGCTGAGCCATCCGCTGCGCGAGGACGACCGGGAGTTCAAGCCGAGTCCGCTCATCATCGCGGTGCCCGAACAGCCGCTGGCCCTGCCCCAGTACGCAAGTTACCGCGGCGCGATGCATGACCTGCGCAGGATCGATCACAGCGAAGACGCCAAGGCGCCCCCGCTCGGCGCCGCGGCCGCGGTGGGCGGCGGCACGGCGGTCATCCGCGACCAGGCGGCCTGTCCGTTTCGCGCGTTCGCGCGCCACCGGGTCGGCGCCGAGGGCCTGGAAACACCGCATGCCGGGCTCGACGCGATGGAGCGCGGCACGCTGGTGCACCGCGTGCTGGCGCAGGCGTGGGCGCAGCTGAAGACCACGAGCGCGCTCGACGTGATGGCGGATGCCGATCTTGACGCGCTGCTGGCGCGAGCGGCCGAGGAGGCGGTCGCGCGCATCCGCCGCGAGCGGCCGACCGTCCTGTCGGGACGCTTCGCCGGCATCGAGCGGCGGCGGCTCGCGCGGCTCGCGCGCGAATGGCTCGAGCAGGAGAAGAAGCGCAACGGCTTCACGGTGCTGGCCACCGAGGACAAGCGCCGCATCGAAATCGGCGGATTGACGCTCAACGCGCGCCTGGACCGCATCGATCAGGCCGACGACGGGCGGCGCATCGTGATCGACTACAAGACCGGCAAGGCATCGCCGGGGGCCATGCTGGGTGACCGGCCCGACGAGCCGCAGTTGCCGCTGTACGTGGTCGGCGCCGAGCCGGACGCGGTGGCGGTGGCGTTCGCGCTGGTGAAAGCGGGAGAGATGAGTTACGCCGCGCTTGCGCGCGACGGCGACCTGTTGCCGGACACCAAGGCGTTCTCGGAGTCGCGCTATCGCGACCGCCAGGGCTCGTGGCAGGAGGTGGTTTCCGCCTGGCGCGCCGACCTCGCGCGCATCGCCGCCGGGTTCGTGGCGGGCGAGGCGACGGTCGATCCCAAGCGGTATCCGAACACCTGCCGCAACTGCGACGTGCAACCGTTCTGCCGCATCTACGAGCGGATCGAGAACGCGCTCGAGGACGACGCGGAATGAATGTCGCCGGCATCCCCGACCTCGCCGCGCGCCGCGATGCGCTCGATCCCGCGCGCTCGTTCATCGTGCAGGCTCCGGCAGGCTCCGGCAAGACCGAGCTGCTGATCCAGCGCTACCTGCGCCTGCTTGCGACCGTGGGGCATCCCGAGGAAATTGTCGCCATTACCTTCACCCGCAAGGCCGCCGGCGAGATGCGCGAGCGCGTGCTGCGGGCGCTCCTCGACGCGCGCGCCGGCAAGACGCCCGCGAGCGAACACGAGAGAGCGACGCTCGCGCTCGCGGCCGCCGCGCTGGCGCGCGATACCGCTTGCGGGTGGGGGGTCACCGACAACCCGGCGCGGCTGCGTATCCAGACCATCGACTCACTGTGCGCGGCGCTGACGCGCCAGATGCCGATGCTGTCGCGCTTCGGCGCCCAGCCCGAGAGCATCGAGGATGCCGCCGACCTGTACGCCGAGGCGGCGCGCGGGACGATCGAGCTGGTCGAGGGCGACGACGCGACCGCGCGCGACGTCGAGCAGCTGCTTGCGCACCTCGACAACGACGTCGGGCGCATCGAGGAGCTGCTCGCGGACATGCTCCGGCGCCGCGATCACTGGCTGCGCCACGTGCACGGCAAGGAGCGCGACGAGCTGGAGACGGCGCTGCGAAACACGCGTCGCGACGCGCTCGCGCGTGCCCGCGGGCTGCTCCCGGCGGGGGCGCGGGCGGAGTGGAAAGCGCTGGCCGATTACGTGCTTGGAAACCTGGGTCACGGCGCGTTCGCGGACGGCATCGAGGACTGGGCGCTGCTTGCCCGCGCGCTTTTGAAGAAGGACAGCGACGACTGGCGCCAGAGGCTTACCAAGGACGACGGCTTCCCGGCGGGCAAGGCGGGGCAACCGTGGAAAGAGCGGGCGGCAGCGTTGTTCGCGTCGCTCGGAGCGCGCGACGTGTTCCGCGCCGCGCTCGCCGAACTGCGCGGGCTGCCGCCGGAACGCTACAGCGAGGCGCAGTGGGAGGTGCTGGGTGCCATCACGCGGCTGCTGCCGCGCGCGGTCGCGCAACTGAAGCTCGTGTTCCAGGCACGCGGGCAGGTCGATTTCACCGAGGTCTCGCAGGGGGCGGTGCTTGCCCTGGGCGGGGGCGGAGAGCCGAGCGATCTCGCGCTCGCGCTCGACTATCGCATCCACCACCTGCTGGTGGACGAGTTCCAGGACACCTCGATCAGCCAGTTCGAGTTGATCGCCAGGCTCACCGCGGGATGGGAGCCCGGCGACGGGCGCACCGTGTTCGCTGTCGGCGACCCGATGCAGTCGATCTATCGCTTCCGGGAGGCCGAGGTGGGTTTGTTCCTGAGCGCGCGTGCCGCGGGCATCGCGGGCGTCGAGCTCGAGCCGGTCAGCCTGTCGGCCAATTTCCGCTCGCAGGCCGGCATCGTCGAATGGGTCAACGCGACCTTCGCGCGGGTGATGTCCGGGCGCGAGGACATCGCGACCGGCTCGGTGCCGTACACGGCGTCGGTCGCGACGAGCGCTGCGCTGCCGGGCGCGGCGGTTACCGTGCACCCGTTCTTCAACGGCGATAGCGTGGGAGAGGCGGCGAAAGTTGCCGAACTCGTCGCGCAGGCGCGGCGCGAGAATGCGGGAGGAATCGTTGCCATCCTGGTGCGCAACCGCGGCCACCTGCGCGAAATTGTGCCGCAGTTGAAGGACGCCGGGCTGCGCTTCCGGGCGATCGAGATCGAGCCGCTCGGCTACCGGCCGGTGGTGCAGGACCTGCTGGCGCTGACGCGCGCGCTGTCGCATCCCGCCGACAGGCTCGCCTGGCTCGCGATCCTGCGCGCGCCCTGGTGTGGGCTGACGCTTGCCGATCTCGACGCGCTGGCCGGCGGCGACTCGAAGCGAACGGTGTGGGATCTGATGAACGACAGCGCGCATTTCGCGACGCTGTCGGCCGATGGCCGCGAGCGGCTGCAGCGCGTGCGCGCGGTGCTGCAGGCGTGCCTCGACGACCGTTGCCGCGGCGCGCTGCGCAGCCGCGTGGCCGGCGCCTGGTTCGCGCTCTCCGGCCCGGCCTGCGTGGAGGATGCGACCGACCTCGAGGACGCCGAGATCTACTTCGACTACCTCGAATCGCACGAGGAGGCGGGCGAGATCGCCGACCGGGCAGCGTTCGAGGAAGGGCTCGCCGACCTCTACGCGCTGCCCGACCTGAAGGCCGACGAGCGACTGCAGATCATGACCATCCACAAGGCCAAGGGTCTCGAGTTCGACACGGTGATCGTGCCGGGACTGGGCCGCGCGCCGCGCGCGGACGAAGCCAGGCTGCTCCTGTGGATGGAGCAGCCGCACGGGGACGGCGCCCCGGACCTGCTGCTCGCGCCGATCCGGGAGAGCGGCGCAGAAGAGGATCCGATCTACCGCTGGCTGCGCAAGCTCGATGCCGAGAAGGAGCGCCTGGAGGCCGGCCGCCTGCTCTATGTCGTCGCCACACGCGCGAAGCGACGCCTGCACTTGCTGGGCGACGCGGGCCTGAAGACGGACGACGACGGCGTGCCCAGTCTGAGGAAGCCGGGAGCGCGGACGCTTTTGAGCCAGCTGTGGCCGCTGGTCGGGTCCGTCTACGAAGAGGCGGCGGCACGGCACGTGGAATCTGCGCAGGCGCCGGTGGAAGAGGACGCGGCGGAAAACGCAATCGACCAGTCGCTGCGCCGCATCACGTCCGGCTGGCAGCCGCCCGCGCCGCCGCCGCGCGTCAGCTGGACGCCGCCGCGCGAGCCGGCGCGCGCGCGCGACGAGATCGAGTTCTCATGGGTGGGCGAGACCGCGCGGCACGTCGGCAACGTCGTGCACCGCTGGATGCAGCGCATTGCCGACGACGGCCTTGCGGGTTGGGATGCGAAGCGGGTCCGCGCATTGGGAAAAACCTTCAGTGACGAGCTGGTCACGTGCGGCTTGCCGTCCGATGCCGTGGAGGCCGCGGCGGGACGCGTAGCGGCGATTCTCGAGCAGACGCTAACCAACGAGCGCGGGCGCTGGTTGCTCGGCGCGCATCCGCAGGCCGAATCGGAGCTGCGGCTGACCGGCGTGCTCGCGGGGGAGATCGTGAATGTCGTGCTGGACCGCACGTTCGTGGACGAGCGCGGCGCGCGCTGGATCGTCGACTACAAGACGGGCGGACACGAAGGCGCGGACTTCGATGCCTTTCTCGACCGCGAGCGCGAGCGCTACCGCCCGCAACTCGAGCGCTACGCATTGCTGATGCGGGCGCGCGACTCCCGCCCGGTCCGGCTCGGTCTCTACTTTCCGCTCCTCGGCGGATGGCGCGAGTGGATCTTCGACCGGTGACCGTCGAATAAAGCGTTTGGCAACAACCACATCCGCGCCCGCCGCACAAAGTTTGATCAGGATCAACACCCCCCCGCCCGGGCAAGCGTAGAAAGGGAACTGCCACGCGCCGCCAATGAGAACCCGGCTACCGACTCCGGGGGACACTCAGGCGCGGGGACGGTGACCGGCAACAGCCTCCTCCTGAAGCCGGTCAAGCAAGGCTGCCAAAAGCGGCCGCTACCGTCAGCCGGCCGGTCCCGACAAGGCCCGGTACCCGGTATGGGTGTAAACGGCACGACGGCCCAAGTCGGCAGAACGCCGGGAGCCTCAGGTTCGCCGGCGTTCCTTTTTTCTGGAACGGGAAAGGGGTGGCGGGAACGCGCGGCGGAACGAGGGTGACGTACAATCCGTCACCGCTTTTCTTTTCGCATCACCAGTCCCCGGGATGAAATCCGAGCACGGAAATACGAGCGCCGGCCTCGCCGGCGATGTGTGGGGCGGCCTCGCCGCGATGCTGGTCGCGCTGCCCTCGGCGCTCGCGTTCGGCGTGCTGATCTACACGGCGATCGGGCCCGAGCACGCGGGCGAGGGCGCGCTCGCGGGCCTCCTCGGCGCCGCCGCGCTCGGCATCGTCGCGCCGCTCGTCAGCCGCAACGGCGGCTTCATCACCGCGCCGTGCGCGCCCGCCGCGGCGGTCATGGCGGCGCTGGCGGCCGAGCTCGTCGCGAACGGCGACGTCACCGCCGCCCGGATCGCGGCGCTGCTCGCGCTGACCGCGCTGCTTGCGGCGCTGTTCCAGCTCGTCTTCGGCGCGGCGCGCGCCGGGCGGCTCATCAAGTTCATCCCGTACCAGGTGGTGAGCGGCTATCTCTCGGGCGTGGGCGTGATCATCGCGCTCGGCCAGTTGCCGAAGCTGCTCGGCCTGCCGAAGGACGTCGGGCTCGGCGCGGGGCTCATCTCGCCCCAGCTCTGGAGCGGGACCGGCGTCACCGTGGGGCTGGTAACGATCGCCGTCATGGTCGCCGCGCCGCGCATGACGCAGAAGGTGCCCGCGACGATCATCGGGCTCGCCGCCGGCATCGCCGCCTATTTCGCGCTCGCGCTGCTCGACCCGGGCCTTTACCGCCTCGAGGCCAACCCGCTGCTGGTCGGGCCGCTCGAGGCGACCGGCTCGATCGTGGACGCGGCCGGCGCGCGCGTGGCCTCGCTGCTCGAGGTGCGCCCCGAGGACGTCAGCGTCGTCCTGGTGCCCGCGCTCACGCTCGCGGTGCTGCTGTCGATCGACACGCTCAAGACCGGCGTCGTGCTCGACGCGCTCACGCGCCGCCGCCACGACTCGAACCGCGAGCTGTTCGGGCAGGGCGCGGCCAACGCCGCCTCGTTCCTGGTGGGCGGCATGCCCGGCGCCGGCACCATGGGCGCGACCCTGGTGAACGTCACGAGCGGCGGCCGCGGGTTGTGGTCGGGCGTCGCCGAAGGCGCGTTCTCGGTGGCCGCGCTCGCGCTGCTCGGCGGGCTGATCGCGTGGGTGCCGATCGCCGCCCTCGCCGGCATCCTGCTCGTGGTCGCGTGGCGCATGTTCGACCGCGGCATGTTCCGGCTCGCGCGGCACCCCTCCACGCGGGTGGACTTCGCCGTGATCGCGTCCGTCGTGCTGGTCGCGCAGGCGGGGCTGATCGCCGCGTCGGTGACCGGCATCGTGCTGGCAATCCTGCTCTTCATCCGCGACCAGATCCGCGGCTCGGTCATCGTCAATCGGCACGATCTGCGCGCGCTGCGCTCGAAGCGCCGCCGCCTCGCCGACGAGAACCAGATCATCTCGCGCGACGGGCACCAGGCCGCCGTGGTGCGGCTGCAGGGCAACCTCTTCTTCGGCACCACCGACCAGCTGTTCTCGGAGCTCGAGCGCGACCTCGCGATGCTGCGCTTCCTGCTCATCGATCTCCGCCGCGTGCAGTCGATGGACTTCACCGCTGCGCACCTGATCGAGCAGATGCGGGAGCGGCTCGCCGAGCGCGGCGGCGAGCTGCTGTTCAGCGGCATGCCCTCCAGCCTGCCCTCGCGCGCGGCGATCGAGGACTACCTCGCCGAGCTCGGCCTGGTGCGCCGCAGCGGCGGCGTCCGCGTGTTCGACACGCGCGACAGCGCGATCGAGTGGATGGAGGACCGGCTGCTGGAGGCCGCCGGCTGGACGCCGGAGGAGGAGGCGCCGCCGCTCGCGCTGGGCGAGATCGACTTCTTAAGCGGTCTCGACGCCGCCGCGATCGCCGAGATTTCCGGCGTGGTGCAGGAGCGCTCGGTCCCGGCCGGCGGCCGGGTGTGCTCCTCCGGCGACGTGGGCGACGAGGTGTTTATGGTGCGGCGGGGGCGCGTACACGCGCTGCTGCCGCTCGAAAAGGGCAAGCGCCATCACCTTGCCACCTTCGGCCGCGGGGACTTCTTCGGCGAGATCGCGTTTCTCGACCGCGGCAAGCGCACCGCGGACGTCGAGGCAGCCACGGCAACGGACCTCTACGTGCTCTCGCGCGAGCGCTTCGACGTGCTGGCGAAGCGCGATCCCGCGCTCGGCAGCCGGGTATTCGAGGAGATCGCGTTCGCGCTGTCGCAGCGCCTGCGCGTGGCGGACGCCGAGCTGGGGGTGCTGGAGGAGCGCTGAACAGCGACGGTAAAGCGTGACGTGATACTGCGTGACATGGTAAAGCGTGACGTGATACTGCGTGACGTGATACTGCGTCGGTAGCGAGCGTTACTGGCTCGCGCAATCCGGCCTGCCGGACTTCGAGGTGATCGGCTGGTACGGCGTTATGGCGCCGCCCAAGCTGCCGAAGCCGCTGGTGACGCGGGTGTACAACGAGCTCATGAAGGTGCTCAAGGAGCCCGTCACCAACAAGCGCATCGTCGGCCTCGGCGGCACGCCCGTCGGCAGCGACCCGGAGACTTTCCGCAAATTTCTCCTCGCCGACATGGCGAAGTGGGCGGATGTGGTGAAGCGCAGCGGGGCCAAGGCGGACTGACGTCCGCCGCTGCGCCGCTATAGCGTCACCCTTGTCCGTCGCCATTAATCGTTACCCGCGCCCCGTCACCGCGTTGAGGCGCATCGCGCGTCGCGCGCCGGTCAAGGGCGATCCCCGAGCGACTGCCTTGCCCACCGGAGAACCACGGCAAGGCGCGGGGGGAGCAACCGCGCCGCTTCCTCGAAATCGACCCACCGCCCCTCGTGATGCTCGGGCCGTCCGAGCGCGGGCGAGACGGGGAGCGTGATCTCCTCCTGCCGCGTGACCGCAAGGTAGTAGCGCGCAATCTTGCCGCCCGCGTACGGCGCGGTGTCGTGATGGATCTCGCCGAAGGGGAACTCGAGGTCCGTCAACGCGGCTTCTTCCGCGGCCTCGCGTTTCGCCGCCGCGAGCGGCGCTTCGCCCGGGTCGATGCGGCCTTTCGGGAAATCCCAGTTGCGGTAGGCGCGGAGGATCAGCAGCCTCCAGCCGCCGGGGATTCTGCGCGCCGGCACCACGCCGGCGGAGATGAGCCTGCCCATGGCCGTATTGTGTTCCTTCTTCGCGCCGCGTTCACTTTTCGCCGTGAACGGCGTGAGTAATGAGTCGTGAGTGGTGAGCGGACTCCGACACCCGGCACGGGTCACCGGTGTCAGGCGCCTTGTGCTAGTCTTGCGGCCGTGCCAAAGGTCCACAAGAAAATGAACCGAACACGCATCACCCATCACCGGCATTGGGGGCTTGAACAAAGCACCCCTCACCCGTCACCCATCACGCGTCACGGGTCTTGAGGCGTGAGCTCGACGCCCAGCGCGGCCGCGCTTGCGCCGTTCAAGGTCCGCAGCTTCCGCTTCCAGTGGCCCGCCGACCTGGCGACCTCGTGGGCGTTCGAGATGGAGTTGCTGATCCTCGGCTGGTACGTGCTGGTCGAGACGCGGTCGGTGTTCATGCTCACCGTGTTTGCGTCGCTGCTCTACGTCGGCACGCTCCTCGCGCCGATGTTCGGCGTGATGGGGGACCGGATCGGCCACCGCAACCTGCTCTGCGCCATGCGGGCCGTCTACGCGACCTGCGCCATCGCCCTGACGGCGTTCGCATTCACCGGCGTCCTCACCCCGGTGCTGGTGCTCGCCATCACCGCCGTCGTGGGCCTGGTGCGCCCCTCGGACATCGGGATGCGCGCCGCGCTGGTCGGCGAGACCATGCCGGGCGAGCGGCTGGTGGGGGCGATGAGCATCCAGCGCACCACCCAGGACTCCGCGCGGATCGTGGGCGCGCTCACGGGCGCGGGACTGGTCGCGACGCTCGGCATCGGGCCGGCCTACCTCGTGGTCTCGGGCTTCTACGTCATCAGCGTGCTGCTGACGCTGAAAGCCGGCAGCGCGCGCGCTGCGCACCGCCCGGCCGCGGAAGCCAGGAGCGCGCCCGCGCGCGCGTCGCCGTGGCGCGATCTCCGGGAGGGGCTCGCCTACGTCTGGAACACGCCGCACCTGCGCGGGGCGATGTCGCTCGCCTTCCTGCTCAATCTGACGGCGTTCCCGCTGTTCGTCTCGTTGCTGCCGGTCGTGGCGAGGGAGGTTTACCGCTCCGATCAGACGACGCTCGGCTACATGGTCGCGGCCGCGGCCAGCGGCGCGCTGGTGGGCGCCGTCATCCTGAGCCGGATCGGGCACACCGTGCCGCCGGCGCGCATGATGATCGTCTTCAGCATGGCGTGGTACACGATGCTCCTGGTGTTCGCGCACATGCCGCATCCCGCGGCCGGCATCCCGGTCCTCGTGCTCGCCGGCGTCGCGCAGAGCCTGGGCCTGGTTCCGGCGACGGCGATGCTGTTGCGCACCTCGGACCAGTTCCGCGGCCGCATCATGGGAATCCGGATGCTGGCGATCTACGGCAATCTGCCCGGGCTGCTGCTCTCCGGCCCGCTGATCTCCAGCTACGGCTACCCGCTCACCGCGACGCTCTATTGCACGGTCGGCATGCTGTTTGCGGCGCTCATCGCCATCCGCTGGAGGGAGCATCTCTGGCGGGCTGGCGCGCCTGCCAACAAGAGGTGATGAGATGCGGGTGACGAGATACGGGTGCGGCGCCGACCGATCACTCCGGGCTGACGCCCGTGGGCTTCAATTTGCCCGGGAGAAGACAGCCTTTCCGGGCGCGATGCAGAATGTGTTTCTCCAAGTCCGCGCCGCTGACCTTCACGGTCTTTTCCTTTCCTGACCGCGAAGTGCCGGCCACGGTGACTGATTGGGAGTCCGCGAAGCCCACCGCGACGAGCTTCTCGTCGTCGTTCAGGCCCATCAGCGTGATGCCGCGGCCGCGGCCCAGTTCCTTCAGTTCGTCCACCGGGAACAGCAGCATGCGCCCTTCCTCCGAGAATGCCGCCGCCAGCTCCGGCTTGTCCGGCACCGGGGCAGGGCGGACCACTTCCTCGCCCTGCTCGATCGTCATGAAGGTCTTGCCCGCCTTCACGCGCGTCAGCAGGTCCTCGGCCTTGGCGATGAAGCCGTAGCCGCCGGAGTTCGCGAAGAGATATTTCCTGCCGGGCTGGGCGTCCACCACGTGCGCGAGCCGCGCGCCGGGCGCGAGCTCGATGAAGGACGCGAGCGGCTGGCCATCGCCCTTGCCACTCGGCAGCTCCGAGCACTCGACGCTGAACGCGCGGCCGGTGGAGTCGATGATCCCCACGCTGTGCACCGAGCGCGTCTCGAAGGTCGCGTACGGTCCGTCGCCGGTCTTGTAGTTGGTGCCGGCGAGGTCGAGCCCGTGGCCGGTGCGCGCGCGCACCCAGCCGTTCCTCGAGACGATGATCGTGAGCGGCTCGTCGATGACCTGGCGCTCGAAGGTTGCGCGCTCGGCGGTCTCGATCTGCGTGCGGCGGGCGTCGCCGTAGGTCTTCGCGTCGTTGCGGATCTCGTCCGCGACGAGCTTCTTCATCTCCTCTTCCGAGCCGAGCAGGCCCTTGAGCTCCTTGCGCTCTTCCTTCAGCCCCTTCAGCTCGGTCTCGATCCTGATGCCCTCCAGCCGCGCGAGCTGGCGCAGCCGAATCTCGAGGATGTCCTCCGCCTGCGTCTCGGTCAGCTTGAACTGCTTCATCAGCTCGGGCTTGGGCTCGTCCGAGTTGCGGATGACCTTGATCACCTTGTCGATGTTGAGCAGAACGATGATCCGGCCTTCGAGGATGTGGATGCGCTTCTCGACCTGCGTGAGCCGGTATTTCGAGCGCCGCGCGACGGTCGCGATGCGGAACTGCACCCATTCGCCGACCAGCTCGGCGATGTTCTTCCGCACCGGCCGGCCGTCGAGGCCCAGCGCCACCAGGTTGACCGGGAAGTTCTCTTCCATGCTGGTGTGCGTCAGCATGAAGCGCATGAACTCGTCGGGGTCCTGGCGCGAGGAGCGCGGCTCCAGCACGAGCCGCAGCTTGTTCTCCTTGTCCGACTCGTCGTTGACCCTCTCGAGCTGGTTCAGCACGACCTGCTTCAGGTTGGTCTGCGCCGCCGAAATCTTGCCGCCTTTTTCCTTGGCCCTCGGATTGGTGAGCGCCTCGAGCTCCGCCATCACCTTCTTCACCGACGTCGTCGGCGGCAACTCGTACACGACGATCTGCCACTGGCCGCGCGCGAGGTTCTCGACCTTCCAGCGCGCCCGCGCGCGCAGCGACCCGCGCCCGGTCTTGTAGGCCTCGGCGATCTCCTCGCGCGGGCTGATGATCTGGCCGCCGCCCGGGAAGTCCGGTCCCTTGATGATGTGCATCAGGGCCCTGGGCGTCGCGTTGGGGTGCTTGATCATCAGCACCGCGGCTTCCGCGACTTCCTTCATGTTGTGGGGGGGCAGCTCGCACGCCATGCCGACGCCGACGCCGGAGGCGCCGTTCAGCAGCAGCATCGGCAGCCGCGCGGGCAGCAGCTTCGGCTCCTTCAGGCGTCCGTCGTAGTTGGGGATGAAGTCCACCGTGTCCTGGTCGATTTCGGAGAGCAGGAGATCGGCCAGCGGCGTCAGCCGCGCCTCGGTGTAGCGGTAGGCGGCGGCGGGGTCGCCGTCCTGCGTGCCGAAGTTGCCCTGGCCGTCGATCAGCGGATAGCGCAGCGAGAAATCCTGCGCCATGCGCACCAGCGCCTCGTAGGTGGACGCATCGCCGTGCGGGTGGAACTTGCCGAGCACCTCGCCGACGATGCGCGCGGACTTGGAGTGCTGGATGCCCGCCTTCAGGCCCAGCTCGTTCATGGCGTAGAGGATGCGGCGCTGCACCGGCTTCTGGCCGTCCTCGACGTTCGGGATCGCGCGCCCGCGCACCACGCTCATCGCGTAGGTGAGGTAGCTCCGCTCGGCGAACGACGCCATGTCGATGAAGTCGTCGCCCGCCGCCGTGGGTGCGCCGCCGCCGCCCTTGTTGCCGCCGCCCGCATTTCCCCTGCCTGCGGCGTCGGCCGCCGGGCCCGCCTTGTCTTTTCCGGCTTTCCTGCCCTTCTTCGCTTTCGCGGGTGCCTTGGGCGCCATCGTGTCCGCCTTTTCCTCGCCCGCCGGCTCGAACAGATCCAGCGTGGCCTCGTCCTTGTCGCCTTTCCGTGCCCGGGCGTCGGTCATACGTCCGCCTCGACTTCGTTGCCTTTCTCTTCCATCCACTCGCAGCGCTGCTCCGCTTCCTTCTTCGACATGAGCATGTTGAAAAGCTTGTAGGTCTGGTCGCGGTCCTCGATGCGCACCTTGAGCAGCCGCCGCGTGTCGGGGTTGAGCGCGGTTTCCCACAGCTGCCCGGGGTTCATCTCGCCCAGGCCCTTGAAGCGCTGGATCGACACCGACTCGCGCTTGATGCCGTCGTCGCGCGCGCGGTCGAGGATCGATTTCAGCTCCTCCTCGTCGAGCGCGTAGAGCTTCTTCGCGGCGCGCTTGCCGTGGCCGGGCACGTCAACCTTGTAGAGCGGCGGGCAGGCGATGTAGATGTGGCCCTTCTCGATCAATTTCGGGAAGTGGCGGTAGAAGAGCGTCAGCAGCAGCACCGAGATGTGCGCGCCGTCCACGTCCGCGTCGGTCATCGAGGCGACCTTGCCGTAGCGCAGCCCCGAGAGGTCGGGGTTGTCCTTTTCGTCGTGCGGGTCCACGCCGAGCGCCACCGCGATGTCGTGGATCTCGGCGTTGGAGAACAGCAGTTCCCGCTTCACTTCCCAGGAATTGAGCGCCTTGCCGCGCATGCGGTAGATCGCCTGGAAGCGCTTGTCGCGCGCCTGCTTGGCCGAGCCGCCGGCCGAGTCGCCCTCGACCAGGAACAGCTCGTTGTCGTTCACGTCGGTGGACTCGCAGTCGGTGAGCTTCTCCGGCAGCATCACCACGCTCGAGGATTTCCTGCGCTCGACCTTCTGCACCGTGCGCGAACGCTCGACCGCCTGCCGGATCACCAGTTCGGCGATTTTCCTGCCGTGCTCGACGTTGCCGTTCATCCACAGCGCGAAGGGGTCGCGCACCATCTCCGCGACCAGCTTCACCGCGTCGCGGTTGGAGAGCTTCTCCTTGGTCTGGCCGTGGAACTGCGGCTCCAGCACCCTGGCCGAGAGGAAGTAGACGGTGCGCGACCACGCGTCCTCGGCGAGGAGCTTGATGCCCTTCGGCGTCATGTTGTGGTACTCGGTGAAGGCCTTGATCGCCTCGAAGATGCCCTCGCGCAGGCCCGCCTCGTGCGTGCCGCCGGCGGGGGTGGGGATCAGGTTCGCGTACGACTCGCCGTAGCCCTTGCCGTCCTCGACGAAGGCGAACGCCCAGCCCGCGCCTTCGCCCGCGGCGAAGCCGTTGGCGTCCGCGTCGGTCACGACCTTCTCGCCGTCGAACGCCGGCGCGACCGCCTGCGCGGCGCCGATCAGCTCGGTGAGGTAGCCCTTCATCCCTTCCGGGTAGCTCCAGGTCTGCTTCTTCGTCTCCTTCGCGGTCTCGATGTTGAGCGTGACCTTCACGCCCGGCAGCAGCACGGCCTTGGAGCGGACGATGCGCTCGAGGTCGTCGAGCGACACTTTCGGGGAATCGAAGTACTTCTTGTTTGGCCAGATACGCAGCGAGGTGCCGGTGTTCTTCTCCCCGCAGCTGCCGGTCTTCTTGAGCTTCTTCGCGACCGCGCCGTCGGCGAACGCGATCGTGTGCACGCCGCCGTCGCGCTTGATCTCGACTTCGAGCTTCTCGGACAGCGCGTTGGTCACCGAGATGCCCACGCCGTGCAGGCCGCCGGAGAACTTGTAGGCGGCCTCCACGTCGGTGCGCGAGAACTTCGCGCCGGCGTGGAGCTCGGTCAGCACCAGCTCGACGGTGGGGATCTTCTCTTCCGGGTGGATGCCGATCGGGATTCCGCGGCCGTTGTCGGTGACGGTGACCGAGCCGTCCAGGTGGACGGTGACGTCGATCTTGTCGGCGTGGCCGCCGATCGCTTCGTCCGCCGCGTTGTCGATCGCTTCCTGGATGATGTGGGTGGGGTCGGCGGTCCGGGTATACATCCCCGGGAGCCGCTGGACGGGCTCGATGCCCCGGAGTTTCTTGACTGAACTCTCGTCGTATCTCTTCGCCGCCATGATCTCCCGTATTCCGGATTGGATCCGGAAGAAACGCAACGAGTTACGATTTTATCATGGATCTCGGCAAAGTACTAGTCTTAAGCGACGTTCCGGGTTATCGGCAGGTAAACGTTTCACCAACCTCTGTGCCTCAATAACAAAGGCCATAAGTTCACCTAAACGACTTAGGACACCTAAGGCGCCAGTCAGTGTATCGATCTCTGATGCCTTCGTTCGATGAACGGTGATATCAGGCACAAACCGCTTCGCGGCTTCAATCATGTCCTGCGCCAGCACAATTCTCGGATACTCCCGCACTGTAATTTCTTACGAAGAAAGCAGTTGAAGTGCGCGCGATCTTGAAATCTTCGTTCCCGCTCCTAGTAAGCCTCGGTCATACCATTTCCGGATCGTTTCCTTCGGCACGATCCAGTAGGGAATGATAGGGAAGCCCTCCACGTCTGAGATGATGTATCCCGCCACCTCTTCCAATTTGGTTAGAAATCCAGACTCTTCAAAGGCCCGCCCGGAGCCAACCATGTAACTGGGGCAAAAATAGATGCCACCGCGGGTAACGGATCGAACTTCCCACCTCTGTCCCTTTTCGTCGATTAAGTCGTAACCCGCTCCCTCACTTGGCGCAAGTTTGCCTTTAAGAACCTCGTAAGCTAATCGACGTTCCAGAATGAATGAAACTCTACGACCATCGGTAAAGTAAATTCGGACGTCTTTAGGGGAGAGCCTCAATGACCTTGATATTTCATCAAGGTCCCAAGAAAGAACGCCGGTTGTGAATGGCATATGGCACTAGATGGCTATTGGCAGCACGACTGTGCCACAGACACAACAAGCTGACCAGCTTGAACCAGCTATTACTTACACCGGTTTACGAAAAACAACGATCCGATTCGAATTTGTTCCCGCCTTATTGTTTGAAATACCCCAAATGTTCGCAGTTTTGGTGAACTTCTGATCGTTGATCAAGACGGCCTCACTATTGAACCCCGCTCGTAATCCAAGTGGGATGACGTGTTCTTCAAGTTTAACGCGCCCTTTTCTTACTTCGCCAACCTCAAACGCAACAAAGCCACCGCCTCGCGTAATTCGGAATAATTCGTAATAAACTCTTCCCATAGTTTCGCACCAAGCCTCGAGCGTCTTCGCCATCGTTATTTGTGATGCGATCTCTTCGGTTGGCAAATCATTAAACCAACACCGGAGCCAGTTATCCTCGGCGTATTGGACTATGTCGAGAAATGGGGGAGAGGTTACCGTGAGAGACACCGCTTCATTTGGGATTGCGTCAGTCTTGGTCGCAGACCCCGTGAGGAAAATGGCCGATTTCGCGGCGATTCTCAAATTCTCCAACTCTCTGGCGGTTAGACCGGCGAGTAGCTGGCGAGTCTTTTTCAACATTATTGCTTTCGTGTTCCTATACTCGGGCTTTTGACCACGTTGTCGATTAATCTTTATTTGGCTTGCTGCACTGACCGCCTGATTAGGGGGAAATGTATAAACAGAAAAGAAACCTGGCGAATGGCCAGTCAAGCGATTCGTCGCGATCATTCGAATCCAAGAATCAACTTGATCTTCAAGACCAGCATCACGACGTGACTTCAAGTAGCTTCTCAATGAAACTATTTCGGATTCCGTGGCGAGCTCGTAAAACATGGATAAATCGATATCCGCACGCAAGTTTGTGCGATATGGGATAGTCTTGATGCGATCAGCTATATCAGCGAATTCGGGGATGGCCAACCTTGGCCTTGCGAGTATTGCCGATAGCGGGTTGATATCGTTGGCGATTACTCGCCTTCCCTGGAGGGCTGCCTCAATGATAGTTGTGCCACGACCACTAAACGGGTCGTACACAATATCGCTGATGGAGGTGAATCTCTTGATGAAATAGGCTGGAAGTTGGGGCTTAAAGCAGGCTCTATACGATACTTCATGAATACTTGAAGCTTGGCGTTGCCCCGCTGTCCAGAACTCCCCAACGACGCGACGAACCGGACATCCACTAATGGTGATGACCTCAGAGAAAAGCTCTGCCTTTCGGGGGCGATCTAAGAGATCGCCCTCGTCCATCGTTAAATCTGAGTCAAACTCGGTTTGTAGATTTGTCGACATCTTGATCAATTCAATTTGGCTACATTTACGTAGGCAATGTTTCACTTAATGGGTAAACGCTGCGTCGAAGACACCAGCCGCTTAAGCATAAACGCTATGAAATCGGTGTCTTGTGGCATGCGATGCTTGATGTCAGCTTCTGCGAGATATCTCGGCAGGTGTTTGGGGCTC
>JACPTK010000029.1 GCA_016192825.1 Betaproteobacteria bacterium | reverse complement strand
TCACATGTTCGCCGCACGAGGCTTCGCGCCGCCGATTGATCGGACAACGCGCTCGATTGGCTACCTGTTGAACGGGTAATTCACAGGGTAAACTCCTTTCAGTTCACAAGATCAGCCAGGCTTGGCCTGGCACACCCAAGACGCCAAGAAATTCCTGGATCGGACAGCTTACCCACCTCTGCAAGTACGTACTGGTGGTCAGGTTCAAGGTCAGATAACGGAAGCACCGCTACTCCAAGACTTCATGATCTGGCCCAACAAAGCTGCACGGTTAGCCCTGCTGTCATCGCCTGCGCGAAAAACGAGAGTTACACGAAGTTCTTGATGAATTCGTAGTACGCCCTGGGACCGTATTCCGAATGCCTTATCACCGAACGCTTGATCTTCTCGATCCGGGCGACGTATTCGGCGAGCGTGAGATTGTTTATCTTGCCGATGCGCTCGATGCCTATCGCTGCACACCACTCGATGATTCCTATCGCAAGCGCATGGTCGGTGACCCGCTCATTCTTCGCGAAACCGCATTGCTTGCGGACTGCGATCTTTGCGTTCTCCAGCGCAAAGATGCAAATGGAATCCGTCAGGTCGGCGTGAAGCTCGTATTGCCGCTTGAGCCCGACCTCGATGTTCTGACAGACGTCGAGGTGCTCGTCGTCTTCCAGATCCCCCATTCTCATCCTTTCACTTTCGGCGTCGCGTAAGTCGCCGCAAACGCTTCGGGAGCACGGGCACGGTAACGCCCTCCTTGCGCCTGCTCGTGCAGCGCACGATTCGAACGCTCGGGCGCAGCAATCGCTGCACCGCAACTGCGGTCCGTCGCCTCTTGAAGAGCGTACCGCCTTTTGGCTCGTTCATCGCGAACACGTCATCCGTGACGTTGTAGTAGAGCTTGAACCGAGGAGTGAATTCTGACACCAGGAGATACCGCGTAGGATCATCCATGTCCGTGACTCGACGGCGAATTTCTCGCAGCTGCGCTCGGGTAAGTGGCTCGACGTCAGGTTCGACTGTTCGAGATCGCCGGCGTTTATGGACCAACAATGACTTGGCCGGCAACCTCTTCCGCCCTTTGGAACTGCGTCTATCCGCACTCATGGGGGCTCCAAACCGCGCGTTGAGCGGCGATCAATTCGTCCGTTCCAACACGCGGAGTTAAACCGGCGCGGCGCGTCCGGCTTTAACGGCACTTGGCGTGCTTGGCGGTTCAATTGTCGTTCTGGTTTCTCTTAGAGCATGTAACAAAATGAATTCCCCTCCTGCCCGAGGAGGGGTGCCCGCGCCAGCGGGCGGGGTGGTGGGAGCAAGCGCGCCCACGTAACCACCCCGTCTGCTTCGCATCCACCCCTCCTTGAAAAGGAGGGGAGTAAAGTAGTAGGGCAGGTCATTTTGTTACGCGCTCTTAGTGTCTTGGCGGTTCAATTTTGCATTCAGCGGATGCGTTTGATCCGCGCGCCGAGGCGCGACAGTTTCTCCTCGATCCGCTCGTAGCCGCGGTCGAGATGATAGACGCGGTCCACCGTCGTGGCGCCGCGGGCGACGAGCCCCGCCAGCACCAGGCTGGCCGAGGCTCGCAGGTCCGTCGCCATCACGGTCGCGCCGTCGAGGTGCGGGACGCCCTTCACCAACGCCGTATTGCCTTCGACCTCGATGTCCGCGCCGAGACGCTTCAGCTCCTGCACGTGCATGAAGCGGTTCTCGAAGATGGTCTCGGTCACCCGGGCGGTGCCGCGCGCGATGCTGTTCAGCACCATGAACTGCGCCTGCATGTCCGTCGGAAACGCGGGATACGGCGCGGTGCGGACGTTGACCGCGTGCAGGTCCCCGTTGGTCCTGAGCGAGATCCAGTCCGGGCCGGTCTCGATCATCGCGCCGGACTCGCGCAGCTTCTCCAGCACCGCGTCGAGGATGTCGGGGCGCGCGCCGGTGAGCTTGATGCCGCCGCCGGTGGCGGCGGCCGCGACCAGGAAGGTGCCGATTTCGATGCGATCGGGCATCACGCGATACCGCGCGCCGTGCAGCCGCTCCACGCCCTCGACCGTGATCACGTCGCTCCCCGCCCCCCGCACGCGGGCGCCCATGGCGTTCAGGCAGTTGGCGAGGTCCACCACCTCCGGCTCGCGCGCCGCGTTTTCGATCACCGTGACGCCGTCCGCGAGGGTGGCCGCCATCATGAGATTCTCGGTGCCGGTGACGGTGATCAGATCCATGCAGATGCGCGCGCCCCTCAGCCGCCTCGCGCGCACCGTGATGTAGCCGTGCTCGATCACGAGCTCCGCGCCCATCGCCTGCAGGCCCTTGATGTGCTGGTCCACCGGGCGCAGCCCGATGGCGCAGCCGCCGGGCAGCGACACCCGCGCCTCGCCGCAGCGCGCGGTGAGCGGCCCCAGCACCAGCACCGAGGCCCGCATCGTCTTCACCAGCTCGTACGGCGCGACGGGCTCGGTGATGCGCTTCGCGGCAAGCTCGACGCCGAGCTTCTCGTCCATCGAGACCGCCACGCCCATCTGCGCAAGCAGGCTCAGCAGGGTGGTCACGTCGTGCAGGTGCGGGACGTGGGTGACCGTGAGCGGCTCGTCCGTCAGCAGCGCCGCGGTGAGAATCGGCAGCGCGGCGTTCTTGGCGCCGGAAACGCCGATCTCGCCGGCGAGCGGGGCGCCGCCTTCAATGAGCAGCTTATCCATGTGATTCCGTGGCCGAATTCCGCTCTTGAGAGGCTACGAATTCTGCGCGGCCCAGTCCTCGGGGGTGTAAGTCAGCATCGACAGCGCGTGGATCTCGGCCCGCATGCGCTCGCCGAGCGCCGCGTAAACCAGCTGGTGCTGCTGCACGCGCGACTTGCCGCGGAACGCCGGGCTCACGATCACCGCCTCGAAATGGTGCCCGTCGCCCCGCACCTCCACGTGCTCGCAGGCGAGGCCGTTCTTGATCCAGTCCTGGATTTGCTCGGGATTGATCACATGCATTCTCCGAAAGGCGTGAGCCGTGATCGGTGATCCGCGATCCGGCGATCTCCCGCTCGTGAAAGTGGCTTCATCGATTCACGGCTCACGGCTCACGGTTCACGAATCACCAATCACGAATCACGCAGTTGCAGGTCAATGGCGGAGCTTATATCCCGCGCGCAACAGCCACAAGGTGAAAAATGACAAGGCGAAAAAACTCGTCGCGACAATCGCGAGGGATAGCCAGGGCGAGACGTCGCTCTGTCCGAAAAACCCGTAGCGAAAACCGTCCACCATGTAGAAGATCGGGTTGAAGTGGGACAGCGCCTGCCAGAACGGCGGCAGCGAGTGGATCGAGTAGAACACGCCGGAGAGGAAGGTGAGCGGCAGGATGATGAAGTTCTGGAACGCCGCCAGCTCGTCCACCTTGTCCGAATGGATGCCGGCGATGATGCCGAGCGTCCCCATGACGCCGCTGCCGGCGAAGCCGAAGACCACCGCCCACAACGGGTGCTCCACCCGCAGGTCCACGAACCATACCGTCGCCAGGAAGACCCCGGCCCCGACGATTACGCCGCGGGCCACCGCGGCCAGCAGGTAGGCCGAGAAGAACTCCGGGTGCGACAGGGGGGGCAGCAGCACGAAGATGATGTTGCCCGTCATCTTCGATTGCATCAGGCTGGAAGCGCTGTTCGCGAACGCGTTTTGCAGGACCGACATCATCGCCAGGCCCGGCACCAGGAACGCGGCGTAGTCGACGCCGGGAAAGATCTCGACGCGCCCGCGCAGCGAGTAGGCGAAGACGACGAGGAACAGCAGCGCGGTGAGCACCGGCGCCAGGATCGTCTGCACGTTCACCTTCCAGAAGCGCAGCCATTCCTTGCGAAACAGGGTATAGAAGCCCTGCAAGGGATGGTAAGTCGAAGGAATGCTCATGGCCGCACCGAGAGGCGCCAGGCGAGAGACAAGAGACGGATGACGACCTTCATCGTATCTTCTCGATTGGCTCGTGCAAGGCGCCGTCCTGCCCCCGCCTTTCGTCCATCGTCTTTCGCCTATCGTCTCCGCTCTCCTGTCCGTCCGCGCCGCGCATGATCTGCACGAATATCTCCTCCAGGTCCGGCTGCATCACTTCCAGGTCCTGGATCCCGAGGCCTGCCGCGCGCAGCTCGGCGATCACGCGCTCGACTTCGTTGTAGTCGCGCAGCGCGAGACGGTAACCGCCCTCGCGCCGCTGGGTGACGAGCGGCGCCAGCGTCCCGGGCAACCGGTCCGGCTGGAGCCGCAGTTCGAGGTAGCACCCCGAATGCCGGCGCAGCAGGTTCTGCGTGGTGTCGAGCGCAACGACGCGGCCCTGCTTGAGCATGGCGATGCGCCCGCACAGCGCTTCCGCTTCCTCCAGGTAGTGGGTGGTCAGCACGATCGTATGGCCGTCCTGATTGAGCCGGCGGACGAACCGCCACAACGCCTGCCGCAACTCGACGTCCACGCCCGCGGTCGGCTCGTCGAGCACGATGACCGGCGGCTTGTGCACCAGCGCCTGCGCCACCAGGACCCGCCGTTTCATGCCGCCCGACAGCGCCCGCATGTTGGTTTCCGCCCTGGCGGCGAGATCGAGGTGGTGCATCACCTCGTCTATCCAGTCCTGGTTGTGCCGCAGCCCGAAATAGCCGGACTGGAACGCCAGCGCTTCCCGCACCGTGAAGAACGGGTCGAACACCAGCTCCTGCGGCACCACGCCCAGCGCCCGCCGCGCCTCGCGATATTGGCGAACGACGTCGTGCCCCATCACCCGCGCGCCGCCGCGCGTGGCAAGCACGAGGCCGGCCAGGATGTTGATGAGCGTGGTCTTGCCCGCGCCGTTCGGCCCGAGCAGCCCGAAGAACTCGCCCCGCTCGACCGTCAGGCTGACTTCGTCGAGCGCCCGCAGCGCGCCATAATGCTTCGAGACCTTCTCGACCTGGATAGCCGGAACCATTCAGCGCGTGATGGGTGATGGGTGATGGGTGATGAGTAAAACCACCCAGAAACTACTGCCCATTACCCATTACTCATTACCGAGCAGTTCAGTGACGCCGTAGAGCTGGGCCAGGCTCTTGAGGTTGGCCGGCAGGTTAAGGTAGCGGATCGTGCGGCCGTGGCGGCCGGCTTCCCGCCGCCACTCGAGGAGCAGGCTCAACGCGGAGGAGTCCACCTCCGTGACGGCGCCGAGATCGACCGTGACCTGCGGGATCGCGAACAATTCGTTGCCCCGGGCGAGCAACGCCACCGTGTTGTCAAGGGTAATCGGCCCTTGCACGGTGCAGCGGCCGCCGTCGCAGGAAATCATTTCGCGGCTGTCGAGGTCTGCCCCGCGGCGAGCTGCTTGTTCTTGTCGACAAGCGCCTTGATCAGCCCCTCGATGCCGCCCTTGCGCACCTCGGTCTCGAAACTGCCGCGGTAGTTCTGCACCAGGCTCAGGTCCCCCACCACCACGTCGTAGACCTTCCAGCCGTCGGTGGACTTCTCCATCCGGTAATCCACGGTGACCGGCTTGCCGCCGGGCTGGTTGACCAGCGACTTGACCACCACCTCCGTGTCGCCGGGCTGCATGCGCAGCGGCCGGTACTCGAGCTTCTGGTCGCGGTAGGCCACGAACGTCGCGGAATAGGTATGCACCAGCAGCGCCCGGAATTCCTCGACCAGCGACTTCTGCTGCTCCGGGCTCGCCTTGCGCCAGTTCACGCCCACCGCGAGCCGCGTCATCCGGACGAAATCGAAATGCGGCAGGACCATTTTCTCGACGAGGTCCACCACTTTCCTCACGTTGCCCGCCTGGATGTCCTTGTCCGACCGCAGCACCGCCAGCACTTCGTCCGTCACGCTTTTTGCCAGCGCGTCGGGCGCCGTGATTTCCGCCGCGCGCGCCGGCGCCCCCGCCAGCCACAGCAAACCCAAAAGCCCGAACAATAATTTCCTGGTCATCGGATCACTCGTCCCTTTCACTCGTCACTCAGCACTCGTCACTCAGCACTCGGCACTCAGCACTCAGCACTCAGCACTCAGCACTCAGCACTCAGCACTCAGCACTGAACACTACTTGGTGGTCCCGCCTTCCGCGGCCTTATTGTAGAGGAACTGCCCGATCAGCTTCTCCAGCACCACGGCGGATTGCGTGAGCTTGAGCGAGTCGCCGTCCTTGAGCATTGCGGTGTCGCCACCCGCCTCGAGGCCGATGTACTGCTCGCCGAGCAGTCCCGAGGTGAGGATGGACACCGAGGTGTCCTTCGGAAACTCGTAGCGCTTGTCGAGGGTGAGGATCACCCGCGCGACGAACTTCTTGCTGTCGAACTGGATCTCGCTCACCCGGCCGACCACCACGCCGGAGCTCTTCACCGGCGCGCGCACCTTCAGGCCGCCAATGTTATCGAACTCGGCGGTGATCCGGTAGGTTTCGCCGGTGCTGAACGTGGTGCCGGAGTTGCTGACCTTGAGCGCGAGAATGAACAGGGCGGCGATGCCGACGACGACGAAGATGCCGACCCACGCGTCGAGAACGGTTCTGTCCATGTGCCTAGACTCCCTTGAACATGAAAGCGGTGAGGATGAAATCCAGCCCGAGGATGGCGAGCGAGGAGGTGACCACCGTGCGCGTGGTCGCTCTCGACACGCCTTCCGCGGTGGGCGGGGCGTCGTAACCCTCGAACAGCGAGATGGCGGTCACCGCCACGCCGAACACCACGCTCTTGATCACGCCGTTCACGATGTCCTCGCGGAAGTCCACGGCGTTCTGCATCTGCGACCAGAACGCGCCTTCGTCCACCCCGATCAGCACCACCGCGATCAGGTAGCCGCCGAACACCCCCATCGCGCTGAAAATCGCGGCGAGCAGCGGCATCGAGATCACGCCGCCCCAGAATCGCGGCCCGATGACGCGCGCGATCGGGTCCACGGCCATCATCTCCATCGCCGAGATCTGCTCGGTCGCCTTCATCAGCCCGATTTCCGCGGTCATCGCGGAACCCGCCCGGCTCGCGAACAGCAGCGCCGCGACCACCGGCCCCAGCTCGCGCACGAGCGAGAGCGCGACCAGCGTGCCGACCGCCTCCGACGAGCCGTACCTCTGCAACGTCTCGTAGCCCTGGAGCGCCAGCACCATGCCCACGAACAGGCCCGAGACGATGATGATGATGAGCGACAGCACGCCGGCAAAATAGATTTCCCGGAAAGTCAGGCCGCGGAACCGGCGGAAGCTGGTTGCCGATCTCAAAAGGGTGACCAGGAAAAACCGGGTCGCATAGCCGAGCCGCCACACACCGCCGACCACGTGGTTGCCGATGCCGCGCAACCCCTTCATGACACGCTCAGGCACGGGCGCCCTCCAGCTCCAGGTCGGCCGCGTACGGCGCGCCCGGGTAATGGAACGGCATCGGGCCGTCCATCTCGCCCCACACGAACTGGTGCACGAACGGGGCCTTCGAATTGCGGATGTCGTCGGGCGTGCCCTGCGCGACGACCATCCCGTCCGACATGAAGTACACGTAATCCACGATCTTGAGCGACTCCTGCACGTCGTGCGTGACGATGATGGACGTCGCCCCGAGCGCGTCGTTGAGGCTCCGGGTGAGGTTGCTGATGACGCCCATCGAGATCGGGTCGAGCCCGGTGAACGGCTCGTCGTACATGATGAGCGTCGGATCGAGCGCGATCGCCCGGGCGAGCGCCACCCGCCGCGCCATGCCGCCCGAAAGCTCCGACGGCATCATGTGCTGGGCGCCGCGCAGCCCCACCGCGTGCAGCTTCATCATCACCAGGTCCTGGATCATGGGTTCCGGGAGGCTCGTGTGCTCGCGCATCTGGAAGGCGACGTTGTCGAACGCGGAGAGGTCGGTGAACAGCGCGCCAAACTGGTAGAGCATGCCCATCTTGCGGCGCATGGCGTAAAGCGCCTCGTGGTCGAGCTGGTGCATGACGCGTCCGGCGACCTTCACCGTTCCGGTCTTGGGCCTCAACACGCCGGCGATCATGCGCAGGATGGTCGTCTTGCCGCAGCCGGAGAGGCCCATGATGGCCACGATCTTCCCGCGCGGCACCGTCATGTTGATGCCCTTGAGCACGGGACGGACGTCGTACGCGAAGTTGACGTCCTTGATTTCAACGAGGTTTTCCATCCGGCCGGAGCGTCTGCTCCAAAAAGGCGCCAATTTTAAACCACCCGGACGGCACCAACAACGAACATTGATGCCGGCCTTAACGGGAAACCGGGTGATCCCGTCGGCGGCATCTCCTGAGTCCTTGATTCTTGTCCCTTGATCCTTGATCCTAGCAGCCTGTCGGACTTGGCATCATGAACGGTCGGTGTGAACGCCTGGGTAGTCGCTCTTGGTTATCGCCGAGCCGACAGGCTGTAATGGGGTATGTATTGGCCCGGAACCTTCATTCAGGCGCACTGCATCCGGTGCATCCGCTTCACATTGTAGGCGAGGCACACCCAATCATCACCCATGCCTCACAATCGATATGCCCTGCTTGCCTAACGTACCCACGCCATTCAGGTTGACTGCAGCCCCGCGCAACCTGTCGTTCCATTTAGCAGCTTGTCGGGGCGAAAGTCCGACAAGCTGCTAAGGGCCATGCGCGTCTTCGTCACCGGTTCGAGTTCGCACCTGGCCGCAACGCTGCTGCCCCTCCTGTGCGACCGGAAGGATGTCGAGCGCGTCACCGGCATCGATCTCGCCGCGCCCGTATTCCGGCACCCCAAATTCCACGCGGCTCAACTCGACATCCGCAGCCCGCGGCTCGAGCCCCTGATGGAGGGCCATGACGCGCTGGTGCATCTCGCCTTCGTCGTGCTGCGCGGGAAAATGCCCGAGCGGGAGATGTTCGACGTCAACGTCGCCGGCAGCCACAAGGCCTTCCACGCCGCGCGCCGGGCCGGCCTCAAGCGTCTCATCCACATGTCGAGCGCGGCGGTCTACGGCGGCGGCGTGCACGTGCGGGAGGAAGCCCCGCTCAACCCGCCGAGCGGTTTTCTCTACGCGCAGCACAACGCGCATCTGGAGAAGCTGCTCGCGATCGAGTTCCCGGAATGCGTGCGGCTGCGGCCGCACCTGATCCTCGGCCCCCACGCGCAGCCGCTGTTGAAGCAGTTGCTCGGCCTGCGCTGCTACGCGCGCCTGCCCGACCCCCAGCCGCTGCTGCAATGCGTGCACGAGCAGGATGTGGCGCGCGCGGTCCTGCTCGCGCTTCAGCGGGAGGCGCGGGGCGCCTTCAATCTCGCGGTCGAGGAGAACTTCAGCTTCCGCGAAATCGTCCGGAGCCGGCATCGCTTTGCGGTGCCGCTGCCGCTGTTCGCCGCGCGCGCGGGCGCCGGCGCGGCGTGGCGCCTGTCGGGATGGGGCGGGGAGCCGGCCTGGGTCGAGGGCCTGACGCGGACCCTGCTGCTGAATTGCCGGCGCGCGGCGGTCGAGCTCGGATGGTGTACCACCCGGGACGCGGAAGCGGCGCTCGCCCAGACGTGAAAGGCGTGATTGGTGATTGGTGATTGGTGATTGGTGATTGGACTAGACCGTCGACGCCGATTGCAGATGGTTCACTCCATTCACTATTCACCAATCACTATTCACGCCTTCGGGCGGCGGCGGTTGTGGCGGCCCGGCCATTGCGATAACTTAGCTTGATATGAGCGAGATCGCGCTGCGCTTTGCCCGGGTCGCGAAGACCTATGCCGGGGTGCCGGCGTTGAGCGAGTTTTCGCTCGAGGTCGCGCGCGGTGAATTCTTCGGGCTGGTCGGCGTCAACGGCGCGGGCAAGACCACCCTGATCAAATGCCTGCTCGATTTCTGCGACACGGACGGCGGCGCGATCGAGATTTTCGACTTGCCTCACCGCGCCACCGCGGCGCGCGCCCGGCTTGCGTTCCTGCCGGAGCGCTTCAATCCGCCCTTCTATCTCACCGGCCGGGATTTCGTCCGTTACCTGCTGGAGCTCTACCGCGCGCCCTACGACGAGGCGCGGGTGGCGCGCCTGTTCGGCGCGCTCGACCTGGATCTCTCCGCGCTCGACCGCCCGGCGCGCACCTACTCGAAGGGCATGACGCAGAAGCTGGGCCTTGCCGTGTGCCTGCTCTCCGGCAAGGACCTCTACGTGCTCGACGAGCCGACCGGCGGGCTCGATCCCAAGGCGCGGGCCCTGCTGAAGGAGGAGCTCGGGGAACTGCGGCGCGCCGGGCGCACCGTTTTCTTCACTTCCCACGCGCTGATCGACGTCGCCGAATTGTGCGACCGCATGGCGGTGGTCCACGCCGGGCGGTTGCGTTTCGCCGGCAGCCCCCGGGAACTGATCGCCCGCCACGGCGCGCCGGACCTGGAAAGGGCCTTTCTTGACTGCATCGGCGGCAACGCCGCGCCAGCGGCAACCCCCTAATATACAATTAAAGCGGACGCCGCCCTCCGTGAGGTGGCGGCGCCGCTTTAATTCCGCGCGTTGGAACGGACGGCGCGATCGCCGTTCAGCGCGCGCGGCGATACTTACCGGCACCAGCAGGGGCATGCGCTAAGGGGCCATCAGAGTGGCGGTCAAGCAAGCTGAGCAAGCCAAACCCGAGTTGCTGATCGTCGACGACGATCCGCTGATCACGGATACGCTCAATTTCGTGCTGAGCCGCGACTTCACGGTGTTCGTCGCGGATTCGCGGGCCCGGGTGAAGAGCCTGCTCACCCAACTCGATCATGCCCCGCAGCTCGCCCTGATCGACCTCGGGCTGCCGCCCACCCCGCACCGCCCCGACGAGGGCTTCCGCCTGATCAGCGAGCTGATCGCCCATTCCCCCGGCATCAAGATCGTGGTGCTCTCGGGCCAGAGCGACGAGACCAACGCGCGCCACGCCCGCACGCTCGGGGCCATCGAGTTCGTCGCCAAGCCGTGCGAGCCGGAAACGCTGAAGACGCTGCTCAATCGCGCCCTCGAGGTGCGGGAGGCCGAGCTGCGCGCGGAGGCGGAAGGCGGGCTGCTCGGAAAAAGCATGCTGGTCGAGAAGCTGCGCCAGCAGATTTCCCAGTTCGCCAACGCCCCGTTCCCGGTGCTGATCGAGGGCGAGTCCGGCAGCGGCAAGGAGCTGGTCGCGAGCGCCCTGCACCGCATGAGCCAGCGGGCATCACGGCCGTTCCTCGCGCTCAATTGCGCGGCGATCTCGCCGACGCTGGTGGAGCCGACGCTGTTCGGCTATGCGAAGGGGTCGTTTACCGGCGCCACCACCTCGCGCGCGGGCTATTTCGAGGACGCGCAGGATTCCACCCTGTTCCTCGACGAGATCGGCGAGCTTCCGCTCGAGCTGCAGGCGAAGCTGCTGCGGGTGCTCGAAAACGGCGAGTACCAGCGCGTGGGCGAGACGCAGAGCCGCGTTTCCAATGCGCGCGTGATCGCGGCCACCAACCGCGACATGCGGCAGGAAATCCGCGCCGGGCGCTTCCGCGCCGATCTCTACCACCGGCTGTCGGTGTTCACCATCGGCGTGCCGCCGCTGCGCGATCTCGGCGACGACAAGCGCATCCTCCTCGACCATTTCCGGGAGTTTTACGCGCGCCAGGCGCGCGTCGACCCGTTCCAGCCCGACGCGGCCGCGATGGGCGTCTGGCTCGACTACAGCTTCCCCGGCAACGTGCGCGAGCTGCGCAACATCGTGATCCGGCTCACGACGAAATTCGCCGGACAGGCGGTGGACGTGGACGCGCTGCAGGCGGAGCTCGACATGGAGAGCCTCGACGTCGAGCTGCCGGGCCTCGCCGGGGGGCAGGATTTCAAGGCCGTGCTGGAGGCGGCAAAGCGCCACCTGCAGCTGCACAAGAACTTCAGTCTCGACACCACGCTGTCCCAGTGGGAGCGCGGCTACGTCGAGGCGGCGCTCATGATCACGCAAGGCAACCTCACCCAGGCGGCGAAGCTTCTCGGCATCCACCGCACCACCCTCTACAGCCGCATGCAGGGCTACGGCGCCGAGAGCGAGGCCGCGAAGGCGGCGCGACCGGCCGCAAAATGAGTTGCCTTGACCTGACACGGATCGTTCCCCTCCTTACCGAGGAGGGGTGCTCGCGCATGCGAGCGGGGTGGTGGGCTTGATACGCAGCGTTGCAACCACCCCGGCGCTGACACGCCACCCCTCCTTGAAAAGGAGGGGTGGGTCGTTTTGTAGCAGGTTCTAACGGGACCCGCGATGTATTACAGCCACTTCGGACTGAGCCAGGCGCCGTTCAAGATCACGCCCAACACCGACTTTTTCTTCAGCGGGGGCAACCGCGGCCCGATCCTGGAGGCGCTGATCTACGCCATCAGCCACGGCGAGGGCATCATCAAGGTGACCGGCGAGGTCGGCAGCGGCAAGACCATGCTGTGCCACATGCTGCCGACGCGGCTGCCGGCCCAAATCGACACGGTCTACATCGCCAATCCCAGCGTCTCGCCCGAGGAGATCCTGCACGCGATCGCCTTCGAGCTGCAGCTGGCGGTGGACCGGGGCGCGGCGCGCCTCGAGGTCATGCAGGCGCTGCACGATTCCCTGCTCGGCCGCTACGCCGAGGGCAGGCGCGTGGTGGTGTTCGTCGAGGAATCGCAAAGCATGCCGCTCGCCACGCTGGAGGAGATCCGCCTGCTGTCGAACCTCGAGACGCGCAACGACAAGCTGCTGCAGATCGTGCTGTTCGGCCAGCCCGAGCTCGACGACAACCTGCGCCAGCCCAACATCCGGCAGCTGCGCGAGCGCATCACCCACAGCTTCCGGCTCGAGCCGCTCGCGCCGGGAGAGATCCGCGAGTACCTCATGTTTCGCATGCGCGCGGCGGGCTACCGGGGGCCCGACCTGTTTTCAAGCGCGGTGGTGAAATCCATCGCGCGCGCGTCCCTCGGGCTGACCCGCCGCGTCAACCTCATCGCCGACAAGGCGCTGCTCGCGGCGTTCTCGGAGAACACGCACACCGTCAAGCCGAAGCACGTCGAGGCCGCGGTGCGCGACAGCGAGTTCAGCCAGCAGGTCTCGCGCCGCGCCGAACCGGGCCGCCTGTGGCGCGGCGCCGCGCTGGTCGCGACGGGCGCGGTCGCCGGCATCGCGATCTACGCGCTCCTGCAGCAAGCCGGACAAGTCCCCATCGGGGCGGAGCGGGCGCCGGACACCCGCGTGGCCGCGGCCGACCCTGAATTCGTTAATCCCCGGGGTACGCAGGCAGCCCCCCTCTCGCAGGCTCCCCAGGCAATCGCGACAACACCCGCCGACATCGCTGCGTCTGCCCTCGGGGATGGCGGGACGCGACCCGCCGCGCCCGCTGCAAGCGCAGCGATCGTCGAGGCGGCCACCGCGCCGGCCGACCTGCTCGAAGCGCGCCTCGCCGCCACGCACGAATGGCTGGCGACGGAGAACCACGCCAATTTCAGCATCCAGCTCCTGGGCACCAATGACCCGGAGCAGCTCAGAAATCTTCTTAATTCGATGGGAAAGTTCGTTGAAATAAATAAGGTTTTTGTGTATCGTACGGTGGCGAAGCAGCAACCGTCCCTGACCGTCTTGTACGGAAGTTTCAGCAGCCCACGCGCAGCGCGCGAAGCGCTTGATAAACTGCCGGCATCGCTGAAGACGAGCCAGCCGCTGCTGCGCACGGTGCAGGGCATACGCGCCGAGATCCGGCAGCATCAGACATCGTCGTGACCGCGGCGCGCGCGGACTCGCGCACCGTTGGACGGAGCAAGAGCCAGGGAAGAAGAAGAGGATCGATGCGACGGACTGGAGCAGCGCGAGGAATTTGTCGGAAGCTCACTCGACAAATTCCTTACACGAATGCACCCGGAATGGAGGAATCGGTGCCGCAATGGAGGGGCTCCTGTTTTCCCTTGGGGTTGGCGCTGATTCTGGCTGCGGCCGGCTGCGCGAACATCAAGCCCTACATACCGCCCTCGGAAGGACACATTGCCGCGCCTCCCGCGGCAAAGGCCGAGCCGGATCGCGCGATCCCGCCGCCCGCCCGGGCGAGCGACTTCGTGCCGCCGCCGAAGCCGGCGCCCAAGCCGCAGACCTACAGCGTGGTCGTCAACGAGGTGCCGGTGAAGGATCTCCTGCTGGCGCTCGCGCGCGACACCAAGCAGAACATCGACATCCATTCGGGGCTGGCCGGCCTGGTGAGCCTCAACGCGATCAACGAGACGCTGCCCGCCATCCTCGAGCGCGTGTCCAAGCAGGTCAACATGCGCTACCGCCTCGAGGGCAACACGATCATCGTGTCGCCGGATCTGCCGTACGTGAAGACCTACCGCGTGAACTACGTGAACATGGCGCGCGAAACGACTTCGACGGTCGGAGTCACGGGCGAGATCGCAACGTCAACCGGCGGCGGCGCGGGCGGCGCGAGTGCCAGCGGCTCCAGCACCGTGGTCCGCACCACGACGAAGAACGACTTCTGGGAGCAGTTGCGTGACAACCTCCGCGCGATCCTGAACTCCACGCGGCTGCAAAGCCTGACTGCCGAGGCCAAGGCCGAGCGCCTGGCGCTCGTCAAGCAGGAGCAGGAGCTGCGCGTGAAACAGATCGAAGCGGCGAGCCGCGCCGGCCAGGGCGCGCCGAACCTCGCGACTTCGGTGATCGCCGGCGGACCGAGCGGCGCCGCCCAGCAGCAAGCCTCGCTGCTGCCCGACGACGTGGTGGTGAACGCAGTGTCGGGCACGGTGACCGTCAACGCGACCGAAAAGCAGCACCAGCTGGTGCAGCAGCACCTCGACAGCATCGTCAGCGCCATGCAGCGCCAGGTGCTGATCGAGGCGACGATCGTGGAAGTGCAGCTCTCCAACAACTACCAAGGGGGCGTGGACTGGGCCAAGGTCTCGCAAAGCGGCGGCATCGCCTTTTCCCAGGCCCTGCTCGGCACCAATCTAGCCGCCGCCCCGTTTTTCGCGTTCTTCTACAACCAGAACAACCTGCGCCCGAACGACATCCAGCTCACGGTCAAGCTGCTCGAGCAGTTCGGCAACACGCGCGTGCTCTCCAGCCCCAAGCTGATGGCGCTGAACAACCAGACGGCGCTGCTCAAGGTGGTGGACAACGTCGTTTATTTCGAGGTCCAGGCATCGACCAACACGAGTCAGGCCGCCGGAACGACGCAAACGGTCAACACGACTGCCAAGACCGTGGCGGTGGGCCTGGTGATGAGCGTCACGCCCCAGGTGAGCGACGACGCGCGCGTTTCGCTTACCGTTCGGCCGACCATCACCCGCGTCCTCGGCTTCAAGGACGATCCGAATCCGACGCTGGTGATCCCGAATCGCGTGCCCGAAATCCAGACCCGTGAAATGGAGTCGGTGCTGCAGGTCGGCAACGGCCAGACCGTGATCCTGGGCGGCCTGATGCAGGACGACGCGCGGCGCAGCCGCGACCAGCTGCCGGGCGCCGACCGCGCCGGAGCCGCGGGCGAGCTGCTGCGCTTCCGCGACGAGCAGGTGAGCAAGACCGAGCTGGTGATCTTCCTGCGCCCGACCGTCGTCGCCAATCCCTCGCTGGAAAGCGACGAGTTGAAGTTCTTCCAGCGCTTCCTGCCGAGACCTGAGGCCGCCCCGCCCCAACCCGAGAAGACCGGCGCCGCGCAATGAGCTTGTTGATGAAGGCCTTGGAAAAGGCCGCCAAGGACCGGGGGGAGGCACGCCAGGAGCCGGGCGCAACAGCAGCCAAGCCCGAGCTCGCGCTCGAGCCGCTCGCCGCAGCAGCGCCCGCGCCACCCAAGGCCGAAACCGCGCCCCGGCCGGTTGGCGCGCCGCCGCGGCCCGCGCCACCGCGCGCCGCGGCGGCTGTGCATCCCGCCGCGCCGTCACCCGCGCCCGCAGCAGCGCCCGCGCGCGAGCAGGCGCAAGCGCAGGCCACCACCGTTCTCCAGGCACAGGCAGCGGGCCGCCCGCCCGCCGGCGGAGCGGCCGCCTACGTCCGCGCGCATCCGGTCATGGTATTCGGGGCGCTCGCCGCCGTGGTTGCCGTGGGATTCGGCATCTACGTTTACTTGCAGATATTTCACCCCGGGTTGCTCCTCGGGGGGCCGGCGATCGCCACGCGGGGTCCTGTGCCGCCGTTCATCCCCGCGCCCGCGACGCCGCTTCCTGCTGCCCCCTTGCTCGCCGAGGCGGCCCCCGAAACGGCGCCGGCCGCGACGGCACCCGACGCAGGGCGCGCCACGCCGCAACCGGCGGCGCCCACTCCCCCGGCGGAGGAGGCTACGCGCAACCTCATTTCGGTGAGCCCGGGCAGTCCCGAGCCGGTTCTGAGCCCGCTGCACGCGCAGGCCTACGCCGCGCTGCGGGCGGGCCAGGCTGACGAAGCGCAGCGCCTGTACGGCCAGCTGCTGAACGCCGAGCCCCGGAACACCGATGCCGTGCTGGGGCTCGCCGCGCTCGCGGCCCAGCGGGGCGACACCGAGGAGGCCGTGAAGCGCTACTTGCAGATCCTGGACCTCGACCCTCGGCACGCGCTGGCGCAAACCGGACTGATCGCGCTGCTCGGGCGCGCCGATCCGCTCGCCGCCGAATCGAAGCTGAGGCAGCTGATCGCGCGCGAGCCCTCGGCCTATCTCTATTTCACGCTGGGCAACCTGTACGCCGACCAGTCGCAATGGGCGGCGGCCCAGCAGGCCTGGTTCCATGCCCACCACCTCGAGCCGGCCAATCCCGAATATGCCTACAACCTCGCCGTCGGCCTCGAGCACGTGAGCCAGCCGAAGCTGGCGCTCGGTTTCTACCAGCGCGCGGTGCAGCTCGCCGCCGCCCGCGGCCGCGCGAACTTCAGCGTCCCCCAGGCCCGGGAGCGCATCGAGAAACTCGCCGCGCAGGTAGAATAGTACGCGTTTCAAAATACCCGAATAGCCAGATTATTGAGAATTGCGTAACCGCGCGACCATTAAGAGCAGGTCGTGCGACGCAACCACCCCGTCCGCTTCGCGTCCACCCCTCCTTGAAAAGGAGGGGAACATTCCCCTCCTCTCACGAGGAGGGGTGCCTCTGGAGGAGGCGGGGTGGTGTGGTTGAGCGTCACGCGGGTACGTAAAGTTTCATAACAGGATTTTGAAAGCAGTTTTAATCTTGTTAATCCTGTCCATTTTCGTTTTTGAGCGGGTTCCAGCTTAATGGCCGAACAAAGGAAAAAGCTTCGCCTCGGCGAGCTGCTGGTGCAGCAGGGGCTGATCACGACCGATCAGCTCTCGATCGCGCTCGCCGAGCAGCGCCACAACAACATCCCCATCGGGCGGCTGCTGGTGCGGCTCGGCTTCGTCACGGAAAACGCCATCCGTGACATCATGGCGCGCACCGTCGGCCAGGAATCGATCGACCTGGGCCAGGTGGTGGCCGACCCGGAAGCGCTCAAGCTCGTCAACCAGGATTTCGCGCGCCGCAACCGCGTGCTGCCGATCGCCTACGATCTCGCGGAGCACATCCTCACCATCGCCACCACCGAGATCTTCAACGTGGTCGCGCTGGACCAGCTGCGCGGCATGCTCGGGCCGGGGATCGAGATCAAGACGCTGCTCGCGGCCGAGGCCCAGCTCGGCGACTACATCGACAATTTCTACGGCTACGAGCTCTCGGTCGACGGCATCCTGAAGGAGATCGAAACCGGCGAGATCGACTACGAGAGCCTGCAGGCGGCCGGCGGCGGCGACGAGTACACCCAGCCGATGGTGCGGCTGGTCAACGCGCTGCTGGTGGACGCGGTGAAGCGCGGCGCCTCCGACATCCACTTCGAGCCGGAGTACGCGTTCCTGCGCATCCGCTACCGCATCGACGGCGTGCTCGAGACGGTGAGGAGCCTGCACAAGACCTACATGCCCGGCATCACGGTGCGGGTCAAGGTGGTGAGCGGCATGAACATCGCGGAGACGCGTTCGCCCCAGGACGGCCGGCTGTCGCTGACGTTGAACGGCCGGCCGATCGATTTCCGGGTTTCCACGCAGCCCACCATCTACGGCGAGAACATCGTGCTGCGCGTGCTGGACCGCGAGAAATCCATCATCAGCCTCGACCGCATGAACCTCGCCAAGGACGTCGTGGAGAAGGTCAACCTCATGCTGGCGCGGCCGGAGGGCATCCTGATCGTCACCGGGCCCACCGGCAGCGGCAAGACCACCACGCTCTACTCGCTGCTGGCCCAGGTCAACGACGAGACGGTCAACATCATGACGCTGGAGGACCCGGTCGAGTACCCGCTGACGCTCATGCGGCAGACCTCGGTCAGCGAGGTCGCGCGCATGGATTTCGCCGACGGCATCCGCTCCATCATGCGCCAGGACCCGGACATCATCCTGGTGGGCGAGGTGCGCGACAAGGAAACCGCGGAGATGGCGTTCCGCGCGGCCATGACGGGCCACCAGGTGTTCACCACGCTGCACACCAACTCCGCGCTGGGCGCCTTCCCGCGGCTGCTCGACATCGGCATCCAGCCCGACATCATGGCGGGCAACATCATCGGCATCATCGCGCAGCGCCTCGTGCGCACGCTCTGCACCCATTGCAAGGAGTCCTACGCGCCGTCCCGGGAGGAGCGCCTGCTGCTCGGGCCCGAGGGGGAGCACCTCTCCTACCTGCAGCGCGCGGTCGGCTGCAAGCAGTGCGACAACAAGGGCTACAAGGGCCGCACCGCGATCATGGAGATCCTGGTGATGGACGGCGACCTCGACGAGCTGGTCGCGCGGCGCGCCACCGCCAAGGAGCTGCGCGCGGCGGCGCTCGGGAAAGGCTACCGCTCGCTCTCGGACGAAGGCCTGCTGCGGGTGGTGGACGGCACCACCAGCCTCGTGGAGGTCGCGCGCGAGATCGACCTCACCGGGCGCTATACCTAAGTGCCGGGTGCCAAGTGCTGAGTGCCGAGGAATGAGTTCAGAATTCTCTCCCGGACCGCTTCTCGTGCCGCGCACTCAGCACTCAGCGCTCAGCGCTCAGCGCTCAGCACTCAGCACTCAGCACTCGGCACTCAGCACTCGGCACTCAGCACTCAGCACTCAGCACTCAGCACTCAGCACTCAGCACTGAATACTGTGCCCTCTTACGAGTACAAGGCGATAGACCGGACCGGACGCCCGGCGCGCGGCGGGCTGGACGCGGTCAACGAGGTGGACCTCGAGCTGCGGCTGCGGCGCATGGGGCTCGACCTCATCACCTACAAGCAGGTGGACCGCCACGCCACGGCGTTCGCCGGCGGCGGCAAGATCATGCGCCAGGACGTCATCAACTTCTGCTTCGACCTGGAGCAGATGATCCGGTCCGGCATTCCGATCATCGATGGGCTGCGCGACATGCGCGACTCCATGGACAACCCGCGCTTCCGCGAGGTGCTCACCGTGATGACCGAGGACATGGAAGGCGGCAAGGTGCTCTCGCAGTGCATGACGGGGCACCCCGAGGCGTTCGACAACGTCTTCGTGAGCCTGGTGCGGGCGGGAGAGCAGACCGGGCAGTTGCCGGAAATCTTCAAGAACCTGGCGGACAATCTCCGGTGGCTCGACGAGCTGATCTCGCAAACCCGCCGGCTGCTGATCCTGCCGGGCATCACCCTGGTCGTCGTGCTCGGCGTGCTCGTCGCGCTGCTGATCTTTCTCGTGCCGCAGATCGCGCAGCTCTTCAAGTCGATGGGGCTCGCGCTTCCCACCCAGACCAAGGTGCTGATCGCGATTTCCGGCTTCATGACGGACTACTGGTACGTGGTGTTCGGGTTCCCGGTCGTGGTGTTCGTGGCGCTGTCCCTCACGGTCCAGCGCAGCGCGCGGGCCGCCTACATGTGGGATTACGCGAAGCTGCGCCTGCCGGTGGTGGGATCGACGCTGCAGAAGATCATCCTGTCGCGCTTCGCGAACATCTTCGCGCTCATGTACCGCTCCGGCATCACCGTGCTCGACGCGATCAAGGCGTGCGAGGAGGTCGTCAACAACCGGGTCATCTCCGACAGCCTGATCCGGGCCGGCCAGCAGATCGCCGCGGGGGAAAGCCTGACCGAGACTTTCCAGAACCTGGGGGTCTTTCCGCCGCTCGTCATCCGCATGCTGCGGGTCGGCGAAAACACGGGCGCGCTGGACACCGCGCTCATGAACGTCACCTATTTCTACAACCGCGACGTCAAGGAATCGGTGGACAAGGCGCAGAAGATGCTGGGACCGGTGATGACGGTGGTCCTGGGCGGGTTGCTGGCTTTCGTCGTCTGGGCCGTGCTGGGCCCGGTGTATGATATTTTGGGCAAGATCAAGTTCTAGAAAGGCGTGATTAGTGATTAGAGATTGGTGATTAGTAAGCGGACGCAACGGGCGCGCTTGCGTTTCTGTCTGATCACTAATCACTAATCACTAATTACTAATCACTAATCACCGATTCTAAATGGCCGACAAGCTCCTCATCGCCATCTCGACGCAGGGCGCGACCGTCGCGCACTGGCGCGGCGGCCGGATCGTCGAGTGCCAGGAATTCGCGGACGACGCGGGCGGCCAGGCCGGGTTCGCGGAGTTCCTCGCGCCGTTCGACCAGGTGCCGGTCCACGTCATGGTGGACGCGGTCGAGGAGGATTACCGGTTCGAGACCCTGCCGCACGCGTTCGGCGGCGACCGCACCGACATGGTCGCCCGCAAGTTGAGGCAGCACTACCGCGCCACCCCGTACATGGCCGCCACGCTGCTGGGGCGCGACACCGGCAAGCGGCGCGACGACCGCTATCTCTTCTCCGCGCTGACCAACCCCGAGGTGATCAACGACTGGCTGCAGGCGGTGGCCGCCCGCGGCCTGCCGGTGGCCGGAATCCACCTGCTGCCGATGGTCAGCGCGGGGCTGCTGGAGCGGTTCGATGCCAAGGCGAGCAACCTGCTGCTGGTGGCGCAGCACGCCAGCGGCCTGCGGCTCACCTTCTTCCGCGACCGCCAGTTCCGGCTCTCCCGGCTGACGCGCGGCGACAGCGGCCGGGCGGAGAACCGCGTGCGCTACTTCTCGGAGGAGATCTCCAATACGCGGCTCTATCTCCACGCGCTTCGCACCACGACGCTCGACGAGCACCTCACGGTGCTGCTGGTGGACCGCGGCGACGAGCTGACCGAGGTCGCCGCCGGCATCGCGCGCGAAAACCCGAGCCTCGAGTGCGTGCGGCTGAGCCAGCAGGAGCTGACCGGGCGCCTGGGCATCGCCGATTCGATGCTGGCCGCCTCGCCGTACGTGATTCACCTGCACCTGCTCGGCCTCAAGGAGCCCCTGAGCAACCTCGCGCCGGCGAGCATCACCGTCGGCTTTCGGCGTTATCGGGCGCGACGGGGCATATACGCCGGGTGCGGGGCGCTGGCCGCCGCCGCCCTGGTCTGGGCCGGCGCCAACCTCTACCAGGCGATGACGCTGAGCGGGGAAACCGAGGACGCCGCGCGCCAGACGGCGTCGCTGTCCGCCCGGTATCAGGAGATCACGCGCCAGTTCCCGCAGGCCCCGGCCTCCGCCGAAAACCTGCAGAAAACGGTGGAAATCGCGCAGAAGCTGCGCGAGACGTTGCGCACGCCGCAACGGGTGATGGCGCTCGTCAGCCGCGCGCTGGAAGCGAGCCCCACCGTCGTCGTCAAGGAATTCGGCTGGAGATTCGGCACCACGGAAATCGAAGCGGAGCGCGCCGCCCCCCGCGAGTCCGCGGCCGGGCCCCCGGTGCCGCCGACGTCGGCGTCGTCCGCCGGCCCGGCATTGGCGCGCAGGGAAAGCGCGGTGCTCGAAGGCGAGGTCCGCCCGTTCCGCGGCGACTACCGCGGCGCGATCGCCACCATCAACGGCTTTGCCAACCGCCTCGCCGAGGCGCCGGAGGTGGCCGAGGTGCGGGTGGTCAAGCTGCCGCTCGACGTGAATCCCACGCTTTCCCTTTCCGGCACCACGCAGCAGAATCCCGATCAGAGCACGGTCGGCACGGCGGCGTTCAAGCTGCTGCTGGTGCTCAAGCCCAACGCATGAACCAGGCCGACCTCCAGGCCTTGAGGGCCCCGCTGATCGTCCTGCTGGTGGTGCTGCTGGCGGGCGCCGCGGCCATTTACTATTCCGACCGTCTGAGGGCGGCGGCGCGCCAGCAGCTCGCCCAGCAGGAGACCCAGCTCAAGGAGGCGCGGACGCGCCTGCAGAAATCGGGCGACGAGAGGGACGTCATCGTCCGCTATCGCGACGCCTTCCGCCAGCTGGAGCGCGCCGGTTTCGTCGGCGAGGAGCAGCGCATCAACTGGCTCGACGCGCTGCGCGTCGCCAACCAGCAGGCCGACCTGTTCGGCGTGGATTACGAGATCGGGGTGCAAGGTTCCTACCGATACGCCGCCGATCTCGATCCGGGGCAGATCGCGCTCAGGCAGTCGGAGATGCGGCTGCGCTTCCGGCTGCTCCACGAGGAAGACCTGATGCGGTTCTTCGCCACCCTCGGGCGCCAGGGCGGCGGGATCTTCTCCGTCAACCAGTGCAGCCTGAAGCGCATCGACACCGGGGGCGTGATCCGCTTCCAGCCCAACGTCGACGCGGATTGCGAGCTGTCGTGGATCACGGCAAAGGTCGCCGCCGGCGCTGCGCAGAAAAAGCCGTGAATGGTGACTCGTGACTCGTGACTCGAAATTTTCCGGCCCGAGCGTTTGTCTTGCGCCGCTCGCGCTCGCGGCAAAAAGTAGCAAAAATAGACGGGATTAACATGATTTACAAGATTTCAAACAGGCCTGTTCTTGTTAATCCTGTTAATCCTGTCTATTTGTTTTCTTGGTTTTTCAGGATGAGGAAGCCGGGTCTATTGACGCTCTGCATTGCCCTGGTTGCGGGCGCTGTTCCGATTCAGGCAGCCGCCCAGGCCACGCCGCGGCCGGCGGAGCCGGTCGGGCGGCTGTTCTTCACGCCCGCGCAGCGCGCCTCGCTCGATGTCGCGCGCAGCCAGCGGGCCCGGACCACACTCGCGACGGAAGAGACCGCGGAAACGGTCGTTACCGCCGCGCCGGTTCCGCAGACCATCACCTACGACGGCGTGGTGCGCCGGAGCGACGGCAAGACCACCGTCTGGATCAACAGCCGGCCCGTGGTGGACAAGGGGCCGTCGCCGGCCGTCGTCGGAAAGGTGAGCCCCGATGGCACCGTCACGCTGCAGGTGCCGCAGTCCGGCCGCAGCGTCGAGCTCAAGCCCGGGCAAAGCATCGAGCTGCTGTCGGGCGCCGTCGAGGAGCGCTTCGCGCGCAAGCCGGCTCCCGAGCCCGAACCCAAGCCCGCGGCTAAGCCAGCGGCGGAAGCCAAGGGCGCCAAGCCCGCGTCGCCCGAACCAGGTAGAGCCGAGCAGGATCTCGAAGAACAACAGCGGAGGCTGGAGGAAGCCGTTCGAGCTTTACAAAATGCGGCGGCTTCCAAGCCCGGAACCGCATCCGTACCGCCGCGGCAAGAGACGCCGCGATAGGACAACTCCGCGGTGAGCGTGGAGCATAAGCTGCAATCCGCCTCAGCTGGCGCGCACCAGCGTGGGCAGGCGACTCTCATCACGGTGCTGTTAGTGCTCGGCGTCGCCGCCACCGCATTGGTTTATACAATGGTGTCACCGGCAAAGACGGCCATCGAAAGCGAAAACAAAACAGCGGCCGCCCTTGCGCGGGCCCGTGACGCCCTGATTGGATACGCGGCAAGGAATACCACTCAACCTGGAATATTGCCATGCCCGGACAGCGATAACGATGGTGATGCAGATTCTCCTTGCGGTGCAACAGGCGTAACAGCAATCGGAAGACTGCCCTGGAAGACGTTGGGATTGCCGGATCTACGCGACGGGTCCGGAGAATGTCTGTGGTACGCCGTTTCCGCAAATTTTAAGAATAGCGGCGCCTCCGGTCCCAGTTGGCTCAACTCGGATTCGCCTGGCACGCTAGTCGTAAGCGACCACAACGGAACGCAGTTGTTTCCCGCCATGGCTACTACAGTCGCAGCCATCATTCTTGCGCCGGGCACGACGCTATCCGGGCAAGATCGGAGCCCCAGCTCGACTACGGTTTGCGGTGGGAATACTAACGCCACCAACTATCTTGATACGTATACCGTAGGCGCTACCACCTTCAATAACGCCACCGGAGGCGGGACCAACAGCTTTATTACCGCATCACCATTAACCCAATCGGATCAACTTAACGACAGGCTTCTGCCTCTCACCACAGACGCGTTGTTTTCCGTCGTTGAAATGCGTGTTTTACGCGAAACCCGCTCTGCACTGAGAACTTACCGAACCAATAACGGGTACTTTCCGAGCGCCAACGCTTATACGGATGCAACGTACAATTGCAGCTACTTCCAGTTCCAGGGGCGCATTCCGCTGAATATCAATATTACTTGCACCGCTTTTCAAAATTGGGGAGCGGAATTGCCGGCATGGTTTGCTGCAAACAAGTGGCAGGAGGTGACGTACTATGCCGTGTCGCCGTGCCGAGTCGGAGCAATAGGTGCATTGCAGTTCATCTTGGATATCTTCTGCAGCGGCCTGGGAGACGTCACCGTAGACTCGAATCCCTCCGTACATGCCGTCGTTTTCACGACAGGGCGGGCCCTGTCAGGTCAAACTCGGCCCAGCACATTAGTAACAGACTATCTGGACATCGTGCAGCCGGGGAACAGCAACGAAAACCAGGACCTGGACGATGTCTTCATATCACCGGTACGTTCCGGCACCAACAATGACCGTTTGCTCATTGCGTGGCCATAAGACGATGACAATGCGACGGGCATGTGGCTTCACGCTCATCGAGATGGCGGTGGCGGTTTTCATCATCGCCCTGTTGCTCGGAAGCATACTCGTGCCGCTCACAACGCAAGTTGAGCAACGCCAGATCAGCGGCACGGAAAGGACGCTGGATGAAATCCGGGAAGTGCTGGTGGGTTTCGCGCTCGTCAACGGCTACCTGCCGTGCCCCGATACCGACAATGACGGGGCAGAGAACGTAACCGCGAACCGCTGTAGCTCGATATCGGGCAGCAGATCTCACGGCAACCTTCCGTTTGCCACCCTTGGCCTCGCGGCGGCTCAGTACGACGTTTGGGGCAACCGCTTTCGTTATGCGGTGAGAGAGGATTACGCCCGACGCGATACCGTATTCAGCCTGAGCACGACGAGCGCAGATCTCAGGGTATGCCCGGTACAGGGAAGCTGCGGCGGGGGCCAAGCACTGACTTCGTCGGCAGTGGCGGTCATCCTGTCGCACGGAAAGAACGGCTATGGGGCGACCAGCGGCATTGCCGGCACGACCAATCCGTCGGCAAGCAGCAACGATGAGCTGGAGAATACCGATGCCGACCGCGATTTCGTGCACCGCACCCACTCCCCGGTCGGATCATCGGCCGGCGAATACGACGATATCGTGACTTGGTTACCGCTCTACAGCCTCTTCAACCGGATGGTCGCGGCGGGCAAGCTGCCCTGATGAAGCAGTGCTGAGTTCTGAGTGCTGAGTACTGAGTGCTGAGCGCTGAGTGCTGAGTTCTGAGTGCTGGCAACTGACGGCTGCCAACTTAAAGCTGGTATCTCGTGATATCGAGCGAGCCGTGAAAGACACCGAGGATGTCTACGTTGCCATCGTCCTTGACGAGGTAAGCGATTCGGTAATGCCCGTAGTGGAGTATGCGCACGCGGCGCGAGGACGCGGGGTATCGGTGGCCTATCTCGGGAAATGCGGCAAGCTCTTGCGCCCGCTCGTAGATACCCTGTACGGTGCGGGCTGCAGCATCAGGATTATCCGCGGCGATATACTCGAAGATGTCCTCGAGCCAGCGCCGGGACTCCTCAGTCCAGGTTATTTCCGCCACGAGCGGATGCGCCGCGCCATTTCCTCATTTGAAATAGTGCGCTTCGCGTCCGAATCAGCGAGCCCGCGTTCCACCATGACGTGAAAGGCAAGCTCGCGCACGATCTCCTCGCGTGAGCTGTCCTCAGGTTGCCTCTGAATGAGGTGGGTGAGTTCTTCCTTCACTGTGGACATGGATAAAACCTCCGCGTTGCTCCCAATTTTGCCACAGTCGCCCGCCATCGGCTAATGGCGCATGATTACAAACTGAGGATGAAAGGCAAGTTATGAAGGTCCGCTTCGACCAGAAATCGGATGCTCTCTATTTTCGCCTGGACGAGTCGCCGATCGTCGAGTCCGAAGAGGTGAAACCGGGCGTGATTCTCGATTTCAATGCGAAGAATCAGGTCGTTGGGGTCGAGATATTGAAGGTCAAAGAGCGCGTTCCGGAAGCCAACCTCAAGGAAATGAAGTTCGAAGTCGCGTAGGTTCCAGCGCGCAGTGGGCAGTGGGCAGCAAGAAAGTGCTGAGTGCTAAGTTCTGAGTGCTGAGCACTCATTGCTGTCCGAAGTTAGCTGTCAGTTCGTCGCGACCTGCCACAGGGCAGCGATCCCGGCAGAAACCCGTAAAAAAGCCCGAAGCGCGATGCGCCTCGGGCTTCTGATTTGGGCGCGCGCCGAAAAACCGGCGTGCCCGCAGCCGGGGATCAGGAGAAGATGCTCGTGTCGTAGAAGTCCTGCTCGACGTGGCCGGAGACGCCCAGTAACGTCACGCCCCAGGAGTCGTCGACGAGGGCAAGCACCGTGTCCGTGCCACCGATGCCATCGACGTCGGTCTCGGTCACGCTGAACAGGCCGGTGAACTGGTCGAGCGTAAGGCCGGCCAGGCCGTCGAATTCCAGTTGGTCCACGCCCCACGTGAAATCGAGGATGGTGTCGAAGCCGTCGCCGCTTGCGACGCTGTCCTGCCCGCCACCACCATCGGAGGTCCACGTATCCGAATACCACCGTTCATGAGTCACGGTTTTCTTCCCGCCGCCGGAAGTCCAAGTAAAGCTCTCACGCTCGCCAAAGGTCCCTTCCGGGCCTTCGACCACAGGCATGCCTTCAGGGCCGGCATTCTGTCCCAGATCGAGCACGGTCAGGCCCAGGCTTTCCAGCCACTGTGTATACAGAGACGAGAATTGCCCCTGCTTGGTCCCGTCAGCGACTTCCCCGTTCACAACGCTGCCGCCGTGAGCGAGAAAGAAATCCGTGAAGTGAAAGGTCTCGCCGCCGCCCTCGCCTGGCGTCAGCGTGAATGAGTACTTGAAAACGTCGGCGCCGCTCCCGCCTGTCAGCGCATCGTCGCCGCCGCCGCCTGTCAGCGTGTCGTTGCCCGCGCCGCCCTTGAGCACGTTCGCGAAAGCATCGCCGGTCAGGGTATCGTTGAAAGCGGATCCCGTGACGTTCTCGATTCCGGTCAGGTTATCGAAACTGCCGTAACCGTCGTCGATTGCTGCACCCCCGGCCAAGTTGACCGATACGCCAGACGGGGCATCGGCATACGATGCGGTGTCGTTGGTTCCGAGTCCGATCAGCGTGTCGATGCCGGGACCGCCATCCATCGTTGTCCCGGAGACAACCGCGGCACTCAACAAATTGTCGTTATCTGAACCGCCATATAGCGTGACGTTGCTGTTCTGGGCTACCAACGTGTCGGTGCCAGCGAACCCGTAGATCTCGTCGCCATCACTCGCGCTGACGAGAATGTCGACTCCCGGTGTTCCTTCAATGATTTCCATGTGCGCCTCTCCTTGCTGCAATAACCAGCCGTAGATTCAGAAAGTGATATGTGGCGCGGCACCCTGAATCGACTTCTGGCGCCGAGCCGACCGTTCTACCGCCTATAGCGCAACAAACGGGCCACCTCCCGGCAGGAGTGGCAAGCCTGGCGTCGAAATTGGCCTGGGACGCGCGGCGATCCGAAGTCAGCCGCTTTACATACTCGTTATTTATTAATAAGTTACGGAGACATTGCTCGAACAAAGCGGGTGCGGAGGGGGCGCCGCATGCCGAGTGCGTGCCGGATGCTGGTCCGCCAAGCGTGCCGTACCGCACGAATTCCACCCCCTGCCCCGCAGGGCAGCCCACGAACTCTCAGCGCTTTCGTCAACATCCCGACGATTTCAGGCCGGCATAACCGGCTTGGAAATCTCTGTTAATTCAGGGTCCAAGCGGCATACACTTCGTCAAGTTCTCCGGTTACGGAAGTGGAATGGCCAGCGCGGATATCGGTTCGTCAACACCCCTGCACGCATTCGCGTCGCGGTTCCGGCCGTACTTCGTGTCGGCGGCGGCCTTCAGCCTGCTGCTGAACCTGCTGCTGCTGGTCCCCGCGCTCTTCATGCTGCAGGTGTTCGACCGCGTGCTGACCAGCCGCAGCATGGAGACGCTCGTGATGCTGCTGGTGCTGTCGGTGGGCGCGCTAATGTTCATGGCGTATCTCGACGTGATCCGCTCGCGGCTGCTGACCGCCGCCGCGGTCGCTCTCGAGAAGCTGCTTGGCCCGCGGGTTCTGTCGGAAATGATCCGGCGCAACGCCACGCCCGGCGCCGGCGAGGCGCTGCACGGCCTGCGCGACGTCAACTCGCTGCGCACCTTCCTGACCGGGCCGGGGATCCTCGCCCTGTTCGATTCGCCATGGGTCCCGGTGTACGTGCTGGTGATCTTCCTGTTCCATCCCCTGCTGGGCGCGCTGGCGCTGGCCGGCGCTCTCGTCATGCTGGCGCTCGCCATCCTCAACGAGAAGATCTCGCGCGGGCCGCTCGAGGCGATGCAGCTCGATTCGCGCAAGGCGGGCCGCTTCGCCGAGCAGGGCATCGCCAACGCGGAGGTGGCGCGCGCGCTGGGCATGGTCTCGAGCCTCGCGCGCGGCTGGGAGATCCTGAGCCGCATCGGGCTGCAGAACCAGTTGCAGGCCAGCCGCACGGCCAGCGTGCTCGGCAGCATCACGCGCTTCATGCGCCAGTTCCTGCAGGTGGCGATGCTCGCGGCGGGCGCGTGGCTGGTAATCGATCAGCAGGCCACGCCGGGCGTGATGATCGCCGGCACCATTCTGCTTTCGCGCGCGCTCGCGCCAGTCGAAATTGCGATCGCCGGCTGGAAGGGACTGGTGGATGCACGAAGCGCCTATGGCCGGCTGGACGCGATGCTCGCGGCCGAGCCGCGTGACGACGCGGTCACTGAGCTGCCCGCCCCCCTGGGCGCGCTGGCGGTGGACCGCGCGGTGTTCGGCTTTCGCGGCAACGAGCGCCCGGTCATCAGGCAGATCTCCTTTTCACTCGACGCGGGACAGGCGCTCGCCATCGTGGGCCCCAGCGCATCGGGAAAGTCCACGCTGGCGCGCCTGATCGTGGGGCTGTGGAAGCCCGCGGTCGGCGTGGTGCGTCTGGACGGCGCCAATATCACCGACTGGCCGCGCCCGCGCCTCGGCCCGTACGTGGGCTACCTGCCGCAGGACGTGGAGCTCTTCGCCGGCACCGTCAGCCAGAACATCGCGCGCATGGGCGAAGTGGATTCCGCGGCGGTCATCGAAGCGGCGGAACGGGCCCATGTCCACGATCTCATCCTGCATCTGCCGCAGGGCTACGACACCCCCATCGGAGAAGGCGGCGCGTTTCTCTCGGCGGGCCAGCGCCAGCGCGTCGCGCTCGCGCGCGCGCTCTACGGCAGGCCGCGGCTGGTGGTGCTGGACGAGCCGAATTCGAACCTCGACGGCGAGGGCGAGGCGGCGTTGATCGAAGCGCTCCGCCAGATGAAGGCCGACGGCGTGACGCTGGCGATCGTCACGCACCGCAGTACTCTCCTCGCCGTCGTGGATCGCATACTCGTGCTGCGCGAGGGGGCGATCGAGCGGTTCGGCTCGCCGCAGGAAGTGCTCGGGCCGTCCCGGCCCCGCGGTCCCGAGGGCCATCCGGCGATGGCCGCGGGTCAAATGCAGCCAAAAGGATGACACCGTGGCCAACGCGCTGCGCGACCTCGTGATGCCCGCGCTCGACGTCGACCGCGCCGACCGGCCGTGGCCGCTGATCCGCGCCGGCATCCTCGGCAGCCTGCTACTGGTGATCGCGATCGGCGTCTGGGTGGCGCTTGCGCCGCTCTCGGCCGCCGTGATCGGGCCGGGTTTCGTCAAGGTGGACATGAACCGCAAGACGGTGCAGCACCAGGAGGGCGGCATCGTGGGCGAAATCCTGGTGCGCGACGGCAGCAAGGTGCGGGCGGGACAGACGCTCGTCGTGCTCAGGGACGTGCGCGTGGACGCGGGCAACGAGGCGGCGCGGGCCCAGCTCGATGCCGAGCTCGCGAAGGCCGCGCGCCACGCGGCGGAGGAAACCGGAGCGGGCGCCATTGCGTTTCCGGCGGAGCTCACCGCGCGCGCCTCGGACCCGCGCGTGGCCGAGTTGCTGCAACACGAGCGCTCGGTGTTCCGCGTGCGGCGCGAGGCGCTCGCGAACCAGATCGCGCTGCTCCGCAACCAGGCGCAGGAGGCGCGTGCAGAGATCAAGGCGCGCGGCGCGCAGATGAAGGCGGACGACGAGACGATCCGCTACCAGCGGGAGGAACTGGCCCAGAACCGGCAGCTCGCGGAAAAGGGCTTCGTCAGCAAGACGCGGCTGCTGGTGCTGCAGCGCGAGGCTGCGCAATACGAATCGCGGCGCGCCGAGGGCGCGGCGGACCTGGCCTTCGCGCAGCAGAAGGTCTCGGACCTGGAGCTGCGCGCCGAGACGCTGCGCAGCACCTACAACCAGCAGGCGTCCAACGAGCTGCGGCAGGCCACCGCCGCCATCTTCGAATTGCGCCAGCGCCTGCGCCCGGCGCAGGATGCCGAGGAACGGCAGCGCATCGCCGCGCCGATCGCGGGCGAGGTCGTGGACCTCAGGGTGAACACGGTGGGCGCCGCGGTCGCGCCGCGCGATCCGATACTCGACATCGTGCCGGAGGACCCGGACCTGCTGGTCGAGGCGCGCGTGCGCCCGGAGGACATCAGCTACGTGCGCTCCGGCGCGCATGCCGACGTGCGGCTCACCGCGTTCCGCCAGCGCATCACGCCGACCGTGGACGGCCGCGTGACCTATATCTCGGCCGACCGGCTGGTGGACAAGGCCACCGGCGCGCCCTACTACATGGTGCACGTGCGCGTATCGCCTGAAGCGCTGCAAAAGGCGGGCAACCTGAAGCTCCAGGCCGGCATGCCCGCCGAGGTGTTCATTCAAACCACCGCGCGCAGCGCGCTGCAGTACCTGCTCGATCCCTTCCTCGGATTCCTGCAGCGCTCGATGCGGGAACAATAAGACAGTCCGCAGCTGTCAGCCGTCAGTTGCCAGCAAGAACATGCTGAGGACTGAGTGCTGAGGAAAAGCGTTTGGCAGTTGGCAGTTGGCAGTTGGCAGTTGGCAGTTGGCAGTTGGCAGTTGGCAGTTGGCAGTTGGCAGTTGGCAGCAAGCAATGTGCCGAGCCCCAAATAGGAGTGCTAAGTGCAAATGAAGACGATCTCAGAAATCCGCACTCAGAACTCCGCACTCAGCGCCCGGAACTCAGCGCTGTTCGCTGCCGACTGACGGCCGCGAACTCTAGAGTAGACTGAGGGCTCACATTTTCTTCGCAATCATGCACTCCGGCACCAGGCGCGGCCATGGCTGACAGCCCCGACGACACGTGGGTGTGCAGCGTGCTGTTCATCGACATCGTCGGCTACTCCACGACGACGGTGGCCGAACAGCTCGAGCTGAAGCGCAACTGCAACCGCTTGCTCACGGAAGCGCTCGGCAACATTGCGGAGCGAAGTCGCATCATACTCGATACCGGCGACGGCGCCGCGGTGACCTTTTTCGGCGCCCCGGAAAATGCGCTGTTCGCCGCGCTGAGAGCGCGGGACGGCTCCGGCGAGCTCTCGTTGCGCCTCGGCGTGAACCTCGGTCCGGTCCGCGTGGTGCACGATCTCAACGGACAGGAAAACGTCGTCGGCGACGGCATCAACGTCGCGCAGCGGGTGATGAGCTTTTGCGAGCCGGACCAGCTCCTGGTATCGCGATCGTTCCACGAGGTGGCCTGCCGCCTGGCTCCGGATTACGTGAATCTCTTCACGCTGCAGGGCGTGCGCACCGACAAACACGAGCGCGCACACGAGGTATACGCGCCGGTCGAAGACGCGCGCGCCCGGCTGAGCGTGGCTGAAGCTGAGTGGCTGCGGCGCGCGAACCCGCCGCAACGGCCTGTTACCGCCGAATCGGAACGCCGTAGATCATCGGGGACAACCCGCAGACCGGCAACGAATGCGGCGAACGACTCCGCAATGGTCTTCGACGCCGGAGCCAATCTCATCGTCTCCGGCTATTCGAGGGAAAGCGTCGAGAAGGCGCTCGCGAGCCTCGGCGAAGTGCGGCTGATTTCACCGGTCGGCCAGGTCGGCGACAAATGGGTCGCGACGTGCGAGCACCCGGATGTGGCGGTCAGCGCGTGCGAGGTCGAGGAACTGGGCTACACGCGGATCGTCAGCGGGCCGACCCGTGAAGCCGTCGCGGCCAAAGTCGAGGAACTGAAACCGTCCGGCGCCCTCCTGGTGGGCGAAATCGAATCCGTCAGTGGCAAATGGGTTGCTATATGCGAGATCGACTATGCCAGGCGTTGATGCGCTCCACACGGAAAATGAAGTCTCGGCCCGGTCTTCGGTCTTGGGGTCTTGGGGTCAGACTCCTTGCACGCGTGTGCCTGGCGCGCACCCGCCCGGTCTCGCTGGCGGCAAGCGTGAGCCGTGCCCTCCGTCGCGCGTTGACAGGGCCGGCGCGGGCGGCTACGATGTAGATACGTGTAGATACATCGGGTGATTCAATGGCGGCCAAAGTTCAGCGGATGGAACTCGTGGTGTCGAAGTGGGGCAACAGCCTCGCGGTGCGCCTGCCAGCCGAATCGGCCAGGAAAATCGGCGTGGACGAGGGCGATACGCTGGTCGCGGAGGTGGCGGCCGATGGGCGCTTGATCCTCGCCCCGGAACGCCGCGCCATCGGAAAGGCCGAGTCGCGCCGCCTCCGTCAATTCCTCGCCCGCCAGAAGGAAACCATGCCGGTGGTCGGGGCAATGCGCCGCAGCACGCGCTACTGATGATTTACGTCGATACCAGCGCCCTGGTTCCCGTCTTCATCCGGGAACCGAAGAGCGAGGCCGTCATGGACTGGATCGAATCCTCGGGCGGGCGTCTGGCGGTAAGCGAGTGGTCCCTGGTTGAGTTCGCTTCGGCAGCCGCGATCAAGGTGCGTACCGGCCAGGTGGACGCGAAACTGGCGGAACAAGCCATTGCGCGAGTTAACGACTTCGCGCGGAAGCATTGCACGGTAGCAGTTCCCGCACGGGAAGAATTCCGACGCGCGGCCGAGCTGGCGGGTGACAGCGCATTGAAGCTCAGAGCGGGCGACGCGCTTCATCTTGCCATTGCGGCAGGTCTCGGTACGCAGGGCTTTCTTTGCCTTGACGACGCGATGATCGAAGGCGCCAGGTCATTGGGAATGAGCGTTGTAACGGTCTGAAGCGTTTTGCACATGGCGATCGGCATTCTTGCGGCGGGCGTCTGACAGCTGATTGAAGTCTGTCCACTGACCACTGCGCAATTACGGCTGGCGGCTGATGGCTGACAACTGACGTCTACGCTTCGCGCGTCAGCACGAAGCACACCATCCCCCGCTGGTTGGCGGCGAGCGCGAGGCGGTAGCCGAGCTGGCCCGCCTGCTTGGCCGACTGGAACAGCGCCACGCCCAGCCCGGCCTGCGAGGGCACCGGCCCCTGGAACAGGTGCTCCGCGGTGCTCTTCGGGATCTCCGCGCCGTTGTCGCACACCGTGAGCGTGCCGCCGCGCGCCGCCGAGAACGTCACCCGCACCTGCAGCTCGCCGCCGGCCGCCTTGCGCAGCGCGTTCTCGATCAGGTTGTCCGCGACGCCGTCGAAGAGTTCCGCGGGAAGTTTCAGATCCTTCGCCGGCCCGTCCGCCTGGAACTGGAGGTTGCGGCCGCTGTAGCGCTGGATCAACCCCTCCCACCAGGCCGCGGCGTCCACGTGCGTCGCGTCCGCCGGCTGGGGCGAGCGCAGCTTGTCGAGCGTCGTGTTGAGGCGCTGGGTGATCTGCGGCAACTGCCGCTGCATCAGCGTCTGCAGGGCCTGCGCCTGGTCCGCGCCGCTGGTTTCCACCGCCGCGCACAGCGAGCGCAGCGATTGCAGCAGGTTCTTCACGTCGTGGGTGAGCCGCGCGCCGGTCTCGTAGATCGCCTGCGTGTAGGCGCTCTGGCGCTGGATCTCCTCCCGGCGCTTGGCGTCGTAGAAATGGCCGACCATCTGCGTCAGGAGCTTCAGGTGCAGCAGCACCGCGGGCGAGAGCGACCAGCGCGTGTAGATCCTCAGGCGCAGGTCCCGGAACGAGAATTCCGCCGAGTAGCCCGACTTGACGCCGTACTCGCCCTGGCCCTGGCGGGCCTCCCATTCCAGTCCCGTCACCCAGGGCAGGTCGAGGATATGCCGCAACGCCAGGGAAAGAAAGCGCTGCGGCTGCGCTTCCTGCTCCGCGAACTCGGCGAGCTGCTGCACCCAGCGCTCGAACGGCAGCCCGAGGCTCATCAGGTAGCGCGAGAGAAAGTGGCCGATGCCGGCGAAACCGCCGTGGGGATCCCACAGCCAGGAGAGCGTGACGAGCAGCAGCGCGATGGCGAACAGCGTCTGGGCGAGGGCCAGCGGATAATTGCCGTGGCTCAGCTGCTTGACGACGAAGCTGCCCAGCACCAGGGCGGCGACCAGCAGAAACAGGATCACGCTGTAGAACAGGTCCACCGCGACGGGGGCGCTCGCGCGCCCGCTCTCAACCCGGATCAGCACGATCGCGATCGGCAGCGCCGGTATGCCGTAGCGCACCAGCAGCACCATTGCGTCCTCGACGACCTGTCCGGGGAAGAGGTGCGGCACGACCCAGATCAGCAGCATGGACAGCAGGTACAGCGCCGCCAGCATCGAGACCAGCCGCTGGCGGCGTTCGGCCATGCCGGGCACCGAGCCGCCGATCAGCCCGAACAGCACCGCCAGCCACACCGCTATCAGCCACCAGTTGGTCCAGACCGACAGCAGGAAACCGACGATGACGACCAGGAAGGCGTAGCGCGACTCGACGTTTTTCTCGCCCCGCCACACCGGCTGCCACAGCAGGAACAGCCCGAAATGCGTGAGCAGGAAGGCGCGCGGCCACCAGTCCGCGATGCCCCAGGCGAGCGCGGCGTGCAGCGCGAGCAGCATCAACCCCATCCACCACTGGGGATGGGCCGCGACCACCCGCGCGGTGCCCTCCGCCGCGTTCATGCCGCCCTCCTCGCCGGGCGTGGCGGATGGGGTCTTTCGTTATACTGTCGGCAGAACATAGTTTGCAGTTTGCAGTGGGCAGTTTGCAGCGTCGGGCTAGTAGCTGCTGCCAACTGACGGCTGCCAACTGCCAACTTTATTGCATTGTGGCATGGATAGCCGAATCGCGACCATCGCGCGTTACACGATCCTGGAGGCGCTGCGCACCCGGTTCCCGCTCCTGGTGATCGCGGTCCTGGCCGCGCTGCTCGCGGCGAGCTTTTTCATCGAAGCCATCTCGGTGACCGAGGGCGCCCGCTTTCAAACGGGGTTTTACGCCGCCGGAGTCCGGCTCACGTGCGTCTTCGTCGCGGGGCTCTACGTGCTCGTGAGCGTGACGCGGGAGTTCAACGACAAGGGCCTCGACGTGCTGCTCGCGCTGGATCTGCCGCGATCGCATTACGTCCTCGGCAAGCTCGCGGGCTTTCTGGCGATCGCGGCGGCGATCGCGGCCATTGCCGCCCTGCCGCTCGCGTGGCTGGCCGGGCCGCTGGCGGCGCTTCAGTGGGCCGCCTCCCTCGGCCTCGAGCTCGCCATCGTCGCCGCGCTCGCGCTGTTCTGCATCGTCACGTTCAACCAGCTCACCCCCGCCGCGAGCTTTCTGCTGGCGTTTTACCTCCTCGCCCGCTCGCTGACGGCGATACGGCTGATGAGCGCGCACCCGCTGACCGGCGCCGATTCCCTGTCGAGCCAGGCGATCCATTTCCTCGTGGAAGCGCTGGCGCTGGTCATACCGTCGTTCGACGCGTGGACCCAGACCGCCTGGCTGGTGAACCAGCCGGCGCCCTGGCCAGCCCTGCTCCCGCTGGCCGGGCAAAGCGCGCTGTATGTCGCGCTGCTCGCCGCGGCGACGATGTTTGATTTCTACCGAAAAAATTTCTGAGGGACCCCTCAGAAATTTTTTAACATGAAGCAAACAAACAAGCTCCGATCCGTTCCCCTCCTGCCCGAGGAGGGGAGCAATTGAAAGTTCGTGCGCGCACACAATGCGCACTCTAAGATGAACCGGCAAGGAAAGGTCTGATGGAACGTTCCGTCGGTCAAGTGCCCTGGTGGGTTCTCGCCCTGCTGGCGGTCACCTTCTGCCTGCAGGTGACGTGGCAGGCGCTGCAGCCGATGCCGAGCGCGCGGGCGGATGCGCTGGGAGCGCCGGCGCCGCCGGCCGCCTTGCGCGCGCTGGCGCTGGGCGAGCCGATCGCGCTCGCCCAGCTCCTCACGCTTTACCTGCAGGCGTTCGACAACCAGCCGGGCGTGAGCATCCCGTTTCGCGAGCTGGACTACCCGCGGGTTACCGCCTGGCTCGAGACGATCCTCGCGCTCGACCCTGTCGGGCAGTACCCGCTGCTGATGGCGTCGCAGATCTACAGCCAGGTGCCGGACGCGGCGAAACAACGTCACATGTGCGCCTTCGTGCGCCGCCAGTTCGACGGCGACCCCAACCGGCGCTGGCGCTGGCTCGCCCACTGCGCGATCGTGGCCAAGCACCGGCTTGGGGACGCGCGCCTCGCGCTCGCCTATGCGGAAGCCATCACGCGTGATGCCCGCCTCGCCTCCGGCTGGGCGCGACAGATGCGCATCTTCATCCTGGAGGACCTGGGCGAGATCGAAGCTGCCACGGTGCTGCTCGGGGGGCTCCTCGCGAGCGGGGAAGTCACCGATCCCAAGGAAATCCATTTCCTGACGGAAAGGCTTGAAAAACTGAAGGCTGCCGGGAAGTCGTCAGGGGCGACGGAAAATCGACACCCGAAGCCGTGACTTTTTCGACATTCCCTTATTTTTCAACCACTAATCAGAATTCTCGCCCCGTCGTCCCTCCGCTGCGAGAATTCTGATAAATATAATCATTACAATGGGTTAAATTCATAAATCGGCAAAAATGTGATAAATTTCACAGTTAAGGAATTGTCGGGGACGGGTTGCCCGCGACAATTCCTTCCTGGCATGGAAGTTGCGGAATTCCACGTCACCCGAATTATTGGAGGAACGGGATCATGCAAAAACGACAAGCCGGCTTCACCCTGATCGAGATCGCGATCGTGCTCGTGATCATCGGCCTGCTGCTGGGCGGCGTGCTCAAGGGCCAGGAACTGATCACCAGCGCGCGTGTGCGCAACTTGATCTCGCAGCAGGACGGAATCAAGGCAGCCTATTTCGGATTCCTCGACCGCTTCCGCGGCCTGCCAGGTGATTACGCCCAGGCGGTCGCGAATATCACTGGCGTGGGAACAGCGTGTGGCACGGGCGGAAACGGTAATGGTAACGGGCAAGTCGCTATAGGCACCACCGCCGCTACCGCCGAGTCCGTCATGTTTTGGGATCATCTGTCCAAATCGGGTTTTATCAACGGATCATATACCTGCGTTGACCACGCGACGTTTAACGCCAACACCAACCCAACCAACCCTTACAGCATGTATCTACAGGTGGGGTACGGCGGATTGTACGGAGCCGCAACAGCCGAAACGGGGGCAGGTTCCAGTACAGCACGGCATTATCTGAAAACGGGGAACCAAATACCGGTGGAAATCATAGCTGAAGTCGACAGAAAAATTGATGACGGTAATGCCATTCGCGGCGCGTTCCAATTTTCCCTACACTCCTTAACAGGCACCGCCCCCACGGCGGCCAATTGCTATGAGACGGCTGCCGGCGCAACTCAAGGTAATTGGAAAGTAACCGCCAGTGAAACAAACTGCGGCGGCGCGAGCCTGTTCTAGGCCAGTTCCCAGTTCTGAGTGCTGAGTGCACAGTTGAACGCCCGCTTCGGCGGGCGTTTTTATGTGCGCCCAGCATGGGCGCGATCTTGGAGGTGAAAGTCCTCTCGTGAGCTGACCACAGCGAACGAAGCGAAGTGCAACTGCGCGAGGGCGACCGAGCGTGGGAAGGAAGCGCGGAGCGAAACTGCGAGCCGATGGACAAG
>JACPTK010000028.1 GCA_016192825.1 Betaproteobacteria bacterium | reverse complement strand
GTGGTACCAGCCGTACGCGACGAGCCACGAAGACCTCGACAAGGACCCGGACGTCTTCGCGGAAGTGGGCAACGCGGCGCTCGCCCTCGCGAACCTGGTCAAGCAGATACGCTCCGGCCAGTACCGGGCGCCGGACGAAGATCTCCACGATCCCCGCGAAAAGTAAGGCGTGACATGATGGGGCGTGACATGGTGAGGCGTGACATGGTGAGGCGTGACATGGTGAGGCGTGACATGGTGAGGCGTGACATGATGGGGCGTGACATGATGGGGCGTGACGTGGTGAGGCGTGGCGTAATGGGGCGCTGCTGAGTTCGACTGGGCCGAACACGAATCATCAAGTCACGAGGTGCCATGTCACGCGGTACCACGTCACGCTGCATCAAGTCACGAATCACCCGGAAATGATGTCCGGCTTCCCACCCTGCGCTGGAAATGCTATTTTCGTCCCCACAAAGGAGGCCGAACATGACCACTGCCACCGCAACCACGCTGGAACAGTTTGCCGCGAAATGCCATGACCTGTTGAAGGCCGAGCCGGGGCCCGCGGGGCGCGAGAAGGTGCGCGCGCTGCTGGAATCCACTCTCAAGGACAAAGCGTTCGTGACCCGCTACCTCGACGACAAGACGCCCGAGCGCAAGATTCTCTACGAGGATCCCGAGCTGCGCTTCTGCATCCTGGCGCATCACTACCAGGGCGCGAAGGTTTCCCCGCCGCACGATCACGGGCCCTCATGGGCGATCTACGGCCAGGCGCGCGGCGAGACCGAGATGAGCGATTACCAGCTGCTGGAGTCCGCCACCGAGGACAAGGCGGGCAAGGTGAAGAAGCTCCGGACCTACAAGCTCACGCCCGGCATCGCGCACGTCTACAACGAAGGCGACCTCCATTCGCCGTCGCGCGCGGGTCCCACGCGGCTGATCCGCATCGAGGGCGTGAACATGGAGAAGGTTAAGCGCCTGAAGTTCCAGGCGGCCTGACGGCCCAAAGTACGGGAGGGCGTGAGAGCGTGAGGGCGGGAGAGGGACAAAATCCGTAAGGGCGCGAGGGCGGTAGAGCGGGAGAGGGAAACCCCGGTATTTCGCTCTTCCGATCTCCCGATTTCCCGCGCTCCCGTGTTTTAGTGGCTGGCGTCAGCCGGTATGGCCGGCAGCAGCCCGCTGCGCGCGTTGTGGAGGTGCCGCTTCCGCACCAGCGCCATCGCGATCGCGACGAACAGCCCGAACAGCACGATCACTGCATAGATCGAGAAATTGAACCAGATCAAGGCGGCGTAGACCCCGAGCATCACGAGGATCGACAGGTTCTCGTTGAAATTCTGCACCGCGATCGAGTGGCCGGCGCCTATCAGGATGTGGCCGCGGTGCTGCAGCAGCGCGTTCATCGGCACCACGAAGTAGCCGGCGAGCGCACCGAGCAGGATCATGAGCGGGATCGCGACCTCCACCTGGCGCACGAAGATCATCACGATGACGATGAGGCCCATCGCGATGCCCGTCGGCACGACGCCGGTGGCGCGCCGGAGCGGCACGAGCTTCGCGGCGATCACCGCCCCGGCGGCGATCCCCACTGCAAAAATGCCCTGCAAGGTGGTCGCCTGCGGCAGCGAATAGCCGAGGGCCGCCTCGGCCCACTTGAGCACGATGAATTGCAGCGTGGCGCCGGCGCCCCAGAAGAGGGTCGTGCTGGCGAGCGAGATCTGGCCGAGCTTGTCGCTCCACAGGAGTTTTACGCAGTGCATGAACTCGTGCAGCAGAAACAGGGGGTTCTTGCTGGGCGCGCGATGGTCCACGCCAGTGTCGGGGATGTAGAGGTTGAACACCGCGGCAATCGCGTAGAACACGATAATCACCAGGATCGCCGCCTCGGCGGGCGAGTCGATGCCGGTGTCGATGCTCGGTATGTCCAGCGCAAGCAGGCCGGCCGACACGCTCGGGCTGATCAGGGCGCCGCCCAGCACCGTGCCGAGGATGATGGAGAGCACGGTCAGCCCCTCGATCCAGCCGTTGGCGACGACGAGTTTCTGGTGGGGCAGGTATTCCGTCAGGATCCCGTACTTGGCGGGAGAGTAGGCCGCCGCGCCAAGCCCGACGATGCTGTAAGCGAACAGCACCCAGGCATAGGACGCATCGCCGGGCTTCCACACCCAGGCGAAGGAAAACAGCAGCAGGCAGCCCGCGATCTTCAGCAGGTTAGTGATGAACATGACGCGGCCCTTCGGCATCGAGTCCGCGAACGCGCCAACGAACGCGGCGAAGAACACGTAGGACACGGTGAAGAAGAACTTGAGCAGCGGCGTCATCCACTCCGGTGCCGCCATCTGGATGAGCAGCGCGATCGCCGCGACCAGCAGCGCGTTGTCGGCGAGCGACGAGAAGAACTGCGCCGCCATGATAATGTAGAAGCCGAATGGCATGCGCCGCCTCGTTGCCAGCTAACCGTTCCTGACGCGGCCCGGAGAGTGCGGGCGCCGGCGGGACATCATTGCGGAGGGATGAGGGCGGAGGGATGAGGGCGGAGGGATGAAGACCGAACCCCGGCTAACGCTGGGCCTGCGGTTTTTTCCTCATCCCTCATCCTTCATTCCTCATCCTTGGTATCGCGGCTGGCGTTTTATACCACAGATGACGCGAAATGTGGTTGAATAGTAACCCTTTTTGGTCGCAGAAAGCGGGGTGAGGAGCGAGGAGCAAGATAACGGCGCGCGCGGGTCCGCCACGCGGCGCGCGTCACCCTTCACTCGTCACTCATCACCGAAGCATGGCCGACCGCCGCCTTCAGGTCTTTCACACCGTGGCGAAGCATCTGAGCTTCACCAAGGCCGCGGAACAGCTGTTCATGACGCAGCCGGCGGTCACGTTCCAGATCAAGCAGCTCGAGGAGCACTTCAACGCGCGTTTGTTCGACCGCAGTCACGGCAGGATCGCGCTCACCCCCGCGGGCCGGCTCGTGATGGACTACGCCGAGCGCATCCTCGGCATGTCGGACGAAATGGAGCAGCGGGTGGGAGAGCTCACCGGCGCGATGGGCGGCCCGCTGCTGCTCGGCGCGAGCCTCACCATCGCGCAGTACATCCTGCCGCGCATACTCGGCGAGTTCAAGGCGCAGCATCCCCAGGTGCACGCGCACATGACGGTCGGCAACTCCGAGACGATCGAGAGCCGCGTCGCCGATCACGCGCTCGACGTCGGCCTGATCGAGTCGCCGTCCCACCTGCCGGCCCTGCGCACCGAGGAATGCTGCGAGGACGAGCTGGTGCTGATCTGCGCGCCCTCGCACCGGTTTGCGAAGGCGGCGAAAATCGAGCCGCGCCAGCTGCCGGGCGAACCCTACGTCAACCGGGAGCTTGGCTCCGGCACGCGCGAATACACCGACCAGCACCTGCGGCAGTGCAGCGTCGCGCTCGAGGACCTCAACGTCGTGATGGAGCTCGGCAGCATCGAGGCGATCAAGGGCGTGGTGGAGACCGGGCTCGGCGTATCCATCGTCTCTCGCGTGACGGTAATCAAGGAGCGCAAGCTCGGCACGCTGGTCGCGGTGCCGCTCGCGCCGAGGCTGATCCGCACCTTCTCTTTCGTGCATCCCAAGGAGAGGTTCCGCTCGAAGCTGCTGACCACGTTCGTCGAGTTCGCCACCGCCAGGATGAAGAAGCTGGCCGACGGCGGATAAACCCGTTGCAGGAACGAGAAATGGACAGGATTCACAGGATCAACAAAATCAGGAACCGACGCAGTTCCTGTCGATCCGGTTGATCCTGTCTATTCTGGTATTGATTCGCGGTTTCAAACCGGGTTGCGGCCACCGGCGAGGGGGGCGAGGTAGCTGCTCGAGTCAGGGCGGCAGGAAACGCAGGCTCCAATCACCGTTCACCAATCACGATTCACGAATCACGCAGTTCAGCGATGTCCCGCCCCACCTTCGCCAGCATCGATTCCGCGGCGCTGAAGCACAACCTCGCGGTCGTGCGCCGGCACGCGCCGCGCTCGGAGGTGATGGCCGTGATCAAGGCGAATGCCTACGGTCATGGACTGCTGCGGGCGGCCGCGGCGCTGTCGGCGGCGGACGGCTACGCGCTGCTCGAGCTGGAAGAGGCGGTGCGATTGCGGGAGGCGGGTGTCCGGAGCCGCATCGTGCTGCTCGAGGGATTCTTCGAGCCGGGCGAGCTGGCGGTGCTGGTGGAGCACCGGCTCGCGCCCGTGGTCCACTGCCTGGACCAGGTCGCCGCGCTCGAGGCGCTGCCGGCGAGCGCGAAGCTCGACGTGCTGCTCAAGGTGAACACCGGCATGAACCGGCTGGGACTGGCGCCGGGGGATTACGCCGGCGTGCTCGAGCGGTTGCGGCGCAACCCGGGCGTCGGCGCCATCACGCTCATGACGCACTTCGCGGACGCGGACGGCGAGCGCGGGGTCGCCTGGCAGATGGAACGCCTGCGGCAGCTGCCGGGGTGGGGCGCGATGCCGCTCAGTCTCGCCAACTCCGCCGCCATCCTGCGGCACCCCGAGACCCATGCGGGCTGGGTGCGGCCCGGCATCATGCTCTACGGCTGTTCGCCGTTCCCCGGGGAGACCGGCGAGGCTTCGGGATTGAAGCCCGCCATGACGCTCGAGAGCCGCCTCATCGCGGTGCAGGATCTCCGGCCCGGAGATACGGTGGGCTATGGCGGGATGTTCCGGGCGGAACGGCCCATGCGGATCGGCGTCGTCGCCTGCGGCTATGCCGATGGTTATCCGCGCCACGCCCCGAACGGAACGCCGGTCCGGGTGGCGGACCGGATGACGGGCACCGTCGGGCGCGTCTCCATGGACTTGCTGTGCGTGGACCTGACGGACGTTGCGGAAGCGCGCCCCGGCTCGCGTGTCGTGCTGTGGGGCGAGGGCGTGCCCGCGGAACGCGTCGCCGAGGCGGCGGGGACGGTGAGCTACCAGTTGCTTTGCGCGCTCGCCCCGCGCGTCCCGGTGCGCGAGCGCGCACAGTGACCGGTGACCAGTGAACGGTGAACGCTGAACAGGGAACGTTAAACGGCAGGCGGCGAAGCCGTATATGATCCGAGTCACCAGTCACCAGTCACCAGTCACCAGTCACGCCGTATCAAGCAATGGCTAAGGCGAAATCCGTCTATTCCTGCACCGAGTGCGGCGGCCAGGTGCTCAAGTGGCAGGGCCAGTGCCCGCACTGCCAGGCCTGGAACACGCTGGTCGAGACGGTCGCGGAAGCCGCGCCCGCCGCCAACCGCTTCGGGCTGGTCGCGGAAGCGGGCAAGTTGCAGCGGCTCTCCGAGATCGAGGCGCGCGAGGAGTACCGCATCCCGACCGGCATCGAGGAGTTCGACCGGGTGCTGGGCGGGGGGCTGGTGCCGGGCGGGGTGGTGCTGCTCGGCGGCGATCCCGGCATCGGCAAGTCCACGCTGCTCCTGCAGGCGCTGGCCGGGATCGGCAGCGCGCGCAAGGTCCTGTACGTGACCGGGGAGGAATCCGGCGAGCAGGTCGCGCTGCGCGCGCGCCGGCTCGCGCTCGACGCGCGCGGCGTGCACGTCCTGCCCGAGATCAACCTGGAGAAAATCCAGGCGGCGCTGGCGGCGGAGAAGCCGGAGATCGCCGTGCTCGACTCGATCCAGACGCTCTACTCGGGACAGCTGCAGTCGGCCCCCGGATCGGTCGCGCAGGTGCGCGAGTGCGCAGCGCAGCTCACGCGCGTCGCGAAGAGCGGCGGCGCCGCGCTCGTGCTGATCGGCCACGTCACCAAGGAGGGGGCGCTCGCCGGCCCGCGCGTGCTCGAGCACATGGTGGACACCGTGCTCTACTTCGAAGGCGACACGCACTCGAGCTTTCGCCTCATCCGCGCCTTCAAGAACCGCTACGGCGCGGTCAACGAGCTGGGCGTCTTCGCCATGACGGAAAAGGGCCTCAAGGGGGTGTCCAATCCCTCGGCCCTGTTCCTGTCGCAGCACGGGAGCGACGTCGCGGGCTCTTGCGTGATGGTGACGCAGGAAGGCACGCGCCCGATGCTGGTCGAGATCCAGGCGCTGGTGGACGAAGCGCACGCCCCCAATCCGCGCCGGCTCTCCGTCGGTCTGGAGCAGAACCGGCTCGCGCTGCTGCTCGCCGTGCTGCACCGGCACGCCGGCATCGCCTGCTTCGACCAGGACGTGTTCGTCAACGCGGTGGGCGGGGTGAGGATCACCGAGCCCGCCGCGGACCTGGCGGTCCTGATGGCGGTGGTGTCTTCGCTGAAGAACAAGCCGCTGCCCGGCAAGCTCGTCGTGTTCGGCGAGGTCGGGCTGGCCGGCGAGGTGAGGCCGGTCCAGCGCGGGCAGGAGCGCCTGCGCGAGGCGGCCAAGCTCGGCTTCACGCACGCGCTGATCCCGCACGCCAATCGCCCGAAGCAGCCGATTGCCGGCATCGAGGTGATGGCGGTGCGGCGCGTGGAGGAGGCCGTGGTGCGGATGCGAGAGCTCGTGTCCGGGTGATGCCGGACGGGGCAAGCCGCATGGCTCGCGACAGCCCATACGACGCGGGGCTCGGCAAGAACGCGGCAAACTACGCGCCGCTCTCGCCCCTGTCGCTGCTCGCGCGCACGGCGCACATCTACCCCGGGCGCGTCGCGGTGATCCACGGTGGCTGGCGGCTCACGTGGCGCGAGGTCTACGGACGCTGCCGGAAACTCGCTTCCGCCCTCGCACGGGCCGGTGTGGGCCGCGGCGACACGGTCGCGGCGATGCTGCCCAACGTCCCGGCCATGTACGAGCTGCACTTCGGCGTTGCGATGGCCGGCGCGGTGCTGAACACGCTCAACACGCGCCTCGACGCGGAGGCGATCGCCTTCATGCTCGATCACGCGCGGGCGCGGGTGCTCGTCACCGACCGGGAATTTTCCGCCACGATCGAGAGCGCACTGGGGATTGCCAAGGTGAAGCCATTGGTAATCGACGTGGACGATCCCGAGATTAGTGGCGGAAAATTCATCGGAGGGACGACCTACGAGCAATTTATTGCAGCAGGTGATCCGGAATTCGCCTGGCGAATTCCGGATGATGAATGGGACGCGATCTCGCTCAACTACACCTCCGGCACCACCGGCAATCCCAAGGGCGTCGTCTATCATCACCGCGGCGCGTACCTGAACGCGCTCTCCAACATCGTGTCCTGGGGGATGCCGCCGCACCCGGTCTACCTGTGGACGCTGCCGATGTTCCACTGCAACGGCTGGTGCTTCACCTGGACCGTCGCCGCGGCGGCCGGCACCAACGTCTGCCTGCGCAAGGTGGACGCGAAGCGCATCTTCGATCTGATCCGCGAGCACCGCGTGACCCATTACTGCGGCGCGCCGATCGTGCACAGCCTGCTGATCAACGCGCCGCAGGAGTGGAAGGCGGGCATCCGCCACAAGGTGTCCTGCCTGGTCGCGGCCGCCGCGCCGCCCGCCGCGATCATCGAGGGCATGGAGAAGATGGGTTTCGACATCACCCACGTCTACGGGCTCACCGAGACCTATGGGCCGGCGGCCGTATGCGCCCGGCACGAGGAGTGGGACCGCCTGCCGCTCGAGAAGCGCGTGGAAATGAACGGCCGCCAGGGCGTCTGGTACCACGCCCAGGAATGCATGACGGTACTCGATCCGGCGACGATGGCGCCGGTGCCGTGGGACGGCGAGACGATGGGCGAGGTGATGTTCCGCGGCAACCTGACCATGAAAGGCTACCTCGCGAACGAGACGGCGACGCGCGAGGCGTTCGCGGGCGGCTGGTTTCACACGGGCGATCTCGGCGTGATGCAGTCGGACGGCTACGTCAAGATCAAGGACCGCGCCAAGGACGTCATCATCTCGGGCGGCGAGAACATCTCCTCGCTCGAGGTGGAGGACGTGCTCTACCGGCATCCGGCCGTGATGGCGGCCGCCGTGGTGGCCCAGCCCGACGCCCGGTGGGGCGAGGTGCCGTGCGCCTTCGTCGAGCTGAAGGAGGGCGCGCAGGCGACCGAGTCCGAGATCGTCGAGTATTGCCGCGGGCGCCTGGCGCACTTCAAGGCGCCGCGGCGCGTGGTGATCGGCGCGCTGCCCAAGACCTCCACCGGGAAAATCCAGAAATTCATCCTGCGCGAGCGGGTAAAATCGGCGTCCGCGATCGACAGGTGACGCGGCCGCGGAGGCCGCGTGCGTTGTCTCGGGCCGGAACACGGACACAGGTTCTTCAAAAGACGCGAGAATTCCGCGCCTCTTGACAGGGGGGCTTCATCCGGCGCGGAATAACCGGTCATCCTTCGGGGGAGGGACCGCCATGACAACCGCGTCTGAAGCTTCCCGCATACCTGTCTTCGAGCGGATCGGCGAGCGCGTCGCCGGAAACGTGCAGAAATGGCTTCCGGACCCCTTTCTCTTCGCGATTCTGCTCACCTTCATTGCCTTCGTCATGGGAATGATCTTCGCCGGAAAGACGGCGGAGCAGATGGTGCTGAATTGGTACAAAGGATTCTGGAACCTGCATACCTTCGCCATGCAGATGGTCCTGATCCTCGTCACGGGCTACGTGCTGGCCCACGCGCCGTTCGTCCGGCCGGCGCTGGACCGAATTGCGGATCTGCCCAGGACCGGCGGGCAGGCCGTGGTGCTGGTCACCGTGCTTGCGCTCGTCTTTTCCTGGATCAACTGGGGCTTCGGGCTCATCGTCGGCGCCATCATGGCAGTCGAGGTGGGAAAGCGCGCCTACGCTAAAGGCATTCCAGTCCACTACCCGGTGCTGTGCACCGCCGGTTACGCGGGGCTGGGCGTGAGCTGGCACTGGGGGCCGTCGGGGTCGGCGCCGCTGTTGAGCGCCACCAAGGGCCACGTCTTCGAAAAGCTGATCGGCGTCGTGCCGACGTCGGACACGATCTTCTCCGGCTACGCGATCTGGCTGACGGTCCTGAGCCTGATCTACGTGCCGTTGATCCTGTACCTGCTTGCGCCCAAGACGGCGGAGCGCTGCCGCGGCATCGAGCACTGGTTGCCCGAAGCGGTAAAGAGCGGCGGGGGCAAAGAGGCCGCGGCAGCGTCGAAGGGCGACGCCAGCTGGGCCGACCGCATCAACAACAGCGTCATTCTCGGAGGTCTCATCGCAGTGATGGGCATCATCTACATCGTGATGCACTTCTGGCGCGGCGGCACGCTCGATCTCAACATCGTCATATTCATTTTCCTCATCGTCGGGCTCGCCCTGTTTCTGCGTCCCTATCAATACTTGCTCGCCTTCTACGATGCGGTTCGTGCCTCCGCCGGCGTTATCCTGCAGTTCCCGTTCTACGCCGGGATCATGGGCATGATCGGCCTTTCCGGGCTCGGCGTGATCATGGCAGGCTGGCTGATCAATATCGCCAACCCCACCACTTACCCGATGATGGCGTGGCTCGCCTCGGGGCTGGTCAATCTTTTCGTGCCGTCCGGGGGCGGGGAATGGGCCGTGCTCGGTGAGACCATATTGCGCGCCGGGCAGAGCCTGGGGGTGCCGGTCGGCAAGACGATCATCGCATTCGCTACCGGCGATGCGTGGACGAACCTGTTCCAGCCGTTCTGGGCGATCGCGCTGCTCGGGCTCACCGGCATGCGGGCGCGCGACATGTTCGGCTATTGCATCACCCTGATGTTCGCGCTGCTGCCGTTCTTCGCCATTCTCCTGACGTGGCTCCCGTACTAAGCTGAACGGCTGAAGCCGCCGCAGGTCCATCCGGGCGCTTGCCCGTCCGCCGACCACAGTGTGGTCCGCCGTTTATCGCGCCGCCGCCATGCGGTAGAATGGCAGCCCCTCCCGTTCCGAAGCCGAGAGGCATTCCAGGAGTCCAATGAAGGTTCTGGTGACCGTAAAGCGCGTGATCGACCCCTACGTCAAGGTGCGCGTGAAATCCGACGGCAGCGGCGTCGAGACCGCGAACGTCAAGATGACGATGAACCCCTTCTGCGAGATCGCGGTCGAGCAGGCCGTGCGCATGAAGGAGGCGGGCGTCGTGTCCGAGATCGTGGCGGTCTCGATCGGCGCGCCGCAGTGCCAGGAGACGCTGCGCACGGCCATGGCGATGGGCGTGGACCGCGGCATCCTCGTGGAGACCGAAGTCGACGTGCAGCCGCTCGCGGTGGCGAAGGTGATGAAGGCGATCGTCGCGAAGGAAAGCCCGAAGCTGGTCATCATGGGCAAGCAGGCGATCGACGACGATTCCAACCAGTCGGGGCAGATGCTCGCGGCGCTGCTCGGCTGGCCGCAGGCGGCGTTCATCTCGAAAATCGAGATCAACGGCGACAATGCGGATGTCACGCGCGAGATCGACGGCGGGCTCGAGAAAATCGCCATCCGGCTTCCCGCGGTGGTGACCGCCGACCTGCGCCTGAACGAGCCGCGCTACGTCACGCTGCCCAACATCATGAAGGCGAAGAAGAAGCCGCTCGAGGTGGTGAAACCGGACGCGCTGGGCGTGGACGTGGCGCCGCGCCTCACGACGCTCAAGGTCGAGGAGCCGGCCAAGCGCGGCGCCGGCGTCAAGGTGGCGGACGTGAAGGAACTCGTCGCCAAGCTGAAGAACGAAGCCAAGATCATTTGATCTGAGTGACTCGTGGCTCGTGGCTCGTGGCTCGTGACTGGTGACTGGTGACTGGTGACTGGTGACGAGTCAATTAGAAACCCAAGAACGAACGGATAGATCATGGCAGTCCTGGTTATAGCGGAACATGATGGAAAACTGCTGAAGCCGGGGACGGCGAATGCCGTCACGGCGGCGGCGAAGATGGGCGGCGACGTCACGGCGCTCGTCGCCGGGCACCAGTGCGGCGACGCGGCGAAGACGGCCGCGAAGCTCGCGGGCGTGAAGAAGGTGCTGCATTGCGACGCGCCGCATTACCAGGGCTTTCTCGCGGAGAACCTCGCGGCGCTGATCGTGCCGCTCGCGGCGAATTACACGCACATCGTCGCGCCGGCCACCGGCTTCGGCAAGAACCTGATGCCGCGCATTGCGGCGCTGCTCGACGTGCAGCAGATCTCCGACATCAGCGGCGTGGCGGCGCCCGACACCTTCGTGCGCCCGACCTACGCCGGCAACGTGATGGCGACGGTGAAATCGGCCGACAAGATCAAGGTGGTGACGGTCCGCGGCACGGCGTTCGACGCCGCTGGCGAGGGCGGCAGTGCCGCCGTCGAAACCCTTGCGCCGGGGCCCGATGCGGGACTGTCGAAATTCAACGGGCAGGAGCTCACCAGGTCGGCCCGTCCCGAGCTGACCGCCGCGCGCATCATCGTCTCCGGCGGCCGTGGCATGGGCAGCGCGGAGAACTTCAAGATCCTGGATGCGCTTGCGGACAAGCTGGGAGCCGCTGTCGGCGCTTCGCGCGCCGCGGTCGATTCGGGCTTCGTGCCCAACGATTATCAGGTCGGGCAGACCGGCAAGATCGTCGCGCCCGAGCTCTACATCGCGGTCGGCATCTCGGGCGCGATCCAGCACCTCGCCGGCATGAAGGACAGCAAGGTGATCGTCGCGATCAACAAGGATGCGGAGGCGCCGATCTTCGCCGTCGCCAACTACTGGCTGGTCGAGGACCTCTTCAAGGCCGTACCGGAACTCACAGCCGAGCTATGAGTTCCGATGATGGCGCGGCGTGTCTGGCGTCGCCGGCCAAATGCGATGTTCCACGCTCATCCGCAGGAATAGACCGTGTCGAGCTACGCCGCGCCATTGAAGGACATGCGGTTCGCCATCCGGGAGCTGGCGGGGCTCTCGGAAATCTCGGCGCTGCCGGGCTGCCAGGAGGTCAACGCCGAGCTGGTGGACGCGGTGCTGTCCGAGGCGGCGAAATTCGCGCAGGAAGTGCTCGATCCGCTCAACCGGGACGGCGACAAGGCGGGCGCGACGCTCGCCGACGGCAAGGTCACGGCTCCCAAGGGGTTCAAGGAAGCGTACCGCCAGTTCATCGAAGCGGGCTGGAACGGCCTCGGCGGGCCGGCGGAGTTCGGCGGGCAAGGCCTGCCGCACATCGTCTCCACCCCGGTGCAGGAGATCTGGAAGAGCGCCAACATGGCGCTGTGCCTGTGCCCCATGCTCACCTCGGGCGTGCTCGAGGCGCTGAAGGCCCACGGCTCGCCGGAGCAGCAGAAGGCCTGGATGCCGAAGCTCACCTCGGGCGAATGGACCGGCACCATGAACCTCACCGAGCCGCAGGCGGGCTCTGACCTCTCGGCGGTGCGCGCGCGCGCGGTGCGCGAGGGCAGCCACTACCGCATCCAGGGCACCAAGATCTTCATCACGTGGGGCGAGCACGACCTGACGGAGAACATCGTGCACCTCGTGCTCGCGCGCACCCCGGACGCGCCGGAGGGCGTGAAGGGGATCTCGCTGTTCATCGTGCCGAAGTTCCGGGTGAAGCCCGACGGTGCGCTCGGGGAGCGCAACGACATCCGCTGCGTGTCGATCGAGCACAAGCTGGGCATCCACGCGAGCCCGACCTGCGTGCTGGCGTACGGCGACCAGAAGGGCGCGATCGGCTACCTCGTCGGCGAGGAGAACCGCGGGCTCGAGTACATGTTCACGATGATGAACCACGCGCGGCTCTCGGTCGGCGTGGAGGGCGTGGCGGTCGCGGAGCGCGCCTACCAGCACGCGCTGGAGTACGCCAGGACGCGCGTGCAGGGCCGCGAGATCGGCCAGCGCGGCGGCGACCGCGTCACCATCATCCATCACCCGGATGTGCGCCGGATGCTGATGAGCATGCGCGCGCAGACCGAGGCGATGCGCGCGCTCGCCTATTTCACGGCCGCGGCGCTCGACAGGGCGCGGCACCACCCCGATCCCGCGGAGAAGCGGCGCAGCCAGGGGTTGCTCGACCTGCTGACGCCGGTCGTCAAAGGCTGGTGCACCGAGCAGGGCGTGGAAATCGCCTCCACCGGCATCCAGGTGCACGGCGGCATGGGCTTCGTCGAGGAGACCGGCGCGGCCCAGTACCTGCGCGACGCGCGCATCACCACCATCTACGAGGGCACCACCGGCATCCAGGCGAACGACCTCGTCGGCCGCAAGGTGGGCTTCGAGAAGGGCGCGTCCGCGCTGGCGGCGATCGGCGCGATGCGCCAGATTGACGCGCGGCTGGCCGCGGTTGGCGAGGAACTGGCATCTGCGCGCGCCAATCTGAAAGAGGCCGTCGATCATCTGGAATCCGCAACCCGCTGGATCGTCGAGACCTTCCCATCCGCCCCCAAGGCGGTGGCGGCGGTGTCGGTGCCGTACCTCAAGCTCTTCGGCACCGTGGCGGGCGGCTGGATGATGGCGCGCGCGGCGTTGATCGCGCAGGAGCGGCTCAAGCAGCCGGACGCGGACCGCGATTTCCTGCACGGCAAGCTCGCGACCGCGCGCTTTTACGGGGAGCATGAGCTGCCGAGGGCGGCGACGCTCGCGCGCGAGGTGACGCGCGGGGCGGACAGCGTGCTGGCCCTCGATCCCGCGAAATTCTGAACCGCCAAGACCGCCAAGACCGCCAGGAAGATCAAATTAAATTAGCCGCAAAGACGCAAAGGCGCGAAGAAACAAGTCCATTCACCAATCACCAATCACGAATCACGCATTTTGAAACAAGGAGATGGCATGAGCGCTTCGCCCCAACTGTCGAATCCGGTTGCCGAGCGGCTGAAAAAAGGCGAGCTGGCGCTCAACCTGATGGTGCGCCACGCGCGCACCGTGGACATCGCGCTCGCCGCCCGCACCTGCGGCTTCGACGGACTGTTCTTCGACCTGCAGCACGGCGTGATCCCGGAGCACGAGGTCTCGCAGATGGCGGTGGCCGCGATGAACATGGGCGTGGCGCCGCTCGTGCGCGTGCCGGAGAAGGACTATGCCGCGGCGCTGCGCATGCTCGACAACGGCGCGCTCGGCATCATCATGCCCGAAGTTACCACGGCCGAGGACGCGCGCAATTCGGTCGCGGCCTGCAAGTACCCGCCGGTGGGCAACCGCGGCGCGTTCGGCGGCTGGGCGCATTTCGGCTACCGCGCGGTGCCGGCGCCCGAGGCGCGCAAGGCGATCAACGACGCGACGCTGCTGATCCTGATGATCGAGAGCAAGGCGGCGCTCGACAACATCGAGACCATCGCGGCGGTGCCCGGCGTGGACGTGATCCACATCGGCACCAACGACCTGTCGACCGACCTCGGGCACCCCGGCGAGCTGTCGCACCCCGAGGTGCTGGCGGCCGTCGAGCGCGTGGTGAAGGCGTGCCGCGCCCACGGCAAATTCACCGGCGTGGGCGGTCTCTACGGGGGCGCCGACGCGGCGAAGGCGATGGCGGCGGTGGTCAAGCTCGGCGCGCAGTTCATCACGTCCGCGAGCGAGTGGAACCTGATGCTGGCCGCGGGGACCGAGCGGGTCAAGGCGCTGCGCGCCCTGGCGACCTGACCGGACGCTGAATTCCGCCCCGGGCCGCCGCGCGGATCAGAGCTTGCGCAGCTGCTCGAGCAGCTCCTTGCTCTCGGGTATCGTTCCCGGATCGTAGAGCTTCGCGTAGCGGACGATGCCCTTGGCGTCGAGCACGTAGGCCGCGCGCTTGTCCATCCCGCGCTCCTCGTTGAAGATGCCGTAGGCCTTGCCGACCGCGCCGTGCGGCCAGAAATCCGAGAGCAGGGGGAAGGGCACGCCGCCCAGTTTTTCCGCCCATCCCTTGAGACTGGGCGTGGGATCGGCGCTGAGTTGCAGGATCTCGCAGTTCAGCTTCTTGAATTCGTCGTAGTTCGCACGGAACCCGTTGACCTGGTTCGTTCACCCGCCGGTGAAGGCGAACGGCATGAACGCGACCACGACCGGCCGGCCCCGGTAGCTGGCCAGCGAGACCTGTTGATCGGTGTTGTGCGCGGGAAGCGCGAAATCCGGCGCTGCGGTACCTGCTTTGACTTCCATTCGGGCTCTCCTTGTTGGCGCGGGCCGGCGGGGCCGCAGCCGAAGAATACCCTTGCGCTCCACGCCCGGCAACAAAGCCGATGACGGTTGGGGGGGGGAATGCGAATGGCGGGGAGCGGCCCGGTTCCCCGATTACCCACGTTGGCGCCCGGCGCATGCCCGCCTCACCCCTTTATTTGGAGGGTCCTTGACCTTGATCAAGGGGCCCCCCGCAGGCAGGCATAAATTGGATCCTGCTTTATCCCAATAGGAGGTCGTCATGACCATGATGACAGCACTGGTTCTCACCGCCTTGCTGGCCACGATAGGCTCGCTCATCGCCGGCATCACCTCGATGGCCACCGATGGCGAGGTGGGCCACTTGAGAAGCGAGCAGTGGATGGGCGCGCGGGTCGGGTTCCAGGCTCTGGCGCTGCTGCTGATCGTGCTTGCGCTGCTGACATAGCGGCGCTTCGCGCACAGCGGATCAGCGAGACAGGTCGCGCACAAGCGCGCCCGGCCCCGGTCCCCCCTTCCCCTCGGGGTGGCGGGTGGAGGCGCGCATCGAAAACCGCCGGCACGTGCCAGTGCCGGGCGAAATCGCTGTAAGCGGCCGACGCCTGCGCGTCGGGAAACCCGCCACTCGTCGTGCCGTTCCCGGCGCCGCGCCTGCTTGCCAGTCTTTCGGAAATCGCTTACTGGCCATTTTCGCTATCCCTTCCCCTTCTCCCCTCGGGAGAGGGGGAAGGGGTGAGGGTCGAGCGGCGTAAAGCACTTACGCAAAGCTCGTTAGCGGACGAGGGGCAGGGGCATCGCTATGACGACCGCGATGCAATCGAGAAAGTAATAGATCAGGTAGCTGCTCACCAGCAGCAACAGCTCGACGCCCTGCTTCAGAATGTGCAGCCGGTAAAGGGTTTGCTCGAGCCGCGCGACTTGCGCCGCCCAGTACTGCTCGTACCGGCTGCGCACGGCGGCGAATTCTTCGGCTGCGGCCTCCATCTCGATCCTCGTTCCCGACTCCTGCTGTCCCTGCGCACTGGGCTCGTTCTTCGGGTTGGGTCCCGCGAACGAAAACCCTGCGCGCGCAACAAGCGCCGACACAGCGGCGCCAACGGCGGTCAGGCGGGGTCTGAGCCTGGAGGGGCCACGCCGCGGGATCGGGGCGGCGCGGCAAGCGGTGATTACTGGCGATCGGGCGGCGGGGGCGGGGCTGCCCGGATATCGTCATTTATATACTTGAATTCAATTGGTTTCAAGGCACTAGCAGCCTGTCGGACTTGAAGTTCCGACAGGCTGCTAAATGCAAAACCGCCCGCTGACTTACGACAGAGTGGAGTGAAAAGCGTGTTCTTGCCACCAGGAAGTGCAGGAACAGCGGCGAATTCAGGTATTTCGCATCCAATGCTGTCGTTTGCCTGCGGGCGGTTTTGCGTAAGGAGTGTGTCGGGGCAAAGCCCGACACACTCCTAGTGGAAATCCCGGCTCGAAGTCTCCAGTGCTCCCAATAGCTCACTGTGGTTAACGAGCTGCTTTGCGATGAGATGGACGACTTCTCCCTCTCTCTCCAGGGTTCCGTAAACCCCCATCAAGCGCGAACCCAGCAATTCGCGCCGCTGGCGCTCGGCGAGATCGCGCCAGACGATCACGTTGACGCTGCCCGTCTCGTCCTCCAGCGTGACGAAGATCACCCCTGAAGCGGTGTCGGGCCGCTGGCGGCCGACGACGATGCCAGCGGCGCGCGCGGGGCGGCCGTGCGGAAGCTCGCGCAGTGCGGCTGCGGTGGCGAGCCGCATGCGCGCGAGCCGCGGCCGCAGCAGCGCGAGCGGGTGGCGGCCGAGCGTGAGGCCGAGGCTCGCGTAGTCGGCGATCAACTCGTCCGCCTCGCCCGGCGGAGCGAGTTGCGGCAGCGGCTCGTCGATCGGGCAGTCGCCGAGAACGGGCGTGGCGCGCTCGATCCCCGCGGCTTCCCAATGCGCCAGGCGGCGGTGCGCGGCCAGCGGCTTCAAGGCGCCCGCGGCGGCGAGGAGCTTCAAGTCGCGGCGGTTCAGTTGCGAGCGCCGGGCCATGTCTTCGACCGAGTCGAATGGGCGCTCGCGGCGCGCCGCGATCAGGCGCGCCGCGGCCGCCTCGGCGAAGCCGGAGATCATCCTGAGGCCGAGCCGCACTTGTGGCAAAAGGCGTGATTGGTGATTGGTGATTGGTGATTCGACCCGGTCCGAGAAGCGTGATTCGTGAGTCGTGAGTCGTGATTCGAGTTCCTTTGTGTCGGGGCTTGTGTCTTCCTTGGCGTCTTGGCGGTTCGATTCCGCGCTTTTCTCGAGGACGCAGTCCCAGTCGCTGACGGTGACGTCCACCGGCAGCACGGCGACGTCGTGCCGCCGCGCGTCCTGCACGAGCTGCGACGGCGCGTAGAAGCCCATCGGCTGGCTGTTCAGGAGCGCCGCGAGGAACGCCGCCGGCTCGTGACGCTTGATCCACGCCGAGACGTACACCAGCAGCGCGAAGCTTGCCGAATGAGCCTCGGGAAAGCCGTACTCGCCGAAGCCGAGGATCTGCCGGTAGATCTGCTCGGCGAACTCGCGCCGGTAGCCGCGCGCGAGCATGCCCGAGACCAGGCGTTGCTCGAAATGCTCGAGCCCGCCCTTGCGGCGCCACGCCGCCATCGAGCGCCGCAGCTTGTCGGACTCGCCGGGCGTGAAGCCGGCGGCGACGATCGCGAGCTGCATCACCTGCTCCTGGAAGATCGGCACGCCGAGCGTGCGCGCGAGCACCGACTTGACCGCTTCGCTCGGGCAGGTGACCGGCTCGATGCCCTGGCGCCGGCGCAGGTAGGGATGGACCATGCCGCCCTGGATCGGCCCGGGGCGCACGATCGCGACCTCGATCACGAGGTCGTAGTAGCTGGCGGGCTTCAGCCGCGGCAGCATGCTCATCTGCGCGCGCGACTCGATCTGGAACACGCCGATCGTATCCGCGTGCTGGATCATCTCGTACACCGCCGGGTCCTCGGGCGGCACGTCGCTCATGGTGAACGTCGTCCCGCGCCAGGCGCCGATCATGTCCAGCGCCCGGCGGATCGCGGAGAGCATGCCGAGCGCGAGCACGTCCACTTTGAGCAGCCCCAGCGCATCGAGGTCGTCCTTGTCCCACTGGATGACGCTCCGCGCCGGCATCGCCGCGTTCTCGATCGGCACGAGGCGCGACAAGAGCCCGCGCGCGAACACGAAGCCGCCGGTGTGCTGCGACAGGTGCCGGGGGAAGCCGGCAAGCGTGCCGACCAGCTCGACCAGGCGCTCGACCTGCGGGCTGTCGGCGGAGAACCCCGCCTCGGCGAGGCGCTGGCTCACGGAATGCTTGCCGTCCCACCACGCGAACGAGCGGGACAGGCGGTCCACCTGCTGCAAATCGAAGCCGAGCGCCTTGCCGGCGTCGCGGATCGCGCTCCTGGTGCGGTAGGTGATCACCGTGGCGGCGAGCGCGGCGCGGTCGCGGCCGTACTTGTTGTAGAGGTACTGGATGACCTCCTCGCGCCGCTGGTGCTCGAAGTCGACGTCGATGTCGGGAGGCTCGTTCCTCTCGCGCGAGATGAAACGCTCGAACAGCATGTTCATGCGCGCCGGGTCCACCTCGGTGATGCCGAGCGCGTAGCACACCGCGGAATTGGCGGCCGAGCCGCGCCCCTGGCACAGAATGCCGCGGCCGTGCGCGAACCGCACGATGTCGTGCACGGTGAGGAAGTAGGGCTCGTACTCCAGCTCGGCGATCAGCGCCAGCTCGTGCTCGATCAGCTCGCGCACGTTGCCGGGGACGCCGGCGGGAAAGCGCCGGCGCAATCCCGCTTCCGTGATCTCCCTCAGATAGGAGGCCGGCGTATGACCCGCCGGCGCAAGCTCCTCCGGGTACTCGTAGCGCAGGCTGTCGAGGGAGAACGTGCAGCGCTCCGAGATGCGGACGGTTTCGGCGAGCAGCTCGGGGGGATAGAGCTGCGCGAGCCGCACGCGCATGCGCAGGTGGCGCTCGGCGTTGGGATAGAGCGCGCCGCGCGCTTCGGCGACCGTGGTGCGCAGCCGGATCGCGGTCAGCGTGTCCTGCAGCGCCCGGCGCGAGCGCACGTGCATGTGCACGTCGCCGGCCGCGGCGAGCGGCAGGCCGGCGGCCGCGCCGAGCGCCCTCAGCGCGCCGAGCCGCGCCCGGTCGTCCGGGCCGCACAGCAGCTCGGCGGCGATCCAGGCGCGGCCGTCATAAGCGCGCGCGAGCCGTCGCGCGTCCTCGACCACCTCATTCCATGGGTCCTTTGCCTCTCCGCATTTCCCCCTCACCCCCGCCCCTCCATCCCTCGCTCCCAACCTCTCTCCCGAGGGGAGAGAGGAGGCTCGAGCCCCCCTTCTCCTCTCGGGAGAAGGGCGGGGATGAGGGAAGGGAGAGGGGGGATTCGAGGCCGGAATGTCCGGCGGAATGAGGATGGCGAGGCATCCGGGGGTTCCTCGATCCATATCGTCCCATCGGACGCTATAGCTGCCTTTTCCGCTGCGCCGCCGCGCAGTCGTGATGAGCTGGGACAGGTTGCCGTAAGCGGCGCGGTCGGTCGCGAGCAGCACGACGCGCGGGCCGTCCGCGATCCTGAACTCGGCGCCGATGACGAGCTTGAGGCCGTGCTCCCTGGCGGCGACGTGCGCGCGCACCACGCCGGCGAGCGAGCACTCGTCGGTGACGGCGAGCGCGCAATAGCCGAGTTGCGCCGCGCGCGCGACCAGCTCCTCGGGATGCGACGCGCCGCGCAGGAACGTGAAGTTGGTTACGCAGTGCAGCTCGGCGTAGGCGGGCAACGAAACCATGAGAATCCGTGAAGTCGGGAGATCGTGAGATCGAAAAACCGGGTTCTATCGCTCTCCCGCTCTCCCGCCCTCACGCAGCATTTGCGTCATCCTTAACCAAAAATGCCATGCAAAAACCACCCCCCCGGCCTCCTGCGATCGCGATAGACCCAGAGCGTGGCCCGGTCGGGCGTCTGCGCGATGAAGTAATCGCGCTTCACGTCGGCCCCGTCCCACCAGCCCGACTCGATGCGCTCGGGACCCGCGAGGAGGGCGAGGGCGCCGTCGCGGTAGCGCGGCTTCGAGTTCACTTCCGCGAGCGGGCGCGGCTGCTCGATCAGCCACAGCGGACGCGGCGCGCGCCCGGCCTGTTCGGCGCGGGCGCCGGGCGCGGTCGCCCGCCACGCGCGCTCCGGCCGGTGCTCGGCGCGCGGCGCGAGCCCGTGCACGGCGTCCGGCCCGAGCCGCGCGCGCAGGCGCTCGACGAGCCGCGCCCAGTCGCCCGCGTCGCCCGCGTGGTCGGGAAAGAGATTCCCCGGCTCTCCCGCGAGCGTGAGGATTTCCCCGGCTTCGACCCCGACCCGGGTGACCGGCGCCGCGAGGGCCGTGGCCGCCAGCCGCTCGCGGGCGAGGAGAACGAACCGGTCGGCCTCGCGCGACGGCGCGGCGAGCCCGATCTCGAGCACGGTGTCCGGCGCGTCCTCGTGCCGCAGGACCAGGTTGAAACCCTGGATTCCGGCGCAGCGCCCCGCGAGGTAGCCGGCGAGCTGGGTCAGCAGCCGCCGGGCGGGAAACAGCAGCGCTTCGGCGCTCGCGGTCCCCGCCGCGAGCTCGATCGCCGCGTCGAAGCGCGGCGCGGCGGTGAAGAACGCGCGCGCCTCGGGCCGCTCCCCCAGCGCGCGGTCGAGTTGATCGAGCAGCCGCTGCCCGAAGCGCCGCGCCACGCCGTCGCGCGGCAGGGCGAGGAGATCGCCGATCGTCCGCGCGCCGATTGCCGCCAGCGTGTCGAGCGCCTGCGCCTCGCAGTCGAGCACGCGCACCGGCAGCGGCGAGATCGCCTCCCGGATGGCGCGCTGACCGGCGAAGACCCGCTCGGTTCCGCCGCGCGCGAGGAGCCACGCCGCCGAGACCGTCGGCGCGCAGGCGAGCGACACGGTGTAGCCCATGTCCGCGACGCCGCGCCTGATCGCTTCCAGGATGCTCCCGATCCCGCCGAGCAGCCGCAGGCTGCCTTCGATTTCCAGCAGCAGGCCGCGCGGCGGCTGCAGCGAGACGGCGGGGGTGAACTGCACCGACCAGGCCGCGATCTGCCCGAGCGCCGCGTCTTCCGCCGCCGCGTCCCGCGGGCGGTGGCGGAGGTCCGGCGCGAGCGCGCACGCCGCGGCGAGACTCATTCCCGGGCGGACTCCCTGAGCGCGGGCTCGCGGGTTGCACATCATGACGCCGGGGCCGTCGGCGACGGCCCACGATTCAGAGCGGGATGATGCCGGCAGGAACGATTCGAGGGGCAGGAGCGGAAAGTGAAGGGCGATCCACAGCATGGTTGGCGGAGTGGCTCCTGCTCACGACTGGCTGCAGCGGCAGCAGGAGCGGCTTGTCGAGCATGGCGCCGCGGCGCTTCAGGATGCGCGCCGCGAGCCCGCCCGCGTGGGTGTCGAGGCCGAGGCGCAGCGCGGCGGGCGAGGCGTCGCCGGCGGCGCGCGCGGGGCGGAACAGCACGGCGAGCGCCCGGCCGCCCTCGGTCGCGAGCTGCAGGCGGCGCAGCTCGGGCCAGCGGATTTCCTCCGGCCAGGCGAGCACCGCGCCGCAGGCGCTCGAGCGCAGGGCCTGCTCGATCGCCCACAGCGCCTGCTTCGGCGAGCGCGTCCTGACGACGACGAGGCGGGCGAGGTCGATGCCGGCGGCCTGGAGCGCCGGCGCGTAGGGCAGATAAGGGGGCGCGACCCATACCAGCGTGCGCCGCTGCGCGGACAGCGCGGCGAGCGCGGGCCCCAGCAGGCGCAGCTCGCCGATGCCTTCGTGCTGCGGCAGGATTTCCGTGAGCGCCGCGGCCGGCCAGCCGCCGCCGGGCAGCGCCGCGTCCAATTCAGAAAATCCCGTCGGCACGCTCGGCGTCGCGACGCCGCCCAGCCGGTCGCCGCGCCAGATCGCGGGATGGTTGAAAATTAGACAGGATTTACAAGATTTCACAGGATTGGAGCGGGCTGGAACTCGCCTCAAAAACAAGAAATGGACAGGATTTACAAGATTATCGGTACTTGCGATAGCTGCCGACGACGACGCCGAAGATTTCCAGCTCCTTCGGCCGCAGGATGGGGTAGGCCTTGTTCTCCGGCTTCAAGACGAAGCGGCCGCGCTCTTTCGCGAGGCGCTTGATCGTCGACTCGTTGTCCACGATCGCCACGACGATGTCGCCCTCGGCGGCAGTGTGGCGCCGCTCGACCACCGCCCGGTCACCGGGCAGCAGGCCAGCGTCGATCATGGAGTCGCCCTTGACGGTCACCAGCACCGTGCGGGAAGGATGGCGGACCAGGTCCTGGTCGATGGCGACGTCGTCCTGCAGGTCGTCGGCGACCGCGCTGGGAAAGCCGGCGGCCACCTTGCTGCCCGCGACGGACCTCTCGAAGAAGCGGCGGCCGGGCTTGAGCCGCCGGTCCGCGGTGAACTCCAGGTAGCCCGCCGCCTGCAGCCGGCCCACCAGCTTGGCGACGGAGGCCTTGGAGCTGAAGCCCAGGAGGCCGCCGATGCGGGAGTAGGACGGCAACACCCGGTGCCGGGCGTAGTAATCCCGCAGCCTGCCGAGATAATCCGGGTCGTCGGACATGGCGATATGCTAGCGAACGATCGTTCGCCGCGCAACCTGTCGGCGGCGGGGCCCCTAACCGCCTGATTTACAGCCTTCCCCTCCTGCCGGAGGAGGGGTGGCGCGAAGCGCCGGGGTGGTGGGAGTAAAGGTGCCTGCGCACCTTTGAGCTGCCGAACGCCCGGCGAGATGCAGCTCGGCGGGATGGACGGGGGGCACTAGCGGCGCCGGGGTGGTGGGAGAATTCTTACCTTTCCGCCTTCTGACTCCTGGCTTCTGACTTCTGCCTTCGGCAAGCGGCCGCTCAGCCGCTGGCCGGGTCCTGTCGAAACGGCCGGCGCCTGCTCCGTTCTCCCGAGCGCATTCTGGCAATTCACTTGGCCGTCGCGTTGTCTTGAGTCAGTACCAGTACCGGGAGAATCGGATCAGTCACCGGCCATTCCGCCACCCGGCCGCGGCTGGGGCGTAGCTCTCCAAGAGTTTGGAATGGGCCCGCTGGACCGCCCCCGCCGCCCACCCTGTTCCGCTGACGTGCGTCAGCGAAACCGATCGTATGCGCCCCGATTGCTTCGCTGCGAGGGTCATCCCTCACTGACAACTGACAACTGACAACTGACAACTGGCAACTTCATGCCTGTTTACCGACGTACTCGAGGCCCTTTTCCTTGAACACCGCAGCGTTGGCCGGGGCGAGGAGAAACTTCAATAGCGCTTCCGCCTCCGCTTGCTGTCGCGATGCCGTGAAGATCCCGGCCATGGTCTCGAATACCTTCTGGATTTCGTCCGGCAGCGGCCCGACCAGATCGACGCCGGGCACCGCCAGCAGTTCCACGATCTGCTGGATGGCGATCTCGGCCTCGCCCGCGGCGACGACCCGGGCGATGTAGCCGCCCGGGCGCGTGACGGTCTTCGGCTTCGTCTGCTCCGCGATGCCGAGGCGTTCCATCAGGACCGGGACGTACATGCCGCTCGCGCCGTGCACGGTATGCGCGATCGAGCTGGCATTGAGCATCGAGCGCTTGAAGGCCTCGACCGACGAGATGTCGGGCCGCGGCGCGCCCGCGCGGACGGCGACGCCGACGCGGGCGCGGGCAAAGGGGCGGCGGCTGCCGGCGACGACGATGCCCAGCTCCGCCATCTCGTCCACCGCCGCCTTGCCGAGCACGGCGACATCCGCCGTCTCGCCGGCCTTGATGCGGGCGAGCATTGTCCTGGCCGAGTCGGCTTCCACCGCATACTGCCGCCCGCCCGCCTGCTCGAACGCGGGCGCCAGCGCGTCGAGCACCGAAAACGAGCTGTGGGACGTGAGCACCTTGAGGGCCGAAGGGCCGGCGCTGCGGATCTGGGGGTTCATGATCTGGACGCGGGATCGGGAGGCAGGCGGATTATAGGATTTCGGAAGGCGGGAGCATAATGTTGAAGGCGAATGGCGAATGGCGAATGGCAATGACGCGGACCGTGCGCAAGGAGACCTCGGCGTGAAAACCCATCGGATGCTGTCTGGCAGCTGTTTGCAGAAAGTCACTTTTGCCTTGTGCCTTTTGACTTATGCCTTGGGGGCGGGTGCGCAGGCATACCCGGTGCGGCCGGTGCGGGTGGTCATCCCGTACGCGCCCGGGGGGTCGTCCGACACGACCGCGCGCGTGCTCGGCGAGAAGCTGCGGGAGTTGCTCGGACAGCAGTTCGTGATCGACAACCGGCCCGGCGCGTCGGGCTCGATCGGGCGCGATCTCGTGGCGAAGGCGACGCCGGACGGCTATACGCTGCTGGTCGGCGATTCGCCGCACACGATCAACGTGCACGTCCTGAAGCACGTGCCGTACGATCCGATCAGGGACTTCACGCCGATCACGCTGCTGGCGACCGCGCCGCAGGTGCTCATTGTGAATCCCGCGTTTTCGGCGAAGACGGCGAAGGAGTTCGTCGCGTTGGCGCGCGCGCAGCCCGGCAAGCTCAACTACGGATCGGGCGGCAGCGGCTCGGTGACGCACATGACGGGCGAGCTGTTCAAGCTCGCCGCCGGCGTGAACATCGTCCACGTGCCGTACAAGAGCATCGCGCTGGCGAACGCCGACGTGATCGCGGGCCAGATCCAGGCGGCGTTTCCAACGGCGCCCGGCATCGTCGGTCACGTCCGCGCGGGGCGGCTGCGCGCGCTGGCGGTCAGCACGCTGAAACGCGCGCGCGCCTTTCCCGACGTCCCGACGTTCGAGGAAAGCGGCGTTCCGGGCATGACCGTCTCCAACTGGTTCGGGGTGTTCGCGCCCGCGGGGCTGCCGAAGCCGATCCTGGCGAAGCTGCACAAGACGATAATGGATGCCATGCAGGCGCCGGACGTGCGGGCGAGGTTCAGCAAACTGTCGCTCGACATCTCGACCACGACGCCGGAGCAATTCGGCGCCCACCTGAGAAGCGAGCTGGCGAGGTGGGGCAAGGTGGTGAAGGCGGCGGGGATCAGGGCCGAGTGACGAGGGATGAGGGGGCACGTCCTAAGGATGAAGGATGAAGGATGAAGGCGGAAGGAGGACCCGCGCTGGGCGGGAGCCTTATCCCTTATCACCTATCACCTATCAAGGTGCCGTACAACGTGCTCAGGGATTTCGAGCCGATCTCGATCCTGTCGACGACACCCTCGTTCCTGAGCGTGCATCCGTCGGTGCCGGCGCGGTCGGTTCGCGAGCTGCTGCAACTCGCCAAATCCCGCCCCGGCGACCTCAACTACGCCTCCGCGGGGGTCGGCACGAACCCGCACATCGCCGGCGAGCTGTTCAACTATCTCGGCAAGGCGAACATCGTCGCCGTCCAGTTCAAGGGCGGCGGTCCCGCGCTGGTTGCGGCGATCAGCGGCGAGGTGGGCGTCGCGTTTTCAGGCGTTGCCGGCGCGGTGGGATTCGTGAAGTCGGGCCGGCTGCGCGCGCTCGGAGTGACCAGCCTGAAGCCGGTGGCGGCCCTGCCCGGGGTGCCGACGATCGCCGAATCCGGTCTGCCGGGCTATGAGTTCGTCGCCTGGTTCGTGCTGGCCGCGCCCAAAGGCACTCCCCGCGAAATCATCGGCACGCTGAACGATCACTTCCGGAAGGCCATGAGCTTTCCCGAGACGATCCGGCGGTTCGAGGCGGACGGTCTCGATGTAGTCGGGAGCACGCCGGAGCAGGCGGCGGCCACCCTGGAATCCGAGCTGAAGAAGTGGGCGGTCGTGATCAAGGAACGGCGGATGAGGGCCGACTAGCCGGGATAGGCGTCGAACGCGATGGCGTCAGCCGGGCAGCCCAGCGCCTGGGCCATGCGGCCGAGAGAGTCGTCGGTGAGCGCGACCACCTGGTAGTCGGCCTGGATGCCCTTAGCGGCGAGGAAAGCGCTGGCCGCGGCTTGTGAGGTCCAGGTCACGACGAGATCCGGAGTTTCGTTCCCAACATGGCGGCTTACCGGAAAACCGTCTGCTTTGCAGATGATCGCAAACATGCTTTAGCCCTCCCTCGCCTTGATGTATAGGGGTCAGACCGAGCTGACCTTATTGTTCCTCCTAAAAGCGAACCTGGCAAGATGGGGTTGAAACCCGGTGAATTCTGCTAATCTTCGTTTCGCCCCTGACCGGGCGCTCATCACTGGAACGTATCTTAAAGATACTGCAAGCCAAGACCCGAATTTTGTTTTTGAGACGAGTTCCATTCACTCGTCACCGGTTCTGCCCAATGGCACATCCCGATCGCTTCCTCCTTACCGGCGTCATGGGCTGGCCCGTCATGCACTCCCGCTCGCCGCTGCTGCACAACTACTGGTTCCGGCGTCACGATCTGGCGGGGACCTACGTGCCGCTCGCGATTCCCCCCGAGGGCCTCGCCGCGGCGTTGCGCGCGTTGCATCCGCTGGGCTTCGCGGGCTGCAACCTGACCATCCCGCACAAGCAGCAGGCCATGACGATCGTCGACGAGGTCGACACGGTGGCCAGAAGCATCGGCGCGATCAGCTGCGTGGTCGTCCGGCCCGACGGGTCGCTCGCCGGCGGCAACAACGATTGCTACGGCTTCATACACAATTTGAGGCAGGCCCAGCCGGGCTGGCGGGCGGATGCCGGCCCGGCCGTGGTGCTGGGCGCCGGCGGCGGCTCGCGCGCGGTCTGCTACGGCCTGCTGCAGGAGGGCGCGCGAGAGATCCGGCTCGTCAACCGCACGTTTGCGCGCGCCCAGGGCATCGCTTCCGACTTCGGCGGCCCGATTAAGGCGCTGCCGTGGGCGCAGCGCCACGACGCGCTGGACGGCGCGGCGATGGTGGTCAACGCCACCAGCCAGGGCATGGTCGGCCAGCCCGCCCTCGACATCCGTCTCGACAAGCTGCCGAAGAGCGCGCTCGCCGCCGACATCATCTACATCCCGCTCGAGACGCCGTTCCTGGCGGCCGCGAGAAAAAGCGGAAACCGCACCGTAAACGGCCTCGGCATGCTGCTGCACCAAGGAAGGCCCGCCTGGAAGGCGTGGTTCGGCATCGACGTCGAGGTCACGCCCGAGCTGCGGGCGCTGATGGAGAAGAGCATCCCGGCGCACGAGGGATGAGCGATGCGAGATGCGTGATGCGTGATGCGAGATATCCCGTATCCCGTATCTCGTATCCCGTATCCCGCTGCATCATTTCCGCGCTCAATCCAGCTTGGCGCGGAAATGATCCCAGGTGCGCTTGAACAGGCTCTCGGTCCAGAGCTTCTCGCGGCACAGCGCCACTTCCTTCTCGCTGAACGCGTAGGGCTTGCCGATCTGCAGCGCCATGTACTGGCGGTAGGCGTTCTCCTCGAGGTAGTTGGCGAGCACGAACGCCTCGACGATGCCCTTGCCGACCGTCACCGCGCCGTGCGACTTCATCATCGCCGCCGGCCGGTCGCCGAGCGTGTCCGCCAGGCGCTTGGCCATCACCGGGTTGTTGATCGAGTTCGGCGAGTCGAGTACCGGCATCGGCCAGACCAGCGAGCCCTGCGCGTACACCGGCTGGTAGCTCTGGCCGACCATGGTCAGGAAAGTGGACCACTTGGGGTGCGCGTGCACGACCGCCTTCACGTCCGGCCGCGCCCGGTAGACGCCGGCATGCAAGTGGAACTCCAGCGGCGGCCTGCCCTTGCCCTCGATCACGTTGCCTTCGAAGTCGATGGCGCAGATGTCCTCGACCGTGAGCCGGCTGCGCTGGCACGAGCCGATGTTGATCAGCATGCGATCCTCGCCGAGGCGGATGCTGCAATGGCCGTTGTAGTCGATAATGTCGGACTGTTCCAGCATGCGGATGCAGTCCACCAGCTGCTGCTTCAGCCCGATCACCGAGCCGGCGTCCGTCCGGTCCTTCGATGCGATATCTGGCATGACGTGCTCCTGATCAAACCCGTGATTCGTGATACGTGATAGGGGATAAGGGATAAGGGATAAGGGATAAGGGATAAGGGATAAGGGATAAGGGATAAGGGATAAGGGATAAGGCTTCTACGCTGCGGGAGTCATCCCTCATCCCTCATCCCTCCGCCGGAGCGCTACCAGTTTACTGCGCTCCGGACCTGGCTACGCCAGAGGTCCCAGGCGCGCATGCCGGCGGTCTGGTTGGGCACGTCCGCAAGGCGGCCTTCCTCGTCGTCGAGCGAGGCCATCGGCGCGCCGCGCCCGAGCGCCACGGTCCAGTGCTGGATGCGCGCATTCACCTCGGTGTAAACGGCGCGGAATACCGCAGCCTGCAACGTCCGCCCGCAGGCGACGCTCCCGTGCGCGCGCATGAGCACGACGTCCTTCTTGCCCATGATCTCGGCGAGCGCCACACCCTTCACCCCGTTGCCGACCAGCATGTCGGTGGCGCCGAACTTCTCGCGGATGTCGAACACCGGCACGCCCGCCGCGATGAAGGCCGCGTTGTGGAACATCGCCTGCATCGGCACGCCGACGAGCCCGAACGGGATCACCGACGGTGAATGGCTATGCACCACGGAGCGGATATCCGGCCGGGCCTTGTAGATTTCCCCGTGGATGAAGCGCTCGAGGAAGCTCGAGCGGCCGTCGGCATTGCGGGGATTGCTGTCCAGGTCGTATTCGATGATGTCGTCGGGCGTCACCAGCGCCGGCGCGATCGAGCGCGCCATCAGGTAGCGGTCGGGCGCCGACGGAAGGCGCATCGAGACGTGGCCGAAACCGTCCACGACGTCCTGGGCGGCCAGGACGCGGCTGGCCGCGGCCAGGTCTGCGAGGATCGCTGGAGCAACGGGACCGCCGGTTTGAGGCGCTTGCGCCATTAGAAAAGCGGTGCTGAGTCAGCCGAAGGATGAAGTTAGATGACGACCTTGGTCATGATCCCTTCGGGGAAGATCTCCTCGGGCCTGAACTGCCGGTGCGCGATGCCCTGCTGGTAGGTGTAGAGCGCCATCTGTTCCCAGGTCGGGCGGTTTTCCTCGATGCCGTAGGGAAACGGGTCGCCGCCGAACATGTCGCGCATCGTGCGCGCGTAGGTGGACAGCCACGCCAGCGGGTAGCGTGACACGGCCGGATCGAGCAGGCGCTCGATGCTGCGGCGCTTCGATTCCAGGAATGCGTTGTAGAGGTTGCGCGAGGCCCAGGGATGCTCGTCCAGGATCCGCTTTCTCATCGCGATGATGTGCATGATCGGCCAGACCTTGGTGCGCTCGTAATATTCCTCCTCCATCTCGTGATAGTTCGGGAAGAGGCGCTCCACGTCGGGATGGCCTTCCAGGAAGCAGGTCGGCGGGCGCGCGATGATGGCGCAGTCGATCTCGCCTGCGGCGAGCAGCTCGCTCAGGGACTTGTCGGCGACGCGCGTCAGTGTCAGCCCCTTGGGGAGATGCAGCTCGACCTTCTCCTTGCGCCCGGGCGCGTTCGCGCCCGCCTGGACCCAGTGCACGTCCGTCAGCTTCACGCCCATGTCGTTGTGCATCCAGCCGCGCATGTACACGGCGGCCGAATGCGCCCATTCCGGCGAGCCGACCTTCTTGCCCTTCAGGTCCATCACGGTCCGGATCTTGCTTTTCTTGTTCACGTAAAAGGCACTGAAGCGGAACAGCCGCGAGCAGACGACCGGAAGCCCGATGATGTCGCTGTCCTCGCGGGTCACCTGGGTCGCGAACTTCGCGAAGGACAGCTCGGACAGGTCGAACTCGCGGTTGGCCGTGAAGCGGGCGAAGCACTCGTGGTGGCCCAGGTTGAGCCAGTTGAGATCGATGCCTTCCGCGTTGACGACGCCCATCCGGTAATCGCGGAAATGATCGTAATCCGTGGTCGCGATGGTCAATTTGAGTTTCGAAATGGGTTCCCCTTCCCGATGTGGCGTGACCGATGGCCGGCGCCATTCATCCTTCCGCCTTCCTCCTTGCTCCTTCGGGAGAGGCGGGGGAGCAAGCCTAAAACAAATTATTGATTTTGTAAACGATTTGACGGGGCAGTCACCATGGGGTGGCATTCGTGGACGAGAATCCGAAGTGCGCGTCCGGCGACGAGGGAGGACGGCATGCGGCAGCGCGGCGCGATGTACCAGATCAACGCGGTCATCTGGCCCGCGCTCGTACTCTGCGCCGTGCCGCTGCCGGGGCTCGTGCCGGGACTGATACTGGAGAAGCGCCGGACCACCCGTATCTCGTCACCGAGACCGGGACAACCTCCCGTTTTCTTCAGGCGGCGGCGCTGGCGCCGAGGACGCTCGTCGGAACGAACTGCCCGAGCCAGCGCTTGCGCAGGATCAGGTTCTCCTGCCAGACCGCCTCGATGTTCGCGACGGTCGAGGCCTTGACCGCCGGGTGCGCGAGGAGGGCGTCGCGCCACGCGGCGAGATGGGGAAACGACTCGATGATGCCGAGCGGGCGCAGGCGATCCATGAAGGTGTAGCGCTGCAGGAACGGCGCGTAGGCCGCGTCCACCAGCGAGAACGCCGGGCCGTTGAAGCAGGGGCCGGCGTTGCCGCGTCTGGCGAGCGCTTCGTCGAGCTTGCCGAATGGGCTGGAAATCCTCGCCGCCTTCTCGGCGAACTCTTCGTCGGAGTCGGCATACATCGTGCTCGACACCGCGCTGGCGAAGGTGGGGACAAAGTCGGTCCACGCGCGGTTGCGCGCGCGCGCGAGCGGGTCCTCGGGGTGCAGCCGCGGCGCCACCGTCTCGTCCAGGTATTCGGCGATGGCGTTCGACTCGAACAGCGCGTCCTTGCCGTCCACCACCAGCACCGGCACCTTCGAGTGCGGCGATACCTTGAGAAACCACTCGGGCCGCTTGTCACGGTCGATGTAGGTGATGTCGTACGGCACCTGCTTCGCCCGCAGCACGATCGCGGCGCGCTGGACCCAGGGGCAGGTCTTGAAGCTGCACAGCATGTATTTGGAGGACATCTCTACTCCGCAATTTCGGGATAACTCGTTATCCCTTGAGGTGTTGCTTGAAGAAGGCGAGGGTGCGCGACCACGCCAGCTTGGCGGCGGCGGCGTCGTAGCGCGGCGTGGTGTCGTTGTGGAACGCGTGATTCACGCCCTCGTAGAAATGCACCTGATAGCGCACCTTGTTGGTCTGTAGCGCAGTCTCCCACGCCGGCCAGCCGCTGTTGACGCCCACGTCGAGGCCGGCGTAATGGATCAGGAGCGGCGCCTTGATCTTGGCGGTGTCGGCGGCACTGACTTGCCTGCCGTAGAACGGCACGCCGGCCGCCAGATCCGGCATGCGAGTCGCAATCTGATTCACGACGAGGCCGCCGAAGCAGAATCCGACTGCGCCGAGCTTGCCGCTGAACTCGGGGCGCGACTTCAGGACGCCGGCGCCGGCAAGCAGGTCCTCGAACCGTTTCTTGGCGTCGAGCTTGGCGAACATCCCTACGGCCTTGACCTCGTCGCCGGGGTAGCCCCCGACCGGCGCGAGCGCGTCCGGCGCGAAGGCGAGGTAGCCCTGCACCGCGAGGCGCCGCGCGACGTCCTCGATGTACGGGTTCAAGCCGCGGTTCTCGTGGATCACCAGCACGGCGGGCAGCTTGCCGGCTTTCGTCGGCCGCGCGAGATAGCCCTTCATCTTGCCGGAGCCCTGGGGCGAACCGTAGTCCAGGTATTGCGTCTGGATGCGCTTGTCGTCTTTCGCGACCTGCTGTGCCCACGCGAAATTGGGCTTGAGGCTCTCCAGCATCGCCGCGGCGGTGAAGCCGCCGACCGCGTACTTCGCGGCGCGGTCCAGAAATTCGCGGCGGTTCATGCCGCCGTGGACGTAGCCGTCGAACAGATCGAGAACTTCCTGCGGGAAGTCGCTGGCCTTCTTGCGCTCCATGGGGCTCACTCCTCCGAATGGGTAACCGGGGACGGTCCGGCGAGCCGCCAATTTATCATTTTCGCGTCGGACCGTGCGAGGCACGTTCGGCGCGGTCGAAGTAACGGGACGGGTCCGGCGAGAAGGAAGGAACGCGGCTGCTGAAGGGGACTACAAGCTGCGGCAAGCTATTGAAATGAAGTCTCTTTCAATGAGCTGGACTTCGTAGCCGGCAATCTCCCCGGGTCCGGGGCCGTTCCGGTCAATCCAGGACGGGCTCTAAGGAACGGCGGGAAGCGCGGCGCTGTTCCTGCCCTTGAGGTATTGCTCCTTCAGTTTTTGGATGGCGGCCAGGTAATCCGCCATGCTCGTCTGATTGTTGTGGTACTGGCTTGCGAGCTTCTGGTAGGCAGCGATGTAGGCTTCGTCGGTCACGACCCGGGTCCGGTCAGTTGAGGTCCACCATCCACTATACGCGCACAAACCGCGTCATGCCTGACTAACTCCATCATCCATCACGATTATTTCACTTGACGCGGCCCGGCTTCCCCTATAAGGTGCGCGCTCGATGTTTAGTCTAGAGTACTTGGGGTAGGTGACTTGCTGTTCGTCCGTTCTTCTGGGGCTTTGAGATAAACTAAACACGAGTTCGGGCTCAGCCCTTATTTTTTGAGGAACGTCACAATGGCAACCGGTACGGTCAAGTGGTTCAACGATGCGAAGGGTTTTGGTTTCATTACGCCTGACGGCGGCGGCGAGGATCTTTTCGCCCACTTCTCGGCGATCAACATGCAGGGATTCAAGTCGCTGAAGGAAGGCCAGAAGGTGTCCTTCGAGATCACCACCGGCAACAAAGGCAAGACGCAGGCCAGCAACATCCAGGCCGTTTGAGCGGTCGGCACTGCGCAAAAAAGCCGGGCTCACGCCCGGCTTTTTTCTTCCGTTTTTGCGCAGGCGGTTTTGCATTAGGAGTTTGTCGGCCCAAGTCCGATAAACTCCTAGCGGTCCTCCGGTTTTCCGAGTCCGTCGAGCGTTACGTCGGAAGGCAGTTTTTCCCGGAAACCGGGTTGGTCCCTCTCCAGGACAACGGCGGGCTTCACGGCGCCCTTTTTCGGACGGCCGGGCCGGCCCGTCATGTTGAAGACCTTGAGCGGGGGAACGACCGGCGGCTTTTCCAGGAACCGGCAGTCGGACTCCGATGGCATGCTCACCGTGGCTCCGATCCGCGTCTTGTCGAGATACACGTTGTAGCGCAGCATCTGCGTCGAGTACGGGATCGGCTCCGCGATCACCTCGTATTTCCCGATCATGAACCGCGCGCGCGCCCTGATAGGAATGCTCATGCGGCACCGCCCAGCTCTGAATCCTTCTTCTTGCCCCGGGTGCGGGCGACGCTCCCCGGCTTCGCGACGGTGGTCTTGCGCTTGGGGACGCCGCTCCGCGGGCGTTCGCTGAGCACCTCGTTGCACCGCTCCACGATTTCCGGGTCGTTGAGCCGCTCCGCGTTGGCGCGCAGTTGCTTCACTTCGGGCGTGGCCAGCGCGGCGATTCGTTCCTTCGTCCAGTCCACTGACCGGGTCTGTCTCATGATGCTCATGGCTGATATCGCTTTCCGGAGTTGACTCCGACAGTCTGCTAGGTAAAGAAAAAAAGCCCGGCGGTTCCGGGCCTTCTGATGAACGCATTATACACGCGAATCCCCTTGAATTCCAGATATTTAGCGGGGCCACGGCGACCCTTGCCGCGCGTTCGGAATCGCTCCGTGAGTTGCGCGTTTCCGCTATGCTGTCGCATTTTTTCAGGGGCGGACACCGACTGATGGCTCAATACGTGTACACCATGCGCGCGGTCGGCAAGGTTGTGCCACCCCGGCGCGCGATTCTCAAGGACATCTCGCTGTCCTTCTTTCCCGGCGCCAAGATCGGCGTGCTGGGATTGAACGGCGCCGGCAAGTCGAGCCTGCTCAGGATCATGGCGGGCGTGGATACGGCTTTCGACGGTGAAGCGATCCCTATGCCCGGCCTGCGCGTGGGATTCCTGCCCCAGGAACCCCGGCTCGATCCGGACAGGTCCGTGCGCGAGACGGTGGAAGAGGGCATGGGCGAGGTCATCGAGGCCAAGCGCAAGCTGGAGGAGATCTACGCGGCCTACGCGGAGGAGGGCGCCGACTTCGACAAGCTGGCAGCCGAGCAGAGCAAGTACGAGGCGATCCTCGCGGCGAGCGGCGGCGGCGAAACCGACCATCAACTGGAAATCGCGGCCGACGCCCTGCGCCTGCCGCCGTGGGAGGCGAAGATCGGGCCGCTCTCCGGCGGCGAGAAGCGCCGGGTGGCGTTGTGCCGGCTGCTGCTTTCCCGGCCCGACATGCTGCTCCTCGACGAGCCCACCAACCACCTCGATGCCGAGAGCGTCGAGTGGCTGGAGCAGTACCTGCTGAAATTCCCCGGCACCGTGGTGGCGGTGACCCACGACCGCTATTTCCTCGACAACGCCGCCCAGTGGATCCTCGAGCTCGACCGCGGCTACGGCATTCCGTGGCAGGGGAACTACAGCTCCTGGCTCGAGCAGAAAGAGGCGCGGCTCAAGCAGGAGGAAGCCACCGAGTCGGCGCGCCAGAAGGCGCTGAAGAAAGAGCTCGAGTGGGTCCGCCAGAACCCCAAGGGGCGGCAGGCCAAGGCCAAGGCGCGCATCGCCCGCTTCGAGGAGCTGAACTCGTACGAGTACCAGAAGCGCAACGAGACCCAGGAAATCTTCATTCCCGTCGCCGAGCGCCTGGGCGACAGCGTGATCGAGTTCAAGGGCGTCTCCAAGGGCTACGGCGAGCGCCTGCTGATAGACGACCTGTCCTTCCGCGTGCCGCCCGGCGCGATCGTCGGGATCATCGGGCCGAACGGCGCCGGCAAGTCCACGTTGTTCCGCATGACCACCGGGGCCGAGAAGCCGGACCGCGGCGAAGTGGCGATCGGGCCGACGGCGAAGCTCGCGCACGTGGACCAGTCGCGCGACGCTCTGGCGAACGACCAGACCGTGTTCGAGTTCGTCTCCAGCGGGGCGGATATCCTCAAGGTCGGCAAGTTCGAGATGCCTTCGCGCGCCTATCTCGGCCGATTCAACTTCAAGGGCACCGACCAGGGGAAGAAGGTGGGCAGCCTCTCGGGCGGCGAGCGCGGGCGCCTGCACCTCGCCAAGATCATGCTCTCGGGCGCCAACGTGCTACTGCTCGACGAGCCTTCCAACGACCTCGACGTGGAGACGCTGCGCGCGCTCGAGGACGCGCTGCTGGAGTTCGCCGGGTCCGTGCTTGTGATCTCGCACGACCGCTGGTTCCTCGATCGCATCGCCACGCACATCCTCGCGTTCGAGGGCGACTCCCGGGTGGCGCTGTTCGACGGCAACTACCAGGAATACGAGGCGGACAAGAAGAGGCGCCTCGGCGAGGAAGGCGCTAAGCCGCACCGCATCCGCTTCAAGCCGCTCAAAGTCTAGGAGTGTGTCGGGCTTTGCCCCGACACACTCCTTAGCGGTGATGAGTGATGGGTGATGGGTGATGAGTCACCCGAAGGTCGAGGGATGACCCATCACCCATCGCCAAGTGGTAGAGTCCTGTGGACGTGGGTCAATTCGAGGAGGAAACCATGAAAATAATGTCTTGCAGTGGCTTGATCATTCTTGCCTTTATGCTGGCGGGGATCGCGCCGGCCCAGGCCCAGTACCCGACCCGGCCGGTGCGACTGCTCGTGCCGTTTCCGGCGGGCAGCGCCAATGATATCGTTGCGCGCTTCGTGCAGCCGCAGCTCGCGGCGGCGCTCGGGCAGCAGGTGGTGATCGACAACCGCGCCGGCGCGGCGGGCAACCTGGGCGCCGAGGTCGCCGCCAAGTCGCCGCCCGACGGCTACACGGTGATGATGGGCAACATCGCCCACTCGATCAGCGTGTCGCTCTACAGCCGGCTCGGTTACGACCTCCTCCAGGACTTCGCGCCGGTCACGCTGGTCGCGTCCGGCTCGTTCACGCTGGCAACGCATCCCTCGCTGCCTGCGAGATCGGTGAAGGAACTGATCGCGTTCGCGAAGAAGCGGCCGGGCGAGATCAACGTCGCCACCTCGGGTGCCGCGATCAGGCTCGCGGCGAAACTGCTCGACAGCATGGCCGGCACCCGGATGACGGAAGTCAATTACAAAGGCACGCCGCAGGCCATTACCGCGGTGATCAGCGGCGAGGCATCGGTCGGCTTCCCCTCCACCAGCGCGGTGACACCGCACGTCCGGGCCGGGAAACTGCGCGCGCTCGCGGTGACCAGCCCGAAGCGCTCGTCCATGGCGCCCAACGTGCCGACCCTGATCGAGGCCGGCGTGCCCGGCTACGAAGTGACCTCCTGGTACGGCTTGATGGTTCCGGCGGGCACGCCGAACGAGATCGTTGCCCGCCTGCACGCGGCGACGGTGAAGGCGGTCTCCAATCCCGACGTGAAGAGCCGGTTCGGCAAGACCGACCTCGAGCTCGTCGGCTCGACGCCGGAGCAGTTCGCGGAGCACGTGCGTCGCGAAGTCCAGAAGTGGGCGAAAGTGGTCAAGGAATCCGGCATGCGTGTCGAGTGAGACCGCGTAGCCAGCGGCCTGAAGGCGGAAGGATGACCTGACATCGGCTTCCCGTGCTTCGCTGGCCATCCTTCGTTCGAGTTGCGCCGCGCCGCCCGCGAAATCGCGACGAGCGAATTCGCAGGGTTATGAATCGATGAACCTTCCCCATCGCCAGCGTGGTTTCATGGACTGGGTGGTCTATCTGGTGGTGGTGCTGGTTCTGCTCGCGCTGGCGGCGCGGTTCGCGTGGTGGACCGTCACCGAGGATAACTTCGGCCTGGTCGCCGCGATCCTCTGGGCGTTCGGCTTCGGAATCGCCTACTTCATATCCCTGGGGGATGTGTTCGTGGTGCGCATGCCGGCGGGATTCGTGGTGTTCGCATCGTTGGGCACGGCGACGCTGCCGCTGTCCTGGCTCGCTGAAAGCAGGATCGGGCTGGTCATGCTCCTGGCCGCGCAGCTCGCATTCAGTTTCAGGGCCGGCCAGGCGCTCTCGCGCTATCTGCGCCTGGCAGCGATGCCCCGTTATGCCGCGGGCAACGAGCCGGCGTGGCTGCGCCAGCAGGGCGACCTGGTCGCAGATTTCGGGCAGTGGGCCCTGCTTTCGCTGGGGGCGCTGCTGTACCTCCTGATCGCGCCGTTGTTGCTGCTTCTCGTCGCATCGCTGGCGATCGACCTGTCGGTACAGCAGGTGAAGTGGCTGGTCGCGCTGTGGGGGCTCGGGGGGACCGCCTGGCTGGGACTGCGTGCGCGCAGCGCCGTGCGATGGCGGGGCATCCCGGCATGCGCGTGGATCTACCTGCTGGTCACCGCCGGCATGCTTGCCGCGGACAGGATTGCAGGGCCATTCGCGGGCGGGACCGGGGTTCAGGCAGCCTACATCGCCATGCCGGGAGCGCTGGTCGCGGCGTTCGTCGAAGTTTTTGTATTCGGCGGCGGTCCCCGTAACAAGCCGGGTGCCCGGTAAAGATCCGGTCGGCTGCCGTCAGTCGGCGGTGTCCATTTCTCGATATAGTACTGTAAGACATCGAAAGACAGACGGCACGCCCTCAAGCACACTCACGCGCCATGACCACCCTCGCCCAGACCGCTCCCGTCCCCAGCGGGTTTCCCCGCGTCGTGAACCTCCTGCTGAACGCGGGTCACGCGATCGACCACATGTTCCTGCTGATCTTCGCGACGGCCGTCGCGTCGGTCGCCGCCGAGTTCGGCTATGCCGACTGGACCGACCTGATGCCCTACAGCGTCGGCGCCTTCGCGCTGTTCGGCCTCGGCGCGCTGCCCGCCGGCCGCCTGGGCGACCTGTGGGGCCGCCGCGTCATGATGATCATATTTTTCCTCGGCATGGGCGTGGCCGCGGTGCTGGTGTCCCTCACGCAGGACGCCTGGCAGCTCGCCGCCGCGCTGACGCTGCTCGGCGCCTTCGCCGCGATCTACCATCCGGTGGGCATTCCGATGCTGGTGCAGAACGTGCCGAATCCGGGCGCGGTGATCGGTCTGAACGGGCTCGCCGGCAATCTCGGCATCGCCGTCGCCGCGCTGGCGACCGGGTTTCTCGTCAAGTGGATCGGCTGGCGCGCCGCCTTCGCGATTCCCGGCCTCGTGTCGGTCGCCTGTGGGATCGTTTTTGCGATGGCGTGCCCGAAGGAAACCGAGGCGCCGTCGAAACGCAAGGGCGGCAAGGCGAAAGTGTCGCTGACGCCCGAAATGCTGATCCGTGCGTTCGCGGTGATGACCGCCGCCGCGGCCGTGAGCACGGTGCTGTTCAACTTCACGACCAACGGCAACGCGCAGCTGCTGTCCGAAGGCTTCAAGGGCTTGATCGAGGACCCGGCGATCATCGGCACCCTGCTAGCGACGATCTATGCGATCGCCTCGCTCGCGCAGATCGTCGTCGGCAGGCTGATCGACACCATGCCGTTCAAGCCGCTGCAGCTCTGGATGTCCGTCGCCCAGGTGCCGCTGCTCATCTTCGCCGCTCACACGCAGGACTGGTGGCTGTTCGCCGCGCTGCTGGCGGTGATGGTGTTCATCTTCGGCTCGATCCCCTTCACCGACGCCATGATCGTGCGCTACGTGGACGACCGGCTGCGCTCGCGGGTGGCCGGCATGCGGCTCACGGTCGCCTTCGGCTTCAGCTCGGGCGCGGTATGGGTGCTCGGGCCGCTGGTGAAAGGGATCGGGTTTTCCAACGCGCTGTGGATCATGGCCGGCATCGCCGCGATCAAGGCCGCGATCGTGCTGCTGCTGCCGGACGAGCCCACTGTCGCCGCGGATGCGGCGAATGGATGACCTGAGACCCGGTGATGGGTGACGGGTGATGAGTGATGGGTGATGAGTCTCCCGCACAGGGGAGTCATCTTTCATCCCTCATCCCTCCGCCCTCATCCCTTACCGGCGCAGCCGGTACCAGGGATGCGGATTCCCCGGCACCTTGACCCTCAGGATGTAGACGGAGGTATGGGCGCAGCAGAACAGCGTCCGCAGGTCCGCGCCGCCGAACGCGAAGTTCACCGCCTGTTCGGGAAACTGAACGATGCCGATGCGCTTTCCGTTCGGGGTGAACACCCAGATGCCGCCCGGCCCGGTGCAGTAGACGCGGCCCTGGCTGTCCACCTTCAGGCCGTCGGGGATGCCCGGCTCGGCGCCCTCGTTCAGGTCGGCGAAGATGCGCCGCCGCGCGAGGTTGCCCGCGGCGTCGAGCCCCAGCGCATGAATGTACTGGGTGGAGCGCGTGTTCGCGACATACAGCGTGCGCTCGTCGGGGGAGAACGCGAGGCCGTTCGGGTACTCGCAGAGCGCGAGCACGCTGATCCCGCCGCCGGGCGCGACGCGGTAGACGCGCGCGCCGTCCCAGGTGTTGGCGATGCCGGCGGGCCCGGGAATCTCGCGCTGCGAGTAGGGCACGCGCTTGTCCGGGTCGGTGAAGTAGAGGCTGCCGTCGGAGCGGCACACGACGTCGTTCGGGCGGTTGAGGCGCCCGCCCTGGAAGTTGTCCACGATCGTCTCGAGCTTGCCGTTCGCGCCGATACGCGACACGCGCCGCGCGTCGCCCTCGCAGATGACGAGCCGCCCGTCCAGGTCGAAGGTCGTGCCGTTGCCGCCGGCGGTCTCCATGAAGAGCTCCGGCGCCCGGCCCGGCGTCATGCGGTGGAGCCGGTTGCGGCGAAGGTCGACGAAGAACCAGTAGCCGTCCGGATGCCAGAGCGGGCCTTCGGTGAAGACGAAGCCCGTGGCAAGGCGCTCGGCTTCGGTCGTTTCCAGAACGTCCGGCAGGTTGCTGGCTGCGGCCATGCTTTTTCCTTTTTAGTAACGAGAGGGAGGCGAAAGTCTAAAGCCTCACCGCGAAGGACGCCAATGAAAGGAAAAGCCTCACCGCGAAGGACACGAAGAACGCCAAGGAAAATCACAACACGAGCCGCCGGTAAAGGCCCCTGTCCAGCGCCTAAATGACCCGCCGCGTCTCCTGCATGCCACCCGTGGCGTTGTCTTGGCGTCCTTTGCGTTTAGGCTTTTTTCTTCCTTCGCGCCCTTGGCGGTAAAGCTTCTACGGCGAGGCTTCGCGTGCGCGCCCAATCTCGCGTAGACTGCCATCCCAATCGCACTGGGGAGAAAAAATATGCTGCGCATATACGGTTCGGCGAAATCCCGGACCCTCCGCGTACTGTGGATGGCGGGAGAACTGGGTCTGACCTACGATCACAAGGACTGGCTGCCGCGCGCGCCGGAGACCCGCACGCCCGAATTCCGCGCGCTCAATCCCAATTACCGCGTGCCGGTGATCGACGACGACGGGTTCGTCCTGTCGGAGTCGATGGCGATCAATCTCTACCTCGCGAAGAAGCACGGCGCGCTCTATCCGCAGGACCCGAGGCACGAGGCGCTCGCCTGGCAGTGGTGCCTTTGGGAGACCGACCGCCTCGATCGCCCGATCGTCAACTACGTCAGGCACACGCAGGAGCTGCCCGAGGCCGAGCGCGATCCGAAGGCCGCCGAAGCGGCGTGGAAGGAGGTCGAGCCGGCGCTGGGTGCGCTGGAGGCCGCGCTCGCGAAATCGGCGTGGCTCGCCGGCCCGTCGTTCTCGGTGGCGGACCTCAACGTCGCCGGGGCGCTCTACCGCGGGTTGAAGATGGATCTCGGCAAGTGGCCGCACGTGAAAGCCTGGCTCCATCGCTGCTGGGAGCGCCCGGCGGCGAAGCGGGCGCGCGCCATGCGCGAGTAAGCCGAACTTAGGGATGAGGGATGAGGGATGAGGGATGAGGGATAGGGCTTGAATGGCGTGATAAGGGGTAAGAGTCGAACTGCGTGTATTACTGGCTTTAGTAGAGCGCGCTGCCCAGCTTGCGCCGGTACTCGGAGACGAGGTCGGCCTGCGCCGTGGCAAGATTGAAGATCGCGAGCATCTGCCGTCGCGCCTCGCCGTTGCGCCAGGACTTGTCGCGCCGGATGATCTCGAGCAGCTGGTCCATCGCCTCGCGCCAGGCCTTGCGCGCTGCGAGCGCCCCGGCGAGCGCGAGGCGCGCCTCGAGATCGGACGGGTTTGCGGCGACCCGCGCCGAAAGATCGCTCTCGCTGCCGCCCGCGCTCGCGAAGGCGATCGCCTGCTTGAGCGCAGCGACGCGCGCGTCCCAGTCCACGTTCTGGCGCACGCCGTCGAGGTGCCGGGCGGCTTCCTGATGCTGGCCGGCCTCGATCAGCAACTCGGCGAGGTCGATGCGGGCGAGGTGATGGACGGGGTCGAGATCCACCGCATTGCGCAGCGCGGCCGTCGCGCCCGCAAGATCGGGCGCCGCGCGCAATTCCGCGGCGCGCAGCCGTTCGACTTCGGCGGGCGAGGGCACGACGCGCTCGATGAACGCGCGCACGTGCGACTCGGGCAGCGCGCCCATGAACTGATCCACCTGCTGCCCGCCGCGGAAGGCGCGCACGTCCGGGATCGAGCGCACGTTGAACGCCTGCGAGAGCTCGAGGCTCTCGTCCGAGTTCACCTTGGCGAGCCGGAAGCGTCCGGCGTACTCGGCGGCGAGCTTTTCCAGGATCGGCCCAAGCGCGCGGCACGGCCCGCACCACGGCGCCCAGAAATCCACGATCACCGGGACCCGCTTCGAAGCCTCGATCACGTCCTTTTCGAACGTGGCGGCCGTCACATCCAGAACGAACGGAGATTTCACGCGGGACCTGCTTTCTGATTTGCGTTATCCGGATGGTGCGGGCCGAGGCCTGGATTTTCAAGATGCTATCATTCGGCATCGCTTTTCCGTTCCGGCAGTCAGAGGCACCGGGGTCGTTTGCTACAGCGACGAGGTCCCGCCGCCAGCCGATTGCCGCCGTCCACAGCTTCGATGACCCGCCCTGCCGCAGCCGCCGCCGACGAGGAATCGCGGCAGTATCCCCATTGGCGCCGCAACCGGCGCGTGCTGCCGTTCGCCAACCTGCTGTGCGGGCTCGGCTTCAACCTCGCGTGGCCGTTCGTGCCGCTGATGGTGCGCGGTCTGGGGGTACACGAGAACCTGGAGACGTGGGTCGGCACCATGCTGCTCGCGTTCTACCTGGTCAGCACGGTCGCCAGTCCTCTCTGGGGCGGCATCGCCGATCACTACGGCCGCAAGCTGATGGTGCTGCGCGCCATGCTGGGCATGGGCGTCACGATGATGCTGGTGCCGTTCGCGCCGTCCCCGGTGTGGTTCGCCGTGCTGTTGATGCTGGTCGCCGTGTTCAACGGCTTCACACCGGCGGGCGTCTCGCTGCTGGTGGCCAACACGCCACCCACGCGCATGGGCAGCGCGGTGTCGCTCGCGCAGACCGGCGGGCAGGTGGGTCACGCGCTGGGGCCGGTCATCGGCGCCGCGCTGTCCGGGTTGCTCGACCGGCAGCACGCGCTCTACTGGTTCAGCGCCGCTTTCATGCTGAGCGGCGGCATTCTGGTCACGCTTTACGTGCGCGAGGTCAAGCAGCTCGCACCCGGACCGTGGCGGCCGCGGCTGCTCGGCAGCCTGCGCGAACTGCTGGCGGTGCCGCGCGTCGGCGTGCTCTTACTGCTGATGTTCGTCTTCTCGATTATGTGGCAAGGCAGCGTGACCATCATCAGCATGTTCGTGCTGCGGCTGTTCGAGGCGCGCGGCGCGGATTTCGGTGCGGAGGCATTCTGGGTGGGCGCCGCGGCGATGGCACTGGCGATCTCGATGCTGGTCGCGACGCCGCTGTGGGGACAGATACTGGACCGCATCGGGCCCGCGCGCGTGCTGGCGTTCGCCGCCTCGGCCACCGTCGTGACCCACCTGCCGCTGTTCCTGCTGGAAACCCCGCTGCAGCTGGTGCTGACGCGGATTGCGTTCGGGCTGACCGCGGCCGGCATGCAGACGGCGATCTTCCAGCTTCTGCGCCGGCACGCACCGGCCGGCATGGACGCGCGCGCCATTGCCTACGCCTCCGCGTTCCAGTTCCTCGCGATGGGCGTGGCGCCGTTCGCCGCCGGGCTGATCGGCCCCGCGTTCGGGCTGCGCGCCTACTTCGCCCTGTCCAGCATTGTTATGCTGGGCGGCCTCGCGCTGTGGTTGCGCAGCGGGAAGAAAAGGGGGTGAGAGTTCTCGACCGGAGGGTAATTCAGATGGCATGGCCAAGCGATTCATCCAGTCGGCCTTACGTGAGTGGGCTTAGGGCATCCCCTATAACCATTGCCCGGAGCGCGCAGGATTTTTCGATTTTCTCGTTGAGGCGAGGCGATCGCCGACCGCCGACCGTGGCGTCTATTGATCGTTCTCGCCGCATCTCTGGCGCGAGCTGTAGCCATAGCAGATGTGGACGCAGTTCGTTACCTTTACGCCGTCGAACGCGCGGTCGAAGACATGTGCCCCCCACGCACATCGGCAGCGCGGTATCACTCGCGCAGGCTGGCGGGCAGGTGGGACACGCGATGGGGCCGGTCGTCGGCGTCGACGCTCGCCGCGATGGTGGACCGGCAGCACGCGCTTTACTGGGTGAGCGCCGGGTTCATGCTGAGCGGCGGCCTGTTAGTCGCGTTGTACGTGCGCGAGTTGAAACAGGTCACCGCTGGCCCGTGGCGCGCGCGGCTGGTGGGCAGCCTCCGCGAGCTGCTGCGGGTGTCGCGCATCGCGCTGCTGTTCCCACTGGCGTTCCCGTTCTCGATCAGGTGACATGGCCGCGTGGCCAATATCAGCGTGTTTATGCTGCAATTGCTGGACGCGAGTTACCCCGACGCCCACCCGCGCGATCGCGGCGATGACCCGCTAAACGGCCGATCGGCTCCCGGCGAATAACGCAGCCTCACGGCCGGCGATTTTTCCGAAAACGGATCCGGCCATCAAGCCAGAGCTGCCGGGATAGTTAAAGTAGAAAATACCGCCGACCAGCTCGCCCGCGGCATAAAGCCCGGGAAGTGGCGCGTCCTCCATGTCAAGAACGTGGGCGGACGTGTCGATCTTGAGTCCTCCAAAGGTAAAGGTGATGCCGCAACCGACCGCGAAGGCCAAGAATGGAGGCTTCTCAATCGGATTGGCCCAGTTTGACTTGTTGACGGCCAGCCCGACGGTACCCCTCCCATCCTTCACATTCGGGTCGAATGGCACTTGACGCTGGATGGCCGCATTGAACTCGCGCACCGTGGTCAAGAATTGGGCGGGATCAACGTCCTGCATTTTGCGAACCAGCTCCTCGAGCGTGTTCGCCTCCACCTTGGTCGCATCCCGCTGTCGATATCCTTCCATCAGCAGGTGGGCGACCTGGGAATCGAAAACTTGCCACGCATAGCTCGCCGGCTGCTGCAGCACAATCCGGCCGTACTTCGCATAGGTAAAGCCGCGGAAGTCCGCTCCTTCGTCGACGAAGCGCTTCCCCTCGGCATTGACCATGATGCTGAACGGGTAGGCGTGACGAAACGATCGCGATGGAGAATCGAGCGCGCCGAAGTCCGGCGCATATCGTTCCCCTGAAACGGCGTGGCAGCCCGACCACTGGCCATAGGGTTGCGCGCCGATGTCGAGCGCCATGCGAATGCCCTCACCGGTGTTATATCGAGTGCCCCGCACCTTCGCCACATCCCAGCCGGGTCCCAGATAGCGCGTTCGCCATTCGCGGTTGGCCTCGAAACCTCCGCATGCGAGCACGACCGCGCGTGCGCCGATCTCCTCCTCAAGGCCGTCCATGCTCACCCGCACGCCCGCGATTCCTGAAGGCGTACGCAGCAAGTCGGTTACGCGGGCCCGGTAGCGCACTTCGACACCACGCTTTTCGGCCGCCTTGTACTCTGCATCGACCAGCCCGATCCCGCCGCCGCTAGCGGTAACGACGACGCCCCCGAAAAATTTGAAGCGGCCTTTGTGTTTGTGCGCATACAAGCCATAAAACGGCAGGAAACGCACGCCTTGCTGTTGAATCCACCGCACGGTATCAGTGCTCTGGCGGACCAACGTCTCAGCCAGGTCCGGGTCGGTGTAATACTGCGTAATGCGGCCCAGATCGTCGAGGTACTGCTCGGTCGTATATTCACCGAAATCGGTGTTGGCGATTTCTTCCTTGGAAAGATCCGGCACCACCTTGATGACGTCTTCGAGTCCGTGGTACACCATGCGGAAGCTGCCACCGGTAAACGCGCTGTTCCCACCGCGCTTTTCAAGCGGCGCTCGCTCCAGCACGAGGACACTGACGCCCTGTTCCCGGGCCGACAGCGCGGTGCAAAGCGCGGCGTTTCCCCCGCCGACAACGATGACATCGTAGGTCGATTTTTTCATGACATCCTTCTTGTGCAGTGCTGGGTAAATGGCAACAACGCATCGGGAGACAGACTTTCCTGTCCCGGCACGCCGCCGTCCTCATGGAGGCTCGCGCGATATCGGGGACAGGCCTGCTTGCCGCACTGGCCGGAGTCGATACCTCCGCTGCCGGCAGACAAGGGCGGCCCCCGGTTAATCAGCCCTGATGCCGGCAGCTTTGATCACCTTACCCCACTTGTCCAACTCGGACTGCAGGAAGGCGGAAAATTGCTCGGGTCGGCTCGTGATCAGCTCCAACCCCTGTCGCTCGAGCTGCGTCTGATAGTCGGGCGTTGTGGCGATCGCGACAATATCCGCGTGCAGCCGTGCGACAATTTCACTGGGGGTCGCCGCGGGAACGACCAGCGCATACCAGAATGCCACATCTACACCGCCCACTCCTGCCTCCACGAGCGTGGGGACACTCGAAAGCAGCCGTGACCGTTTCGGGCTCAGCACGGCAAGCGCTCTCAACCGGTTTGTTCGCACGTGTGGGAGGACGCCGATGACGCTCCCGAACAGTACCTGGGCCTCACCGCTCAACAGCGCAATGGCTGCAGGCGCTGTGCCTTTGTATGGTATGTGGGCCATATCGATACCCGTCCGCATCTTGAAAAGCTCACTGACCAGGTAAACGTTGGTGCCGGTGCCGCTGGACGCGTAATTCAGTTCGCCGGGGCGTGCCTTGGCCAATCCGATCAGGTCCTTGACCGTTTTTACCGGCAACGAAGGATGAACGACCAGTACGCTGTACGCCGATGCAAGCAGGCTTACCCCGGCAAAATCACGCTGGGGGCTATATGGAACTTTCTCAAGGTTGGGGTTGAGTGCGAGCGGCCCCAAGAACCCCAGGAGCAGGGTATAACCATCGGGCGCAGACTTCGCCACTAGATCCGTGCCGATGGTGCCGCTGGCACCGGTACGGTTTTCGACGATTACCTGTTGGCCAAGCCGCTCCGTGAGCTTCCTGCCCACCAATCGGGCTACGAAGTCAGTTCCGGCGCCGGGCGCGAACGGCACGATGAACCGAATTGGCCGCGATGGATAGCCCTGCTGGGCGCCGGCACCACCCGCGAGGTTCAGCATTGAGACGCCCACTAAGACACAAACTGCCATGTGCAAGGTTTTCATTTTTCCTCCGTGATGCGTGGCGCTACAGCCGCACGTATCCCACGTCATTCTCGATGTCGACTTTGACGCCGAAAAGGCCGGAAAGGTGCTTCATCCGCGTCAGGATGGCTTGTGCAATTGCGCCCTCCGCCAGCATCGGCCGACCGGCCATGCTGCGGTGCGTTCCCGGCCGCGTATCGAGCGGATATAGGCGAACCTCCCGAAGCGCCTTTTCGCGGAAATCGACCACCGCTAGGACGCCTTCTGCCGGAGACGGGTTCGGTCCTTCCGCGGGGTAGCCGCCGGGATACTCATCGGGGCGATACCGCGAGCCGCGTTTCTGGTCGAAGAAATCCGCCGGCGTATGCTCCCAGGGGTTCATTCCCATCCGAACGTACGCGTCCGGCGCTATATGGCTCAGGGTGTTGTTGGTGTAGATGAAATTGCCGAGACTGTAGAAGATCGGTTTGCCCTTGTAGATCTCCATGCCCCAATTAATGTGGGGCCCGTGCCCGAAGAAGAGATCGGCGCCCTCGTCAATGCAACGGTGTGCGAAGGCCACCAGAAAGTCCGGCGGCACCGAGCGGCTGCGCCCGCGTTCGTGGGTGTGGCTGGTGACAACGGTCCATGGCGACTGCCGGCGGGCGTCCCGTACCCACCGACAGATGTCGTTCACATCCTCCTCGACCGGCTCGGTGCCCATCCCGAAACTGTCCCCGTGCACGAACCGGTGTCCCAGAAAGTAGACCTCGGTGTCGCCGTCCTTTCCGATAGGATTGAGTGGCTCGTGGGGTTGCGGCGCCGGGCCGAACGAGAAGGGTACCGACCCGCCCGGATTCGGGGGCCGGCGCCGCATGTCCGGCCCCAGTTTTTCAATGGCGAGCCTCAACTCGTCGCAAAAGGACTTTGGCGCCGTATAGGTAACGCGATGCCGCAGATAGCTTATGCCGGGGCGCCCCGGAATCGTGGGCCCGGAGGGACCGGCGCGGCCCTGCCAGAGAAAGGAAGAGGCGCAGGAAAGAAGCGCGACACGGCCTCGAGAAGTACTCACGTAGCAGGGCATGCGCGCCTCGTTCAGATTGCGGCCCGCACCCGCGTGGGGAATGTCGAACGCCTCAAGGTTCCTGATGTTGGCCAGCAACCCACCTTCGCCGTAATCGAAGGCGTGGTTGTTGGCGCACGCCACGGCGTCGATCCCGAACCACTTCAGATCATCAAGGAACCTGGGCTCCGCACAGGTGGGCGTCCACTCCGTCTCCGGTTGGGGCGTACCCTCACCGTGCATGTGGTAGGTCATCTCCAGATTGGTGAGCGAAACGTCCGCGTCGTTCTGGATATCGCGGAGCTTGAGAAAAGCGGGCTCCTGGTACATCCGGAGCCCCTGGGTGAGCATCGCATCCCCGCTGACCGCAATGCTGATTTCACCGCTCTCGCTCAGGTATGGCATGGTTCCTCGCTTGCTTCAGGAAGCCGCTGTGCTTGCCGGCGCCGCGTCCCGATGCGTGGCGAGCCTCGTGCGCGCCGCGTGACCGGTTTGGGCGTCCCCTCCAGCGCGGGACGCGCCGTCATGAACGCGGCGGTATTAGTCCGCGCGCACACCGGCGGCCTTCACCACCTTGGCGTACTTGGCAATCTCGGCATCGACCATGGCCGCGAATGCTTCCGGCGTTCCGGTCACCGTATCGTCGGCGCCGTTGGCGACCAGCGCCTTCCGGACCTCGGGCAAACGCATCACCGCGTTGACCTCGGCGTGCAGCCTGCGCACGATCCTCGGCGAGGTATTCGCCGGCGCAAAGACGCCATACCATGTCGTCGCCTCGGCGCCCGGCAAGCCGGCCTCGGCGATCGTCGGGATGTCGGGCAGCAGCGGCGAGCGCGTCGTCGCGAGCACCGCCAGCGCATTGAGGCTTCCGGCCCTCACGTATCGCAGGGACGCGGGCACGGTGTTGAAAGCCACCGGCACCTGACCGGCAAGCTGATCCTGCATCGATTGCCCCGCTCCCTTGTAGGGAATGTGCAACAGATCGACGCTGCCCATCATCTTGAACACTTCTCCCGCGAGGTGGGAACTGCTTCCAATGCCTGTCGAAGGAAACGACAGTTTGCCGGGATGCGTTCGGGCGTTGGCAATCAGCTCCGTGACCGACTTCACCTTGAGCGAGGGGTGGACCACGACGAGATGCGGCACCGACGTGGCCAACGTCACAGGCGCGAAATCCTTCCTGGAATCGTACTGGATGTTGCTCAGCACGCTCGCCGCAATCGCATTGGAGCTGACGCTTCCCATCAGCAACGTGTAGCCATCGGACGCCGCCCTGGCAACCAGATGGGCGCCGATCGTGCCCGTGGCGCCGGGGCGGTTGTCTATGACAATCTGCTGTTTCAGACGCTCGCTCAATCCGGGCGCGATGATCCGCGCCACGATATCCGTTCCGCCGCCGGGCGAAAAACCCACGATCATGCGGATCGACTTGGTCGGGTAGTCCTGTGCGGCGCTGACCCCGGCGGCCAATGCCGCAGCAAGCGCGAACGCACGGCAGATGGGTCGAGCAATACGCACGGTGACCTCAGGCCCGCCCTGGATCAGTTGCCCACCAAGGTTGGCGTCTGGTCCGAGCATCAGGCCACCTGCTCCGCCGCGCCGTTGCCGGCGATCCTGCCGAACACCGTCCCGGAGACGAGGCCGGCGCCAGCCGGATAATTGAAGTAGAAAATGCCGCCGACCATTTCTCCAGCCGTATAGAGTCCGGAGATTGGATACAGATTCACGTCGAGGACCCGGCCGTTCTCGGGATTGATGCGTAGGCCGCCAAACGTGAACGTGATCCCGCATGTCGTGTTGTAGGCCTCGAACGGTGGAGTGTCGAGCGGATTCGCCCAGTTCGACTTCCGCGGTTCGATCCCTACCGTGCAGCGCCCGTCCTTGATGGTAGGATCAAAAGGAACCTCGGTGCGCACCGCCGCGTTGAACTCGCGCACTGTCTTCAGAAATCCCTCTGGATTAACGTCTTCCATCTTGGCAGCAAGCTCTTCCAGCGTGTCGGCGGTGACCCGTGTGACAATCTTGCCGCTATACGAGGGGAGTAGAAGCGCTTTTACCTTCGCATCGAACACCTGCCACGCGAACTGTTCCGGCTGTTTCAGCAGCTCGGCACCGTACTTGGCGTAGGTGTAGTTGAAAAACTCCGCTCCCTCGTCCACGAAGCGCTTGCCATCCGCGTTTATCATGAGAGACAGTGGGTAGCTGTGCCGCCGGTAGGAGTAGTGCGGCATATTCGGGTCGCCTACGTCCGGCGCGTGGCGTTCCCATGACGCCGAGTGGCGACCTGACCAGTTGCCGTAGGGGCAGGCTCCAATGTCAAGCGCCATCTTCAAGCCTTCGCCCATGTTGAAGCGCGTGCCGCGTACTTTCGCGAGCTCCCAGCCCGGACCGAGGTAGCGTGTGCGCCACTCGGGATTGGCTTCAAAGCCGCCACATGCAAGCACTACCGAGCGCCCGCGGAATTCAACAGGCTTGCCGCGGCTCTTAGCGTTTACGCCAAGCACGCGCTCGCCGTCGTAGATAAGGGACACCGCGCGCGTTTCGTAGAAAATTTCGATGCCTTTCTTGGCCGCAGTGTTGGTAAGGTACTGTACTAGACCTGCGCCCCCGCCCGATATCTCGAACGGCATGCGGCCGAAGAATTTACGCCTGCCCGCGACGACGACCGACTGCACCGCGTAGTTTGGCACGAAGCGTACACCCTGGCTGCGAAGCCACACCATGGCGTCGAGGCTCTGGGTGACCAGAATTTCGCTGAGTTGAGGGTCGGTGCGAAAGTTCGTGGTGCGATACAGATCGTCGTAGAACTGATCCGTAGTGTTGGTGTCCCAATCGGTGTTCTTCACCTCTTCGTCTGAGATTTCCGCCAGCCGCTTCAGGTCCTCGACCGAGCCGTATGCGAACCGCATGGCGGCAGTGGCGAAGCGGCTGTTGCCGCCGGATTCGCCCACCGGTGCGGCTTCCAGCATTGCCACTCGGGCACCCTTGTCTCTGGCTGCAAGTGCTGCGCACAGTGCTGCGTTGCCTTTGCCGACTACCACGACATCGAACTGCATGATATTGTCCTTGGTTGATTACAAACACTAAGTTGACGCTAGTTCGTTACCCCGACAGTGGCAACTCCATGCGGAGTTCTTGCCAGCAATTCGACCGAACGCGAGCGTTTCGCTGATGTTTCCTCCACCGGGATAGATGCGGTTATAAAGCGAACCATGGGAGCTGTGGACCCGGCGTCGCCGTATCCGATCATGACAACATCTGATTCATAGTCCCATATCGGTGTCCTTCAAGGGGCTGTCAGTTAATCGGATTTAACTCCGGAGTCCTTGATGACCTTGCCCCATTTTTCCAGTTCGGCTTTGAGGAACGCGGTGAACTGCTCGGGACTACTCGTCAACGGCTCGATTGCCTGCTTCTCAAGTTGCTGACGATAGTGAGGCGCCGCGGTAATATGAAAAATTTCAGCGTTCAGCCGCGCGATAATTTCGCGTGGAGTGCCCGCTGGCGCAACGAGCGCCGCCCATGCTCCCACATCGATTCCGCTCAAACCGGCTTCCACAAGGGTGGGAACTTCCGGCAGCAATGGTGACCGGTTCGGACTTGTCATTGCAAGTGCTCTGAGCCGGTTCGTGCGCACATGGGTCAGCACACCGGTAACACTGCCAAACATGACCTGCGCTTCACCAGAAAGCGTTGCGATTGCCGCCGGGCCTGTTCCCTTGTATGGGATATGGATGAGATTGATGTTAGCCCGTGACTTGAACAGTTCGCTGGTGAGATAGTTATTGGTGCTCCTTCCCGAGCTTGCGTAATTAATCTCACCAGGGCGCGCCTTGGCCAGCGCAATCAGTTCTTTGACCGACCTCACCGGCAACGAAGGATGGACAACCAGAACGGAGTGTGAGGTTGAGAGCAGACTCGCTGCAGTGAAATCGGTGACGGGATTGTATGGGACCGTCTCCAGATTGGGACTGATCGCGAGTGGCCCCAAGAAACCGAGCAGTAGCGTGTAGCCGTCGGGGACGGACTTTGCTACTAGGTCAGTACCAACAATGCCTCCCGCGCCTGGACGATTTTCAATGACAAATTGACGGCCGAGTCGCTCTGCCAAGTTCTTGCCCGCCAGCCGGGCCATAAAGTCGGTGCTCCCACCGGGCGCGAACGGGACGACAAAGCGGACCGTCCGCGACGGGTAGCCCTGTTGGGCAGCCGTGGACAAAGCAAGGGCCATCAACAGCGAGCCCAGCGAGAAGCGAAGTGAGAAGCGAAGTGAGAAGCGAAGTGAGAAGCGGTGGGTCTTCACTTTATTCCTCCTCAACAGACATTGTTTCCGCGAGATAGCGTTGACGGGCAAATTCAGGCAATCCGCCACTACGCAATATGTGCTCGATCAGCGGTGGAAACTTGCGGATGGAAACGCTTGCCCCGGTCCTGGGATTACGCACTTCACCGACCGGATAATCGACCTCGAGTGTTTCACCTTCATCGACAATAGTGGTGATTCCGGGTGCGATGAGGATCGGCATGGCACGTGCGATGCTGTTGCGCAGGAACAACCGCGCAACCGAATCAACAATGATTGCGGCAATCCCCACTTCACGCAATACCAGACCAGGACGGCTCGAACCGCAGCCAAAATTCCTGCCAGCGACTAGAATGTCGCCCGCTCTCACTTGCCTCGGAAATTCCGGCCGATACGCTTCCAGCGTATGCTGCTTCAATCCCTCCATCGCCGGATACTTATAGTACGGATTGATCGCGTCTGTTTCGATGGAATCACCGAACTTCCAAACCTTGCCCTTAATCACTCGACGAAAATCAAAACTCATCGAACACCGCTTTCGGGTTCGCAATATGACCCATAACTGCTGCAGCCGTGACAGTAAGCGGACCACCCAGATAAATATCAGCCTTATGACTACCCTTGCGCCCCTTGAAATTGCGTGTGGTGGCAGTGATGCAAACCTCGCCATCCGACAGAAATCCTTCTTTGGGCTGACATATACCGCATCCAGGTGTCATCACTTGTGCCCCCGATTTGACGAGCTGCTCAATCAGGCCAGCCTGGAGGCATTGCAAATAAACCTGCTGTGACGCGGGAGAAATTAGGAATCGCACCCCCGTCGACACCTTACGGCCCTTGAGCATGCGGGCAGCAATTTCAATGTCTTCGAAACGGCCGTTAGTACACGAGCCTATCTGGGCCTGATTGATACGAGTTCCCGCAACATCGTCGACAGGACATACGTTACCGAACTGATGTGGTTTGGCGACAACAAACGGCATTTCATCCACATTGAGCCGAATTTCCTTTTCGTAATAAGCATCAGGATCGGCGGTGACAGGTTCGTACAGTTTATTAGTCCGTTGCTTCAGAAATTCGCGCACCCGCTCGTCACATGGAAAAAACGCAAACTTTGCACCCACCTCAATTCCGTGGGCGGACAGACACATCCGACTGTCGATGGTGAGCTCTGGCACCAAAGATCCTCCATATTCGATCGACATGCTGCCAGCGAAATCGTCACCATATTTGCCGGCAAGATACAGAATGATGTCCTTGGCGATTGGGTAGCCAGGCTGCCGTCCATCCAAGGTCACTTTGACTGTTTGTGGAACCTGAAACCAAAGTTCGCCAAACAACAACACGAACATCATGTCCGCCCGCGTAATTCCAGCACTGCCAGCATTAAACGCGCCGTAGCCAATAGTATGAGAATCATTGCCGACGATCAGCTCACCCGGCCGCATCAAGCCATAATCAGCCATCATCTGGTGGCAAATACCAGGCTCGGCGTCCTGAAAAATCCTGATACCCAGGCGTTCAACTTCCCTACGTATCAACGCATTCTGGTCTGCCTGTGCCTGGCTGAGCGTCGGTTGATGGTGATCGAGCAGAATGAAAACGCGCTCCGGGTCCCAGACGCGCGGCAACCCATCCTTGAATCCGGCTAGACTCGCGATGTCAAGCATCGGTTCCGCCGCTTGATAGTGGCACATTGCTCCGTCAATTCGGGCCTCAACAATGTCGCCACCTTGAACGGGCTTGCCCGTCAAATTGTGTCGCGTCAGCAGTTTCTCGGCCATCGTTTGTGCCAAGGATCTAGTGCCGTTGTGCGCAGAACCAGATGCACTTACCCGCTCATTGCTCATTTTTTAAGAAGGGCCAGGGCTCAGCGATCGTTGAACGCTTGGAGTAAGTTTGGGGTTCTTTGAGGTCACTAGCCATGGGTAAAATAGTTCTGCTGAGCAAGTTCGGCGAGCGATGGTTCAAGCCGTACGTTCGGGAGCAAGCTTGAAATCGGTGGCTGTTCAGTTCGATGTCAGCGTGGGCAACGTGGCCTTTTGGGTGAGGCGTGCTCAAGGCAAGCGCTTGGACCGGGCGGATTTCTCGGATCGAAGTCCGGGCTGCGCGCGTGGCTGGAACCGCACGGGGGCGCAAGTCGAACAACGGATCGTGGACTTCGGGAGAGCCTGCGCGAAGACAGCACCTTGGGCGAGTATGGGGCCGATGCCATCGAGCGGGCACTGCGCGAGGAGCTGCCTCACGTGCTGGCGTCGCGAGCCACGATCAATCGCGTCCTTAGGCGCCATGGGGCAACCGATGCTCACGGGCGTGTGCGCCGACCCGCGCCACCGAAGGGCTGGTATCTGCCGGATGTGGCAGCGGGGTGCGCTGAGGTGGATTGCTTCGACTTCATTGAGGATCTGAAGATCGCCGAAGGCCCTCTGGTCAACGTGCTAACCGCCAAGAGCCTGCATGGGGCATTGACCGATGCCTGGATGCTCTTGCAATTGAGCGCCAAGGGCACCGGCCCCTGCCTGCTCACGCGCTGGCAGCGTGACGGGCTGCCCGCGTATGCCCAGTATGACAACGACACCGTGTTTCAGGGGGCGCACCAGTTCGCTGACGCGGTGGGCCGCATCAGTCGCCTGTGTCTGGCGCTGGGGGTGATTCCGGTGTTCGTGCTGCCGCTGGAGCACGGGATGCAAAACAGCATCGAGGGCTTCAACAGTCTGTGGTAGGCCAAGGTCTGGCAGCGCCACCGCGTGGGCAGTGTGAGCGAACTGCAAGCACGTTCGGATGCCTCCATCACCGCGCACCGAGCTCGTAGTTGCCAGGCTGCCGAAGCGGCCCCGTCGCGCCGACCGATGCCCCAGCACTTTGAGATCGACTTGCATACGCCGCTTCGCGGACAGATGATCTTCATTCGCCGCACCGACGAGAACGGCTACGTGCACCTGCTCGGCCAGCACTTTGCCGTAAGCCAAGACTGGCTCCATCGCCTGGTGCGCTGCGAAGTCGACTTTGATCATCACTGCATCCGCTGCTTTGCCCTGAGGCGCCGTGCCCCCACCGAGCAGCCGCTCCTTAACACCCTTGCCTACCATCGACCCGACAAACCCTTCTATGGTGAGCCATGACTGTCCCGCGAACGCTGAGCCTTCGTCACGTCAACGTCAAAAAAGCGTTCAACGATCGCTGAGCCGCGCCCTTTTAAGCGTTACCATTGAGGAAAGGTGTCGCAATGGGTTCTGCTACAGAGAACGCCCCTCAAGTAACTACTCCGCCAGGGGACATGACGCAGAAATTTAGCAAGATATGAGTGTCGGACTGATATCCCAAGGAAAACGACATTCCCTTCATAGCACCTCAACTATTATTTATAGGTCTTCGTCAATCGGACTTCACTTGGGAGGCCCTGATGACTTTGCCCCATTTCTCCAACTCCGCCTTGACAAAGGCGATGTACTGCTCAGGACTACTTGTCAATGGCTCGATCGCTTGTTTGTCGAGTTGCTGACGGTAATCAGGCATAGCCGAAATCTGATAAATCTCGGCGTTCAGCCGCGCGATGATCTCGCGCGGTGTGCCCGCCGGCGCAACGAGCGCAGTCCATGACCCCACATCAATACCGCTCAATCCGGCCTCTGTCAGAGTGGGAACTTCCGGTAACAGCGACGACCGTTTTGGACTTGTCATTGCCAGCGCTCTCAACCGACCGGTGCGCACGTGAGTTATCACGCCGGTCACACTGCCGAACATGGTCTGCGCTTCACCAGCAAGCATGGCGATCACCGCTGGGCCCGTTCCCTTGTACGGAATATGAACGAGATTGATCTTCGCCCGCGACTTAAAGAGTTCGCTGATGAGAAAAAGGTTAGTGCCCCTTCCGGAACTAGCGTAATTAATTTCCCCAGGGCGCGTCCTCGCGAGTGCAATCAATTCGTTAACCGACTTCACTGGTAATGAAGGATGAACAACCAAAACAAAGTGCGAGGTCGATAGCAAGCTCGCCGCTGTGAAATCGAGGACCGGGTTGTACGGAACCTTCTCCAGATTAGGATTGATCGCCATGGGGGAAACATGCCCTAGGAGAACGGTGTAGCCGTCAGGGGTGGACTTTGCCACCAGAGCAGTGCCCACGGCGCCTCCGGCGCCGGCACGGTTCTCGATGACAAACGCCTGGCCAAGCCGCTCTGCCAGTTTCTGTCCCATTGCCCGTGCCATGAAATCGGTACTTCCACCGGGCGCGAACGGCACGACAAAACGCACCGGCCGAGATGGATAGCCCTGTTGAGCGAGTGCGCACACGGCAGAGGCCATCAGCAGTAAGCCTAGCCAGAAGTGCAGCGAAAAATGCAGGGTCTTCACTTTGTTCCTTTTCGATCCGGGCAAGAAGGCACTATGACGGCCAATCTAATTCCTGAACCCAAGTGATCCTCGCCCAGCCTCGCGCACATCAGGTTCATCGGAATTGGGCTGGCCCGCCGGCTAACGCGCTCCCTCTTGTGAATTCCACACTTCCATCATAGGCGATGGGACTCCAGTGCGCTTGATCTAGATCAAGCATGCGATGCGCGGCGCATGAAAGACATGTGGGCGACAGACCCAAATTAGATAGTCCATGTTGTGAAAAGCAAGACGCGATTCTTGACCGAAGGCCTGGAGCAAGTTCGCCAATTGGGACTGCTGTTCGCTTGCAGGCGAGTCGTAAGCCCCCCTATTGGTCGACAGCGGTCAGGGGTGCCCTTCCAGGAGGACGGAAGCGAGGCCCAATGACGGAGCCTTGGTTCACCAGGTTTTGGATCTTCGCGGCCCTCTGGGAGGGGCAAGCCGGCGCATCAGTCGCGCATTTGACGCGCAATCACACTGTCTGCGCGGAGGCCTAACTGGTGTGTCGGGGCTGGCGTGACGGCGTGAAGCAGCCAGCAGCCGCGTTAGTGGGAAGCGGAGAAGGCAAAATGAAGCGCATGTATGCCGGCTTGACGCTCCAAATTGCCGCGACTGAGGACGCACTTAGCCGAATGCGTATTCCACGCAAATCGATCACCGATTCCACGGTGATGTCGATCAGTCGTTCCACGGCAAAGCGATCAGGGGTTCCACAGCAATTCGATCAGCGGGCCCGGTGCCTGGCGTCGCGGGAGAGTGGACGTTACTTGGCTT
>JACPTK010000103.1 GCA_016192825.1 Betaproteobacteria bacterium | reverse complement strand
TCCAATTCGACTCGCTCCACCGTCCAAGGCACCATCAGCCCAAGCAGTTGCCGATACAGCTCCACGCTGTCCATCGCATGTCTCCCCTGAAAACCATGCGAGAAAGCGTACTACTTACCCACAGAAATGTCTGAACAACCTTTTTGAATAACGTTCAATTCCACGGTCGATTCACCTCGGGAAACGCGTACGGATGGTGTTTCGGCAGGTTTTTGATGGCACTTTCGCATTTTTATCCGGGGCGGTTTTGCCTAAGTACCCTGGTTCGTAAGTTCGGCAACGTATCTATGCCAGTGAGTCCCGGTGGACATCCGTTGCCATATTTATGAAAACGGGTACTAAGGAGCTTGTCGGACCCAAGTCCGGCAAGCTCCTAGCGGTACTTGATGCCGGCGGCCTTGATCACCTTGGCCCAGATGGCGCTCTCCTCGCGAATCTGGCGCTCGAAGTCCGCAGGCGTGCCAACGACGATGTCGGTCGCCAGCTTTGCGAGGATCGCCTTCACCTCCGGTCTGGCGAGCGTGCGCCCGATGGCCTCGTGCAGGCGAGTCACGACCGGCTGCGGCGTGCCGCGAGGGGCCAGGAAGCCGTACCAGCCACCGGTCTTGAAGTCCAAACCTGCGGCTTCCTTGACCGTCGGCAGGTGCGGCAGCACCGACGAGCGCTTGTCCCCGCCTACCGCCAGCGCGCGCACGCGGCCGCTCTTGATATGGGGCAGCGTCGGCGGCATGCCGTTGAACATCATGTCGACCTCGCCCGCCATCAGGGCAGTCATCGCGGGGGCCGCGCCCTTGTACGGCACATGCACGATGTTGATCCCGGCCGTGAACTTGAACAGCTCGCTCGCCATGTGGATCCCGACGCCGACGCCGCCGGAGCCGAAATTCATCTGGCCCGGCCGCGACTTCGCCAGCGCGACGAGCTGCTTGATCGATTTCGCCGGCACGCTCGGGTGCACCAGCAGCACATACTGCGCCTCCGCCACCTGCGATATCGCGACCAGGTCCCGCTGCACGTCGTAGGGCGTGTTGGGATTGAGATTGGGCACGATGGCGAGCGGCCCCGAGAACCCGAACAGCAGCGTGTAGCCGTCGGGCGGGGACTTGACCACGACTTCGGTGCCGATGAGGCCCGCCGCGCCGACGCGGTTCTCGACCACGAGCTGCTGGCCCAGCACCTCGGAAAGCCCTTGCGACACCGCGCGGCAGATCACGTCCACGGGCCCGCCCGCGCCCGATGGCGAAATGACGCGGATCGGCTTGCCCGGATAACCCTGCGCCAGGGCGAATACGCTCAGCGCAGCACACGCGGCGAACATCAGCACTCTGCCAACGGTTTTCATGATTCCTCCTCGGGGTTCTCGTGATTATGTCAGGCTCTCGCAGCAACCGCCGCCGGTCCGGCGCCGGGCTCCATTGTTTCACGTTCCGCGGCCACCGAGGGAGGTCCACGCCTCACTGCAGCCTGACTCCAGTCGCCTTCACCACTTCCGCCCAGGATGCGACATCCCGCTCCATCGCACGGCGCATGTCCTCAGGGCTCATCTTCAGGGTTTCGGCGGCGTTGGCGGCGAAGATCTCTCTAGCCTTCGGGCTGTCCGAGGCCTTGGCGATTTCCGCGTTGAGCCGATCGATCACGCTGCGTGGCGTGCCGGCCGGAGCGAGAACCCCGGATATGACCGCGCCATCGACGCCCTTGACGGTTTCGGCGATGGCCGGAATGTCGGGGAGAAACGGCGAGCGCCGCTCCGCGGCCAGGCCGATGGCCACGAGCTTGCCCTTGCGCACGTGCTGGATGCTCGCCGGGACGGTCGCCATCACCATCGCGATCTCCCCGCCGAGCAGCGCGATGACCGGCGTCGCCCCGCCTTTGTAGTTCACGCCCGTCACATTGATCCCGGCACGCAGGCTGAACTTCTCCGCCGTCATGTGCGTGACGGTGCCGATGCCGGAGTTGCCGCAGGTGATGCCCGGATTCCTCTTTGCCAGCGCGACGAGCTCGCGGACCGACTTCGCGTTGACCGAGGGGTGCGCCACCAGCAGAAGCGGCGAGGAGTTCACCGGCGTGACCGGGGCGAAATCCCGCATCGGGTCGTACGGCAGCTTCGAATAGATCGAGCTCGAGATGGTGTGCGTCGACAGGTCGGTGAAAAAGAGCATATGGCCGTCGGGCGGGGACTTCGCGATGAGATCCGCCGCGATGGTCGTGCCCGCGCCGGGGCGGTTTTCGACGAGCACCTGCTGGCCCAGGCTGCGGGTCAGCTCCACCGCCAGCGTGCGTGAAAACGTGTCCGTTGCCCCACCGGGCGGGAAGGGCACCACCAGCCGGACCGGCTTCGTCGGATACGCCTGCGCGCCGGCGCCTGCGGGCGCGAGCGCGGCCAATGCCGCCACTACGAGACAGCTCGAGTATCGCTTCATGGCTCTCTCCTCTAACGATGGTTGCCCTTCACAACGAAGACTCCTTTGTTCCTCGCTCCTCTCGCCACTCGTCACGGCGGCTTCAGGCACGCCCAGCCTCATCGGGATCCCCGATCATCGCAGTACAACGAGCGCATCGGCACAGCCACCACCGGCAGCGACGCTTTCAGCTCGGCGACGGTTTCCGCCGCGAGCGGCGGCGCCTTCAGTCCGTACCGGTCGCAGCTGTTCGAGAACATGGCCGCCGGGTCGCGAGGGATCGGTGCTGGCGCCCACGACCGCCATGCCGCGTGGATTGAAAAGCCGCTCGAACGCAGTCATCGCCGTGACCCGGATGCCGGGATTACTCTACCGGCCACCGCAGTTTCATGACTTTCTTCATGTTCAGGCGCCCGGTGATGCGTTCGCCGGCCTTGACCACCTCACGCATGATTTCGTTCTCGTCGACCCGCGTGAGGCGGCCGTCGCGCACCACCTGCTCGCCGCCCACGAAAACGTGTTTCACCGTGTTGCCGGTCGCGCTGTAGACCAGGTTCGATACCGGGTTGTAGAGCGGCTGCCACTCGGAAACGGTGGCGTCGAACAACACGAGATCGGCCTCCTTGCCCGCCGCGACCGACCCGACGCGATCGGCGAGCCCGGCGCCGCGCGCGCCATTGATGGTCGCCATCTCGACCGCCTGCTCGGGCGGCATGAGGCGCGGGTTCAGGCGGATCTCCTTGTACCCGTATACGCAATTGCGCATCTCCTGCACCAGGTCGACGGTGCCGGAGCTGGCGTGATCCGCGCCGAGGCTCACGTTGACGCCCAACGCCATCAGCTCGGGATGCTTGCCGACGGTGAAATTGCCGTAGCCATTGTGCAGGGAGGATGACGGGCAGCACACGATCGTGGGCTTGCGCCGGGCGAGGAGCGCGATTTCGTGCGGCTCGAGCCAGCCTCCATGCAGCACGAGCATGTTCTCGTCGAGCACGCCGAGCGACTCCAGGCGCTCGATCTCGGGCATTCCGTACTGGACGACGCTCGCGTCGTGCGTGAAGTAGGAGTAGCAGGCGTGTGTCTGAAGGATGGCGTTGTGCCGCTGCGCAATGCCCTTCAACGCGAGTATCAGCTCGTCCGAGCTGTTGTTCATGCCGCGGAACGACGCGCTGACCGCCAGCCGTCCCTCGTGCTTGCCCGGGTATTTTTCGAAAAGCTCTTCCGTCTTGGCAATGCAGCGCCCGGTATCCTCGATCATGGCATCGGGCATCAGCCCGGTAACAGCCTTGTTCCTGTCGAAGCAGCTCGTCGCGAGCACCATGCGCATGCCCGCGCCCATGACCGCCCGCACCGTCGCATCGGGATAATAGTTCCCGGGCTCGATGTAGCAGGTGACGCCGTGACGCAGCATCTCCACCGCCGCGAGCGTGACGCTGGCGTACACGTCGTCTTCCCCCATTACCGCCTCGTAGGGGTACATGTGGTCGAACAGGAAAGACTGCGCGTTCGATTCGTCGGCGAGGCCGCGCGCGAGCTGGAACGAGGAGTGCAGGTGATTGTCGATCATTCCGGGCATCCCTACCGTGCCTTTGGCATCGACGACACGGTCCGCGCGCCATGCCTGATCGATTGCGGCGGTCTTGCCGACGGCCGCGAATTTGCCGTTCTTCACGGCGATCGCCGCATCGCGGATGACACGGCGATCCGGGTCGACCGTGAGCAGCCAGTCCATGTTGCGCACGAGAAGATCCGCCTGCTGCGCCGTGCTCATGCCGTTTCCCCCACCTGCATCCTGTCAGCTGCCACGCATCGACTGTCACCGATCGCGCTTCTCACCTTCTTGGCTCTATCGTCTGAAGTACACGCATCGTCCCCGAGGCACGATAAATTTCATAACAACATGATTTATAATAAATATTAACAGATCGCAAAAGGATGCTACCACATGCAGGCCATTGATACCCACGCCAGGTCGGCGTGGACCGCATCGTCATGGGCAGCGACTATTGCTTCGCCATCGTGCATCTCGCGCTCGGCGCGCGCGTCGCCCACCGCACGCCCGGCAGAGCCCTGAAGCGCGTCTTCGCCGTCGTGCTCTACCGGCTCGCCACCAACATGCTGGTCTCGAGCTTCACGTGAAACGACTCACGCAGTTTCAAACAACGTCTTCGGAACGAAGGCGTGCGATGGCGGCCGCATCGAGACCGAGCAGGCTGCTCAACACCTCGTCGGTATGCTGGCCGAGGGTGGGGGGCGGATTCCTGAGCTCAAGCGCGGTGCGCGAGAACTTCATCGGGCTCGCGATGAGCGGCACCTTGCCCGCGGCCGGGTGATCGAGCTCGATTCTCATGCCGCGCGCGATCACCTGCGGCTCCTCGAACACCTGCTTGAGATCGTTGATCGGCCCGCTCGGCACGCCGGCCGCCTCGAGCGCTTCGCACCATTCCTTCGTCGTGCGTCTCGCGAAAATCTCCGCCAGCAGCGGCGTGATCGCGTCGCGATTCTCCACGCGCTTCGAATTGGTGGCGAAGCGCGGATCCTGCGCGAGGTGCCGGCAGCCGGCGACCTCGCAGAACTTGTTGAAGAGGTTGTCGTTGCCGCAGGCGAGGATGACGTCGCCGTCCTTCGTCTTGAACGGCTGGTACGGCACGATGTTCGGGTGCGCGTTGCCGATCCGTCCCGGGGGCACCCCGGTAGCGAGGTAGTTCAATCCCTGGTTGGCGAGAATGCCGACCTGGGTGTCGAGCAGCGCGAGGTCGAGGTGCTGGCCCGCGCCGCTTTTCTCCCGATGCGCGAGCGCCGCGCAGATCGCGATCGTCGCGTACATGCCGGTCATGATGTCCGCGATCGGGATGCCGACGCGCTGCGGCCCGCCGCCGGGCAGGTCGTCGCGCTCGCCGGTGATGCTCATCACCCCGCCCATCCCCTGGATCATGAAATCGTAGCCGGGCCGCTCGCGGTACGGCCCGGTCTGGCCGAAGCCGGTAACCGAGCAGTAGATCAGGCGCGGGTTGAGGCGCTTCAGGTCGTCGTAGCCGAGCCCGTAGCGCGCGAGATCGCCGACCTTGTAGTTCTCGATCAGCACGTCGGACTGCCGCGCGAGCTCGCGCACGAGCTCCTGCCCCTCGGGCTTCGAGAGATTGACGGTGACGGATTTCTTGCCGCGGTTGGCGGACGCGAAGTAGGCGGATTCCTTCGTTTCGCCGCCGCTCGCGTCCTTGAGCCACGGCGGGCCGAACGCGCGCGAGTCGTCACCGGTTTTCGGCCGCTCGATTTTGATCACCTCGGCGCCGAGGTCGGCGAGGTTCTGCCCGCACCACGGCCCCGCGAGCACGCGCGAGAGGTCGAGGGCACGAATGTGGGACAGCGGTCCGGCCATGCGTTCTTTCTAAGAGATTCGTGACTTGGTGAAGCGTGACATGGAACGCCGTGACGTGATCAGGCGTGACTTGATGCTGCGAGCACGTAACCACGCATTACCATGTCACGCCGCATCACGTCACGCACTGCCATGTCACGAATCATCATGTCACGCATTATCTCCCCTTGAAGCGGGGCTTCTGTTTCTTCGCGAACGCTTCCATGCCGATGCGGTAGTCCTCGGTGGCGAAGTAGGCGAAGTTCTCGTCGATCTCGGCCTCCGTGAGCGGCGCGGGTTGCGGCGCGAGCCGCCGCACGAACCGCTTGTGCCAGCGGTTCGCCAGCGGCGCGCCGTCCGCGATACGGCGCGCGCACGCATAGGCCTCTTCCTCGAGCCGGGCGTCGGGCACGACCCGCGTGAGCAGGCCTTTTTCGAACGCCTCTTTCGCCTCCCACATGCGCCCCTCGACCAGGATCTCCAGCGCCACCGCGCGGCCCGTAAGCGGCAGCACCGCCGCAAGCTCGTCATAGGCAATCGGAAAGCCGAGGCGATTGATCGGCACGCCGAAGCGCCCCGATTCGCCCGCTATCCTCAGGTCGCACATGCACGCGATTTCGAGCCCGCCGCCCGCGCACGGGCCGTGGATCATCGCGACCGTCGGGTGCCGGCATTCGCCCACGGCCTTGAGCGCGCCATGGACGTACTCGCGGTGATAGCGCCTGCCCTGCTCCGCGTTGTCGCGCGCCGTCGCGAACTCGGCGATGTCGGCCCCGGCCGCGAACGCTTCGATCCCCGCCCCGCGCAGCACCACGCAGCGCAAGGCTTCGTCGGCCGACAGCGCGGCCATCGCGCGCGCGAGCGCCTGCCACATCGAGACTGTCAGCGCGTTGAGCTTCTCCGGATTGCTGATCGCGACCGTGGCGATCACGCCGTCGCGGCTGACATGTATTTCCGGAACACCAGTCACGAGTCACCAGTCACCAGTCACGCTTCATCAGCGCGGCCGGTATTCTACAATGCGCTGGGCGGCCCGGCCGGCGCCGTCCCCGGAGAAGGACGCATGAGCGCACTCGATACGATCAGGCGCGAGGTCAGCATCTGCATGTTCGACCTCTACGGCACCGTGGTGGACATGCAGGGCGGGGTTACGCGGGCAGTGGCGCCCTATCTCAAGGCCAAGGGATGGGCGGGCGATCCATCGAGGCTGGTGACCGGGTAGCGCCGCACCCATTTCGAGAACTCGATCTCGGTCGCCGACTTCAAGGACCTAGCAGCCTGTCGGACTTGGCAATCCGACAGGCTGCTAACAGCAAAACCGCCTGCGAATTTCAAATGAAATTCGGGACGACGACCCTTCCTGGCCTCCAACGGGCACGCGCGCAGGCTGAAGATAAGGCTTTTACAGCCGTTTTCCTCCGTTTTTGCGCAGGCGGTTTTGCATCAGGAGTTTGTCGGCCCCAAGCCCGACAAACTCCTGGCCGACGCCTTCGCGTGAGCCAGTCGCTCTGCCTCGTCCCCGGCAATCCGGGGGACACGCGATGAAAGAAGCGACCCCCACCCTCTGCTCCCTCCCCCGTCAAGGGGGAGGGACGAAGTACAGCGCTGCGCGCCATGAGATTGGCGCCTTGCCAACGATCCCGGCGTCAGTTAAGTTTCCACGGGCAGGACCATAGCGGCTGTGTGAAGCCGCGCCATCACGAGGAGGGAAGCCATGTTCACCGGAATTGCAGCAGCGCTTGCGCTTTCGCTGGCCGCGGCGGGAGCCTACGCCCAGGACTATCCGACGCGCGCGATCAACATCACCGTGCCCAACCCGCCGGGGGGGATGAACCAGATCCACGCCCAACCGCTGTCCGCGGTGCTCGAGAAGCTCACCGGGCAGCCGGCGCCGATCGTCAACCGGTCGGGCGGCACGGGCGCGGTCGGCACCGCCTACGTGGCGAACCAGAAACCGGACGGCTACAACATCCTGGTGACGGTGCCGAACATCTACCTGGTGATCGAGAAGGACAAGCTCTACGGCGTCAAGTCCCCCTTCTCGCTCGACCAGATCGCGCTGATCGCGCTGCTCTCGGCCGATCCGTTGATCATGTTCGTGCATCCTTCGATGCCGGTGAAGACCGTCAAGCAGCTGATTGCGCTCGCCAGGTCGAGGCCAAACGACATCATCTTCTCGTCCTCCGGCCCCTACGGCATCACGCACACGCCCACCGCGATGTTCCTGGACGCGACCAAGACCAGGATGCGCCACCTGCCCACGACCGGCGGCGGCCCCGCCATTACGGCGGTGCTGGGCGGTCACGCGCAGCTGAGCGGCGGCGGTCCGGCGGCCATCTACCCGTACGTCCAGTCGGGCAAGCTGCGCGCGATCGCGAGCTACGGCGTCAAGCCGCATCCCGCGCTGCCGGACGTTCCGACCTTCAAGTCCCAGGGCGTCAACATCGAGGCCTACCTGTGGGTGGGGCTGTTCACGACGGCGGGCGTGCCGGAGCCGGTCTTCAACAAGATGCGCGCGCTGATCGCCAAGGCGGCGGCCGACCCGTCCTTCAAGCAGGCGCTGGAGAAGGTTCGAGTGGTGCCGGATTATCGCGATACGGCGGAGTTCAAGAAGTTCTTCGACGCCGATTACCGGCGGACGGCGGCCGTGATCAAGACCATCGGCAAGCTTTGATGAAGATCAAGCGCATCGAGACCCTGGCGGTCAGCCTGCCGATGGTGAAGCCGCTCAAGATGGCGTTCGAGGAGGTCAGGAGCGCCGAGAATATCCTGGTGCGCCTTGAAGCCGGCGACGGCGTCGTGGGCTGGGGCGGGGCCGCCGCCGCCCCCACCATGACCGGCGAGACCGTGGCGAGCATGGCGGCGGCGATACGCTACCTCGCGCCCAAGCTCGAAGGCATGCCGCTGGAGGACATCGCGGCGGTGATGGCCCGCGCCGGCAATTTTCTCTACGGCAACAACTCCGCCAAGTCGGTGATCGAGATCGCGCTGCACGATGCGCTCGGCCGCGCCCGGGGCAAGCCCGTTCACGAGTTGCTGGGCGGCAAGCGGCGCAACCGGGTGGCGATCCTGCGCATGGTCGGCACCGGCAAGGGCGCGGCCGCCGACGTCGAGGACGCGCAGCGCGCCCGGGCGGAGGGCCACGTCGCGTTCAAGATCAAGGTCGGCGTCGCCGACCCGCTGGAGGACGCGGAGCGCACCCGCAGGATCTGCGAGGCGCTCAACGGCAACGGCGGCCTCCTCGTCGGCGCCGACGCCAACCAGGGCTGGACGCCGGAGCAGGCGATCACCTACGCGCGCGCGGTCGCGGATACGTCGCTCGCCTTCTTCGAGCAGCCGGTAGCGGGCCACGACATCGAGGGCATGGCGAGGGTCGCGCGCGCGAGCCGCGTGCCGGTCGGCTGCGACGAGGGTCTGCATTCAATCGAGGATCTGAAACGCCATCACGAAGCCAGCGCGGCGAGCGGTTTCAGCTTGAAGACCATCAAGCTCGGCGGCATGCGGCCGGTGCTGGAGGCGGCGCTGCTGTGCGAGCGGCTCGGCCTGAAGGTCAATCTCGCCTCCAAGATGGCGGAAACCGGCATCTCGACCGGCGCGATGCTCCATCTGGCCGCGGCGCTGCCCGCCGTGGACTGGGGCGTGGGCTTCTCCAGCCAGTACCTCACCGATGACATCCTCAGGGTTCCGCACGTTTTCGCCAGCGGCCACATCAACGTGCCAACCGGTCCGGGGTTGGGTATCGAAGTGGACGAGGCGAAGGTGAGGCGCTACGCAAGAGAGACGTAACTCGACACCACCAGCGGCGACCCGGCGTGCCCCGCGGTGCCGCAGGCACCGTCCACTACCTGGGGAGAGATGATGAAGCGAAGCACGGATCGCATTCTGACCACGCATGTCGGGAGTCTCGCCCGGCCCGACGCCCTCATTCCGCTCCTGCGTGCCCAGGACCAAGGGCAGCCGTACGACAAGGAGGTCTTCGCGAAACTGGTGCGCGAGGCGGTGACCGACGTCGTGCGCAGGCAGTGCGCGGCCGGCATCGACATCGTCGCCGATGGGGAGCAGAGCAAGGCGAGCTTCTACCGCTACGTCATGGAGCGCTTCAACGGCTTCGAGCGCCGGCCGCCCAAGCCGGGACAGGAGAACCCCCGCTCCAGGGGGCGCGAGTTCACGGCGTTTCCGGACTACTATGCCTGGGCCGAGAAGATCGCGGAATGGGCCGGCGGCCGCGGCAACGACCGCAACAAGAGCGGCATCGAGGTCTGCTCCGGCCCGATCAGCTACAAGGGCCAGGCGATGGTCAAGGCCGACATCGAGAACCTGAAGGTCGCGGTGAAGGGTCAGCGCCACGAGGAGATATTCGTGCCGGCCATCGCGTCCTCGTACATCTACGCCAGCTACCCGAACGCCTATTACAAGACCGGCGAAGAATACGAGGAGGCCCTGAGCAACGCCCTGCGCGAGGAATACCGCGCCATCATCAACGCCGGTTTCGTGCTCCAGATCGACGACCCGCGGCTGGTCACCTACTACATGATGAACCCCGGCCTCTCCGTGGCGGACTGCCGTAAGTGGGCGGAGCGGCGCGTCGAGGCGATCAACTACTCGCTGCGCGGCATCCCGCCCGAAAAGGTGCGCTTCCACACCTGCTACAGCATCGACGTCGGTCCCCGCCTGCACGACATGGAGCTGAAGGACATCGTCGACATCCTGTTCAAGATCAATGCCGGCGCCTACTCCTTCGAAATGGCCAATCCCCGGCACGAGCACGAGTACCACGTGTTCGAGAAGCACCGTCCGCCCGACGGCAAGATCCTCATTCCCGGGGTCATCAGCCACACCACCAACCTGGTGGAGCACCCGGAGTTGATCGCCGAGCGCATCGTCCGGGTCGCCAGGCTCGTCGGTCGCGAGAACGTCCTCGCCGGCGCCGACTGCGGATTCGCCGCCTCCGCCACGCGGTTCAACGACACGCACCCGAGCGTGGCCTACCTGAAGTTCGCGGCGCTCGCCGAAGGCGCCCGCCTCGCCAGCCGGCAGCTTTGGCCCTGAAGGATGCCTGGCACCCGTGTCGCTGGAGGGCAGTCCACGGTGTCTGCTCGCAAGAGGCGGCCACCGATGACCAATCTCCGACAGAACTTCCTAACCCAAGGACAAAGGGGCGCTCGTGCCGAGACGTTTTATCCGAGACGCCCTATCTGCGACGCCGGTCAAAGCTTGATCTTCGGATCCAGCCAGTCCCGCAGCGAATCCCCGAAGAGGTTGAAGGCGAACACCGCGAGGCTGATGGCGAGCCCCGGGAAGATGATCATCCACGGCGCCTGCACGTAGAACTCCTGCGACGCGCCGGAGAGCATCAGCCCCCAGGCGGCCGTCGGCTCGGTGACGCCGAGGCCGAGGAAGGAGAGGGAAGCCTCCAGCAGGATGGCCTGGGCGATGAACGCCGTGAACATGATGAGGAAGGGCGCGACGACGTTGGGCGTGATGTGCCGGAAGATGATGCGCATATGGCCGTAGCCGGCGGCGCGCGCGGCGTCGATATAGGGCATCTCGCGGATCGCCAGCGCCGAGGAGCGGACCACGCGCGCGACCTTGGGCACCATGGGGATGGCGATGGCGATGATGAGATTCACGTCCAGCCCGCCGACGGGCCACTTGCCCAGCACCGCGACCACCGCCAGCGCGAGCACGATGATCGGGAAGGCCAGCAGAATGTCCATAAAGCGCTGGATCAGCATGTCGATGCGGCCGCCAAAATAGGCCGAAGCCACGCCGATCACGGCGCCGAGGCCCGAGCCCGCCAGCGATGCCAGGAAGCCCACTGCAAGCGCCGTGCGCGCGCCATAGATAATGCGCGAGAAGACGTCGCGCCCGAAGGCGTCGGTGCCCATCCAGTGCTCCCAGGAGGGCGGAGCAAGCATGGCGCCGAAATCGAGATCCAGCGGATCGTGGGGCGCTACGATATGGGCGAAGAAACCGGCGATGGCCATGATGACGATGACCACCAGCCCCGCCGCGCCCAGGGGCTGGGTCATCGTGAACTGGATCACCGGATGGCGGCGCTTTGGAACCTTATACGTAATCGCGGTGGTTGCGGTCGACATCACGTCCTCCGCTTCCGGATGCCGCCATTGACATGAAGCTCTCCACTAAGCGAAACGTGAAAGGCGTTCGTGCCGAAGCCGCTTCCCGCCCCGGAGGATCCGGAACGGCGGCTTGCGCGGATATCCTGGAGCCTGCCTTTCACGTTTCGCTCAGCGGTAGCGGATGCGCGGGTCGAGCGCTGCGTAGAGCAGATCGACCACGAAATTGACAAGGATGAAGAAGGTCGCGACCAGCATCACCAGCGCCTGCACCATGGTGTAGTCGGCGCGCGTGACGGTCTCCACGAACAGCTTGCCGATGCCGTTCAGATTGAACACCTGCTCGGTCACGACCAGGCCGCCGATCAGGAAGGCGAACTCGAGGCCGATCACGGTCACCACCGGCAGCATGGCATTGCGCATGGCGTGGCGCGCCACCACCAGCCGCTCGAACACGCCTTTCGCGCGCGCAGTGCGGATGTAATCCTCCTGCAGGACATCGAGGATGGTGGAACGCATCATGCGGGTCGCCACCGCGGAATAGCGATACCCCACCGCGATCGCCGGCCAGATGAGCTGGGAGAGGTTCGTCCACGGGTCCTCGTAGATCGGCGTGTAAGTGAGCGGCGGAATCCAGTTGAAGTTCAACAGCAGCACCAGGATGATGACCATACCCAGCCAGAAGGATGGCACCGCGAGCCCCGCGATCGCGAAGAGACGGATGACCTGGTCGATCCAGCTGTCCTTGTAGAGAGCCGACAGCGTGCCGAGCGGGATCGCCAGGACGATGGCGAAAACGGTCGCCATGAGGGCGACCTGCATCGAGAGCTCGAGGCGCGAGGCGATTTCGTCCACCACCGGCCGGCCGGTCCACATCGAGATGCCGAAGTCGCCGACGAAAATCCCCGTCATCCAGTCGCCGAACTGCCGCCACATCGGCTTGTCGAGCCCGAGCCGCGTGCGCTCCGCGGCGATCACTTCCGGGCTGACCTGGCCGCCCTCGGCCAGAAAGCGCAGTTCGACGATGTCGCCGGGCATCAGCCGCAGCAACACGAACACCAGCACCGCGACCCCGAGCAATGTCGGGATCATCAGCAGGATGCGATGGATGGTGTAGCGCAGCATCACTTGATACAGCGTGACTCGTGACCGCTGACTCCCGGCCGGCGTGCCGGCTGCGCTCAACGCAGGCGCGGCGACCCGTGGGCCGCCGCGCGCGCCGTCACTTCATCACCCGTCACTTCGTCACCGCTTCACTTCGTCACGTCGCCCTACCGGTCGAGCCAGACGTCCTGCAGGTCCTGGTTGATGTAGTGGCTCGGCGACATGTACCAGCCCTTCATCTCCTTCCAGTGGACGATGATCCGGTGCCACCAGATGGTCGGGAAGGTGTAGCCCTCGTTGAGAGCGTGCCGCTCGAACTCGCGCAGAATGGCGGCCCGCTTGGCCGGGTTGAGCTCCCCCTTCTGCTGGTCGTACAACGCGTCGAGCTTGCGGTCGTTGTAGCGGCCGTAATTGATCGGCGACCTGTCGGCCGAGATGTACTTCGCCAGCTGCAGGTTGGGGTCGTCCACGGCGTCGCAGTTGAAGTCCATCCCCGCGTCGTAGTTGCCGCCCCGCAGGTTCGAAATGTAGGCCCTGGTCTCCGGCAGCTCGTGCTCCACCTGCACCCCGATCTGCCGCCACTGGTCGATCACGAACACGCCGACGTGCGTGTACGGCATCGGGACGTTGCGGTTCAGGAGCTTGAACTTGAGATTCGGGACACCCGCTTCCTTCAGCAGGCGCCGCGCCTCCGCGCGCGACTTCTTGATGTCCCTGCCGTAACCCGGATACTGCACGAGATCCTTCTCGGCGGCCGCCAGCTCGTAGCCCGGACGCAGCAGGCCGCCGACGTGCCGCACGATCGCGATCTTGGACAGCGCTTTCGCGCCCTGCCACCGGTCGACGGCAATGGAGAGCGCCCGGCGCACCCGCGCATCGTCGAATGGCTTCCTCTCCGTATTGAAGGTCACCACCAGGCTGCAGACCCATGGGCTTTCATGCACCTCGATCTTGTCACCGAGCGCCTTCACCAGCTTGTCCCGGTCGGCTGGCGACTGGCCGCGGAACTCGGCCAGCACCTCACCCGCCTGCAACGCGGTCACCCGCGCCGACGTGTCGCGGATGAAGATGGCGCGGAAGCCGTCGAGATAAGGCCTGCCCTTCACGTGATAGTCCTCGAAGCGCCTGCCCACCCAGTGCGAGCCGGCGGCGTGCTCGACGAACCGGAAGGGACCGGTGCCGAGAACGTTCCTGAGAGGAAACTTCGGGTCCTCCTTGAGCTTCGCCGCGCTGTAGATGCAGTCCCAGGGGCTCGCGAAGTTCGTGAGCATGGACGCGTTCGGCTGCTTGAGCCTGAACACCACCGTGTTCGCGTCCGGCGTCTCGATGGCGGCGATGTCGGCGTACGCCGCCTTGCGGATCGACCGCACCCCTTCGGGCGGATTGGCGATGCGCTCATAGGTCGCCTTGACGTCGGCCGAGCTGAAAGGCGAGCCGTCGTGGAACTTGACGCCGCGTCTCAGCTTGAAGGTGTAGGTGAGCCCGTCCTTCGACACCGTCCACGATTCGGCGAGGTCGCCCTTCACCGCCGGATACTTCGGCTCGTCGAATTTCAGCAGCGTGTTGTAGTGCGGCCGGACTGGATGGATGAAGGCGAAGGACGTTGCCGCGTGGCAATCGTAGTCCGGCGGCTCCGCGCTCACCGCGAATCTCAGCTCCCCACCGCGCTTCTGTGCATAAGCGCCACCCGCCGAGACGGCGAGCGTCGCGGCCACCATCAACAACACAGACAAACGTTTCATTTTTCCTCCTCCTTTGCTAGTGATTGGCGAATGGACGAACCGTCTTTGTGCGACCACGTTTCAGGTTTCACGATTCGCGTTTCACGGCTACTAGACTTTGATGCAGGCCGCGAAATGCCGCGGCCGGACTTCGCGCAGCTCGGGGATGGCCATCTTACACTCTTCGCTCGCCAGTGGGCACCGGGTATGGAACACGCAGCCCTGCGGCGGATTGAGGGGGCTCGGGACCTCGCCCCCCAGCACGCGATGCTCGCGCTTCGCTTCTATTTCGGGATCCGGAATCGGCACCGCATCGAGCAGGGCCTTGGTGTAGGGGTGCAGCGGCTCGGCGTAGAGCGTGTCCCGGTCGGCGACCTCCATCACCCGCCCGAGATACATCACGATCACGCGGTCGGAGATGTGGCGCACCACGGCGAGGTCGTGCGCGATGAACAGGAACGTGAGCTTGAATTTCGCCTGCAGCTCTTCCAGCAGGTTGATGATCTGGGCCTGGATCGAAACGTCGAGCGCGGAGACCGGCTCGTCGCACACGATGAAGCTGGGCTGCATCGCGAGCGCGCGCGCGATCCCCACCCGCTGGCGCTGCCCGCCCGAGAGCTCGTGCGGATAGCGCTCGGCCATGTATTCGAAGAGTCCCACCTGCGTGAGCAGCTCCGCCACCCGCGCGCGCGCCGCCCCGCGGTCGGCGACGAGCCGGTACACCCGCATCGGCTCGGCGATGATCTGGCCGATGGTCATGCGGGGATTCAACGAGCTGAACGGGTCCTGGAAGATGACCTGGATCTTGCGGCGATAGTCCTTGAGCTGCTGTCCGCCGGCGCGCGTGACGTTGGCGCCCTCGAACACCATCTCGCCGGCGGTCGCCTCCTCGAGCCTCAAGAGCGTGCGCCCGACCGTGGTCTTGCCGCAGCCGGACTCCCCCACCAGCCCCACCGTCTCGCCGCGGAAGACTTCGAAGGACAGCCCGTCCACCGCACGGACCTCGAGATGGGCACTTTTGAACAGCCTGACGCCGGCGCCGACCTCGAAGTAGGTCTTGAGGTCGTGCACCTTCATGAGCGGCTGCGCCTTGTCGAGGGCCTTGCGCACCGGCGGCTGCGGGTTCGCGCTCTGCAGCTGGAGGCCGGCCGGCCCCACTTGCGCCATTTCCCGCGCGCGAATGCACGCCGAATAGCGGTGCGGCTCGACCTGGACGATCTCGGGCACCTGCGCGACGCACGCGTCCTGTCGCGCCAGGCAGCGTGGGGCGAACCGGCAGCCGGGCGGCGGGTCGAGCAGGTTGGGCGGCAGGCCCTCGATCGTCTCGAGCTTCAGGCCGCGCGGCTGGTCGAGCCGCGGCACCGAGCGCAGCAGCCCTGCGGTGTAGGGATGCAGGGGCTTCGCGAACACGTCGGCGGCGCTGCCTTGCTCCGCGAGCCGCGCCGCATACATCACGTTCACCCGGTTGGCGTAGCGCGCGACGATGCCGAGGTTGTGAGTGATGATCACCATCGCGATGCCGAGATCGCGCGAGAGATCCTTCATGAGCTTGAGGATCTGCGCCTGGATCGTGACGTCGAGCGCGGTGGTCGGCTCGTCGGCGATGATCAGCCTGGGATTGCACGAGAGCGCAATCGCGATCATCACGCGCTGGCGCATGCCCCCGGAAAACTGGTGCGGATACTGGTCGAGCCGCCGCTCGGGATCGGGGATGCCGACCATCTTCAGGAGCTCCACGGCGCGCGCGCGCGCGGCCTCCTCGGTCAGGTTGAGGTGGATCAGCAGCGGCTCCATGATCTGGAAACCGATGGTGAGCACCGGGTTCAACGAAGTCATCGGCTCCTGGAAGATCATCGCGATGTCGCGGCCGCGGATCTCGCGCATCTCGTCTTCCGGCAGGTCGAGCAGATTACGGCCCTGGAACAGGATGCGGCCCGCGACGATGCGTCCGGCGGGACGCGCCAGCAGCCGCATGATGGCGAGCGCGGACACCGACTTGCCGCAGCCCGATTCGCCGACGAGCGCGACCGTCTCGCCCGGCCGCACCTTGTAGGAAATGCCTTCCACCGCGCGCACCACGCCGCGCGTGGTCACGAAATGAACGTGCAGATCCTCGACTTCGAGCAGCCAAGGGCTTTGTGCGGACGCGGGCACGGTCGCTCCGCGCAGGGCGGTGGGTTGGTCCATCCTCCGGTGGGAATTGCTTTTTTTTCCTGCCGCAGTCAGGCTATTGGACCACGATATGGATTGTCAAGCACCGAAGTCAAGGAACCGGGTGACGAAGTGACGCGGTGACGCGGCGACGTTCGATACGCAGCGCAAGAACTTGCGGGCGTGGACTTGGTCTAATTCCGGTTTTCTGCCGTTACTTGCAGAATTCCGGCGAGAAGCCCAATGCGATACTATGGCTTGGCACTCGTCACTGCATCACCTCGTCACCTTGATTCGAAGGAACCCCATGAAGCTCTACTACTATCCCGGCGCCTGCTCCATGGCGGTCCATATCGTTCTGCGCGAGGCGAAATACAAGTTCGATCTCGACCGGGTCGACCTCGCGGCGAAGAAGACCGAGGGCGGGGAGGATTACCTCGCGGTGAACCCCAAGGGCTACGTGCCAGCGCTCAGGCTCGATGACGGCGGGGTCCTCACCGAGGTCGGCGCGATTCTCCAGTACCTCGCCGACCAGAAGCCGCGCCGGGGTCTCGCGCCGAAGCCGCGCACGATGGAGCGCTATCGCCTGATGGAGTGGCTCAACTTCACCGCCACCGAGATTCACAAATCGCTCGGCGCGTTTTTCAATTCGAAGATGACGCCGGAGTGGCGCGAAGCACAGCTCGAGACCGTCGGCAGGCGCTTTGACTACCTGGAGAAAGCGCTCGCCAGCAACCCCTGTCTCATGGGCGAGTTCGGCATCGCGGATGCCTATCTCTTCACCGTGCTGAACTGGACGAATTTCCACAAGATCGACGTGTCGAGCTGGCCGAACATCAAGGCCTACATGGCGCGAATCGCCGAGCGTCCCGCCGTCAAGAAGGCCATGAAGGCCGAAGGGCTTGGAAAGTGACGAATTGACGGGGACCGGCGCGCTTTTCGTCACCTCGTCACTTCATCACTGCGTCGCCGCATCGTCATGCCTGTGCGCCGAATCATTCAGCTGCTGTCTCTTTTCCTGATTTCAGGAGCTGTCATGTTTGCATTGTTCTCCAGCGCGTCGATGAGGGACTGGCGCACGGCGAGCCACGCGCCGGTCGGCCTCGCACCCGATGCGGCAACGACGCGGGAGGCCGTGGTACAGGTTTACGCCGCCCGGACCTGGGGCTGGCGCGGGTATTTCGGCGTCCACACCTGGGTCGCGATCAAGCGCACCGGCGCGCCGGCCTACACCATCTACGAAGTCATGGGCTGGCGCCTGCGCTCGAGCGATTCGGCGGTCGTGATCCGCAGCCGAGCGCCGGACGCGCGCTGGTACGGCAACGCGCCGGAGCTGATTGCCGAAATGCGCGGACGCGGCGTGGACGCGCTGATCGACCGCATCGACAAGGCCGCGCGCGACTATCCCTACGCCGGGAAGTACACGATGTGGCCCGGGCCGAACTCCAACACCTTCACCGCCTGGATCTCCCGCGCGGTGCCCGAGCTCGAGGTGGACTTGCCCCCCACGGCGATCGGCAAGGACTACCTCGGCGATCGTCTGGTGGCGACCGCCCCGAGCGGCAGCGGCCTGCAACTGTCGCTGTTCGGCCTGCTTGGCGTCACGGCAAGCGGCGTCGAGGGTCTCGAGCTCAATCTCCTCGGGCTGACCTTCGGCGTGGACCCGTTTTCGCCGGCAGTCAAGCTGCCGCTCGTCGGGCGGCTCGGCGCGGCGCGCTAGGAGCATGTCGGACCTGGGTCCGACATGCTCCTTAGGCAAAATCGCCCCGGATAAAAATGCGAAAGTGCCATCAAAAACCTGCCGAAACACCATCCGTACGCGTTTCCCGAGGTGAAACGGCCGTGGAGTTAAGCGTTATTCAAAAAAAGTGGGGCGATCTTGCTTTTAGCAGCCTGTCGGACCATCAAAGTCCGACAGGCTGCTAGCATGGTCTCACGCGCCCCGGCGATGAGCCCGCGCCCTGGAATTCAGGAGGTTGCCGGCTCCGGCTCGCGTCGGAGCGGGCGCGCCATAGTATCCTTGCAACTGCGGCGGCCGGCCGGGTACTGACCCAGGTCAATATGCGGGGGGTCAACCGGGAGTCTGCTAGCATCGTTGTAGGATAAGGCCCGTTTACCGGCCGAAGACGGAGAAGCGCGATGACGAACCAAGCACGCGGGAAGCGGCGGATGACGCCGTGCGGGGCGCGGGTTACCGGGGTTTTGGCGGTAGCGTTAATGGTGGCCGCAGGTTCGGCGGCGCCATGGCGGGACGCGGGCGCGCAGGCCGGCGAGCGCAGCGGCGAGCAGATCGTCAAGTCGATTTGCGCCGCCTGCCACGAAACGGGCAAGAACGGCGCGCCGCGGATCGGTGACCGCGATGCGTGGATACCGAGGCTCAAGCAGGGCCTCGACCAGGCGGTGCACAGGGCGATCCGCGGACATGATGGCATGCCGCCCCGGGGCGGCAAGGCGGAACTGACCGACCCGGAATTCCGCAGCGCGATCGTCTACATGATCAACCCGGTGGGCGCGGCCGCGAAAGGTGCACCGGCCGGCGGCGCGACCCAGCCGCCGGCGCGGGCGAAGGCGGACGCCAACTTCAGGAGCGTCGGCGGAATGGACATCTACCTGGGACTGATGTCCGCTGAAACGCTGCGCGGCTATCCGAAGGGCTCGCCCGAAGCCTCCATGCATGGCGGGGTGCCGCGCGGCTCCGGATATCACCACCTGAACATTTCGATATTCGACAGTGCGACCAACGCCCCAGTCGCCGGCGCGCGGGTTGACGCAAAGGTCGAGCAGGTTGGCGTGTCCAGCGAGTCGAACGTGCTGGAACCGATTGCCATACGGGGCGCCGGCGGCTACGGCAACTATTTCCGGATGAGCGGCCGGACACCCTACCGGATCACGGTGCGAATCCGCAAGCCGGGCGCCGCGCAGTCGGTCGAGGCGCAGTTCGAACACCGCGTCAACTGACCGCGCTTCGCGCCGTCCGTCACGCGAGCAGGTACCGCGGCCGCATCCGCGCTACGCGGCGCGGATACCGTGCTCGCGCGCCACTTTCTCCTTCCCGTTGTCGCAAAGCAACGACACCTTGCGCGCCCGATTCGTCCGCAACATTCTGTATTCATCGCCTTGATGCTCGCCATGCCGGTTGGGATCGCGGCCCTGGAGGAGACCGCGACGAGCGCCAGCGCCTGGCCAGCGCCGAGCCGATGACGCAGTCCGACGCGGCGCCGGATTCGATGGCTGCTGACGGCGAATAATTCGCAGGCGGTTTTGCTGTGAGCAGCCTGTCGGAATGCCAAGTCCGACAGGCTGCTAGTGGCGCAAGCTCGCGAAGGAAGCGAACCTGGAACCGCGGTAACCGCCGGCGCCCGCGTGCCCCTCAGGGCTTGAGCGCGTAGATCTCGTCGAACCTGCGCTCGAGCTCCGGGTGAGTGCCGCGCAGCTGGTCCACGACTTCCTTTGCCCATTCGAAGTACTCCCGCCGGCGGGCGAGATCCCATTTTGCCGGCGGGTGGGCGGCGACGTCGCGCAGGTTGCAGATCTTGTCGGCGAGCTTGACGAGACGGGCCCGCTCGCTGGCATGCCTCGCCTTGGCCACCTGCAGCCGCTTGCGCACGGTCTTCTTCAGCCACTTCACGTCGGTCACCTCCAGCACCACGCCGGCGATCTCGTCGCCGAACTCGCCGCGCAGCTCCTGCCACGTGGTCTCGGTGTCCTCGATGGTGTCGTGCAGGAGCGCTGCCGCGACCGCCGCGGGATCGCTCACGCCGCCTTCCTGCCACAGGACGTTGGCGAGCTGGATCGGGTGGTTGATGTAGGGTGAGGCGCGCCGGTCCTTGCGCCGCTGGTCGCGGTGCTTGTGCGCGGCGAACTCGAGCGCCTTCAGGATCAGGGCAACGCCCCCGGCTCCGCCCGTTATGGGCGATGGGTGATGGGTGATGGGCCTCGGCTTGGCCATTTCGGCAGGGCTCGTCTAGAAACAAGAAATGGACAGGATTTACACGATTAACAAAACTTCACCCGCATCGCGCCACGCACAATGGCCGCCCGCACTTCGTAACTCGGCTTTGGGGCCGATCCGCGAGCAGCCGGCTGTTAGGCCAGTGCGGCCCGAAGCACCTGGGCCACGTGAACCGCGGGGCGTCCCGCGCCATCGCGGACTTGATGGCGGCAGCTGGTGCCGTCGGCAACGACAATCTCGTCGGCTTTCGCCGCCCGCACCTTCGGCAGCAGCGACAGCTCCGCCATCTTCATCGAGACGCCGTAGTGCGCCGCTTCGTAGCCGAAGCTGCCCGCCATGCCGCAGCAGCTCGATTCCACGGTCTCGACCTGGAGTCCGGGAACGAGCCTGAGCGCGCGCTCGACGTCGGGCATCACGGCAAAGGCCTTCTGGTGGCAATGGCCGTGCAGCAGCGCCTTTTTCTCGCGCAGCGGCCGCAGCGCAAGATCGAGCCGCCCCGCCGCGTGCTCGCGCGCGAGGAATTCCTCGAAAAGAAACGCGTTCATCGCGAGCGCGCTGCTCTCCGCGCCCGGCAGCATGGACAGGAACTCGTCGCGCAGCCCCAGCACGCAGGAGGGCTCCAGGCCCACCACCGGCACGCCGCGCTCGACGTGCGGGCCAAGCGACTCGATCACGCGGCGCGCTTCGCGCCGCGCCTCGTCCACCAGCCCTGCGGCGAGAAAAGTGCGCCCGCAACACAGCGGCCGGCCGCCGTCCGCGGCCCGTGCCGGGCGCACGTAATAGCCGGCGGCTTCCAGCACCCGCGTTGCCGCGCGCAGATTTTCCGGCTCGTAGTAATTGTTGAAGGTGTCGGCGAACAGCACGACTTCGCGCGCCGCGCCCGGGCCCTTGCTTGCGGCGGGGCCGTCCATGCGCGCCGCCCGCAGGCCCAGGAAGGCGTCGGCGCGCCACCTCGGCAGCGAGCGGTGCGGCGAGAAGCCGAGCAATCCCTTGAGCGCGCCCTGCAGCGCGTTCGCGAGCGGCGAAAAGCGCGAGGCGAGAGGGGCATACCGGGGCAGGTACGCGACCAGCCGGTCCCTGAGCGGGAGGCCGCGGCGCTTGCGATAGTGGTGCAGGAACTCCACCTTCATCTTCGCCATGTCCACGCCGGTCGGGCATTCCCGCCTGCAGCCCTTGCACGAGACGCACAGGTCGAACGTGGCGTAAAGCTCGTCGGAAGCAAGCGCGTCCGGTCCGAGCTGCCCCGAGAGCGCGAGCCGCAGCGTGTTGGCGCGCCCGCGCGTGAGGTGCTGCTCCTCGCGCGTCACGCGGTACGACGGGCACATGGTGCCGGCGTCGAACTTGCGGCAGTGGCCGTTGTTGTTGCACATCTCCGCGGCCTTCGCGAAGCCTCCCCCCCGGTCCCTCGCCCCGGTTTCGTGCTCCGACCAGTCGAGCGCGGTTTTTATCGGGATCGTCGCGTAGCCCGGCTTGTAGCGGAACAGCGCGCGGTCGTCCTGCTTCGCGGGCCGCACGATCTTGCCGGGATTGAGCAAGCCCTTCGGATCGAACAGGTCCTTGATCTCGCCGAACGCGCGCGTCAGCTTCGGGCCGAAGAAAGGCTCGATCCACTCCGAGCGCACGAGGCCGTCGCCGTGCTCGCCGGAATAGACGCCCTTGTAGTGCTTCACCAGTTCCGCCGCCTCCTCCGCGATGGCGCGCATCTGCTTCGCGCCTTCCCGGCGCATGTCGAGCACCGGCCGCACGTGCAGGCACCCCACCGAGGCGTGCGCGTACCACGTACCCCGCGTGCCGTGCTTCTCGAACACGCGCGTGAGGCGGTCGGTGTACTCGGCGAGGTGCTCGAGCGGCACCGCGCAGTCCTCGATGAAGGACACGGGCTTCCCGTCGCCCTTCATGGACATCATGATGTTGAGCCCCGCCTTGCGCACTTCCCACACCTCGCGCTGGAGCGCGGACGCGGTAATCTCGACGACGCCGCCCGGGAAGCCGAGGTCGCCCATCAGCTCGATGAGCTGCCTGAGTTTCCGCAGCTGCTCGTCGCGGTCGTCTCCGGCGAACTCGACCAGCAGGATCGCATCGGGATCGCCCCGGATGGACTGCTCGACGGTGGCGCGAAACGCCGGATTCCCGCGCGCGAGCCCGATCATGGTGCGGTCCACCAGCTCCACGGCCGCGGGCGCGAGCTTCACGATGTGCTGCGGCGCCTCCATCGCCTTGTAGAACGTCGGGAAATGGCAGACGCCGAGCGCCTTGTGCTTCGGCAGCGGCGACAGATCGAGATGCAGGCGCCGCGAATACGCGAGCGTGCCTTCCGACCCCACCAGCAGATGCGCCATGTTGAACGGGGCGCCGGTCAGCATGCCGAGGTTGTAGCCGCCGACGCGGCGCAGGAGCCTGGGCACGCGGTGCTCGATTTCCTCCGCCTCGCGCGCGGCGATCGCGCGGACTTTTTTCACCAGATTGCGGTAGCCGGCGGGGCCCGCGATTTCACCGTCGCCCGGCACCGCGCCGAAGTGGAATTCGGAGCCGTCCGCGAGCACGGCGTCGATCGCGCGCACGTTGTGCACCATGTTGCCGTACTGGATCGAGCGCGAGCCGCACGAGTTGTTGCCCGCCATGCCGCCCAGCGTCGCCTGCGCGCTGGTCGAGACGTCCACCGGATACCACAGCCCGTGCGGGCGCAGGTACGCGTTGAGCTGGTCCAGCACGACGCCGGGCTGCACGGTGACCGTGTGCGCGTCCCGGTCGAACGCGACGACCTGGTTCAGGTGCTGCGAGTGGTCGATGACGAGCGCGGCGCCGACGGTCTGGCCGCACTGCGAGGTGCCGCCGCCGCGCGCGAGCACCGGCACCCCCTCGTCCGCCGCGATGCGCAGCGCGGCGAGCGCGCCCTCCTCGGTCTGCGGCACCACCACGCCGATGGGCTCGATCTGGTAGATCGAGGCGTCGGTGGCATAGCGCCCGCGCGAGGCGGCGTCGAACAGCACCTCGCCCCGCACCTCGCGCCTCAGGCGGGCAGCGAGAGCGGAATCTCCCGGGGGAATGGAACGCGCCGCCATGTGAAAGTTGCGTGATAAGTGATAGGTGATAAGTGATAGGAGCCGAGCAACAGCCGCCGCGCGGGGCGCGGGAGACTTATCACCTATCACCCATCACTCATCACGCCGTCGTCCTATAATAGCGCAGCTATCGCGGAGGCGAGACATGAAGCACCAGAGCGGCCGCCATTTTCTCCAGATCCCCGGTCCCACCAACGTCCCGGAGCGCGTGCTGCGCGCGATCGACAGCGCGACCGTGGATCACCGCGGGCCGGAATTCCAGCAGATGAGCAAGGAGGTGCTCGCCGGGCTCAAGCACGTGTTCAAGACGAAGGGTGCTGTGGTCATTTTCCCCGCGTCCGGCACCGGGGCCTGGGAGGCGGCGCTCGTGAACGCGCTTTCGCCCGGCGACAAGGTGCTGATGGTCGAGACCGGACACTTTGCGACGCTGTGGCAGAACATGGCGAAAAAGCTCGGGCTGGCGCCTGAGTTCATCCCGGGCGACTGGCGCCACGGCGCCGATCCCGCTGCGATCGAGGCCAAGCTCGCTGAAGACAAAGGCAAGGACATCAAGGCCGTGTGCGTCGTGCACAACGAGACCTCGACCGGCGTCACCTCGCGCGTCGGCGAAGTGCGGAAGGCGATCGACCGCGCGAAGCACCCTGCGCTGCTGATGGTGGATACCATCTCCTCGCTCGCCTCGATGGATTACCGCCACGACGAATGGGGCGTGGATGTCACCGTCGCCGGCTCGCAGAAGGGCCTCATGCTCCCGCCCGGCCTGTCTTTCAACGCGGTCTCCGACAAGGCGCTCGCCGCGGCGAAGTCCGCAAGGCTGCCCCGCTCCTACTGGAACTGGGAGGAGATGATCGCCGCCAACAAGGACGGCTGGTTCCCCTACACCCCCGCCACCAACCTGCTCTTCGGCCTGCGCGTCGCGCTGAAGATGCTGCTGGAAGAGGAAGGGTTGGAGAACGTATTCAGGCGCCACGACCGCCACGCGGAAGCCGCCCGCCGCGCGGTGCGCGCGTGGGGGCTCGAGATCTTCTGCCTCAATCCCGCCGAATACTCCAGCGCGCTCACCGCGGTGCTGATGCCGGAAGGCCACAGCGAAATCGCGTTCCGCAACGTCGTGCTCGAGCGTTTCAACCTCTCGCTCGGCTCCGGCCTCACGAAGCTGCGCGACAAGGTGTTCCGCATCGGCCATCTCGGCGATTTCAACGACCTCATGCTGCTCGGCACGCTCGCCGGCATCGAGATGGGGCTCGACCTCGCGAACGTCCCGCACCGCAAGGGCGGCGTCCAGGCCGCCATGGACCACCTCGCGCGCGGCGAGGCGGCGCAGGCGGGCGGCAACGCGAAGGCCCGCGCCGCCTGAACACAGCGCCCGAGCAGCGTGACATGGACCACCGTGACATGGTACGGCGTGACATGTTGATGCGTGACATGATGCGGCGTAGCCGATTTCAAAACTGAGCGCCGTGTAGCCACGCGTTATCACGTCACGTTTCATCATGTCACGAATCACCCGATGAGAGGGCGCGCGTGAAGCTCCGCGACCGAATTGGCGTCGACCTCGGCCGCAAGATTCGCCTCGAGCAGGGCGTCGAATGGGCGGCGAAGAACGGCGTCCGCTTCATCGACGTCCAGCTCGACACCGGGCAGAACGCGCTCGACACCTTTGACACGAAGCGTTGCGCGGGCGTGCGCAAGCTGCTCGACCGTCATGGCGTCGCCCTCGGCCTGCACACCAACTCGGCGGTAAACGTCGCCGAGTATTCTCCGCATGTCGCCGGCGCGGTAACGGAATACCTGAAGGGCTACGTGGACATCTACCCGAAGCTCGGCGCGGGCTGGATGGTGGTGCACGCCGGCTACCACTTCTCCAAGGACAAGGAGGCGCGCATGCAGGCCGGCAAGGAACGGCTCAAGCGCGTCGCCGCCCACGCCGAGAGGAAAAAGGCGCTGGTGCTGCTCGAAAACCTCAACAAGGAGCCGGCCGACGCCGAGGTCCGCTACCTCGCGCACACTCTGGAAGAGTGGCGCTACTACTGGGACATCGCTTCGCCCGCGTTCAAGCTTTCCTTTACCGCCAACCACGCGCACCTCGTCCCGGAGGGCGTGGCGGGGTTCGTCCAGGCGCTCGACTTCAAGCGGGTGGGCGAGGTGCGGCTCGCCGACTGCTACCGCAACGGCCACGAGATCCACCTCAAACCCGGCGACGGGAATTTCGATTTCGCCGAGCTGTTCAGGCTGACCGAGGGCAAGGGTTTCAAGGGACACTACACCTGCGCGTTCGGCTCGCTCGGCGACATGCTCGCGGGCCGCGACTATCTCGTCGAGCGCGCGCGCCGTGCGGGTATCGCCGTTGACTGACGCGCACGCCGACCGCTGGGCTCATCCTTCCGCCTTCAGGCCGGGCCCAGCCGCGAGTCACTGCAGTTGGAGTCCCCCAGTCAAGTCCAATAGAGGTTTGAGTCTGAACGAAGTGCCGAGATGAGTCCTCAGGCGGCGTGCTTGGATCGACGTTGGATGGATAGGAACAGCCGCTGCCGTGCTTCGTTGAGCTGGCGGGCGGCCTCGTTGTCGGTGA
>JACPTK010000057.1 GCA_016192825.1 Betaproteobacteria bacterium | reverse complement strand
GATCAGGACAACCCCCGGAAACGGGCCCGCGCCCAGGGGCCGCGCGACATACGCCGAAATCGTGTCGCCGTTATGGCCGGTGATCGAAATGGTTTCCGCAATCATGCCTTCGTAAGCCATGGGAACTCCCTCCTGTTAGTGCCAAGCGGTGTGACCTTGGGTGACAGACCGCCCAGACCCATATCCCCCGGATCAATCAGTCAACTTCCTGGGTGGTCCCCTAAGGTCTTCCTAAGGTTTTCCTGCCTTTTCCTGCTCAATTGGTCGGTATCCCCGCGCTCCTGATGATCTTCGCCCAGGTCGCCGTGTCGTCGCGCAGCATCCTGCCGAGCTCCGATGGCGTCGAGGGGTCCGCTTCAACGCCCTGCGCGGCGAGCTGATCGCGCACGTCCTTCATGCCGAGCGCCTTGACCGTTACCTGGTTCAGCTTGGTCACGATCGATTGCGGCGTACCTGCCGGCGCGAAGAGGCCAAACCACGTCTCGAAGACGTAATTGGGCACGCCGGCTTCCTTCGCGGTCGGCACATCGGGAACCGCGTGCGATCGTTTGGCGCTGGTGACGGCCAGCATTCTCAACCGGCCGGCTTTCACGAGCGAGGCTGCGGACGCCAGAACCGGGATCGATAGCTGCACCTCCCCGGCGATGGTCGCGGCCACCGACGGCCCGCCGCCCTTGTACGGCACGTGCGTAAACTTCACCCCGGCCACGTACTCCAGCAGCGCGACGGAAAGATGGCCCGCGCTGCCCACTCCCGCGGAGCCATAGTTCAACTTCCCGGGCTCCTGCTTCGCCAACGCGATCAACTCCGCCAGGTTCCTGACGGGCAGCTTATTGTTGACGACCACGGCCGAGGGCGCTACGCCCAGTTTCGAGATGGGCGCGAGATCCTTCATCGCGATGTACGGCAGTTTTGAATACAGGGTTTGATTGATTGCGAGCGCGATGTGGGAAACGATCAACGTATATCCGTCCGGCGTCGCGCGCGCTGCAATGCCCGTCCCCAGGGTGCTGCCTCCCCCGCCGCGGTTGTCCACGATCACCGGTTGGCCGAGCTCGCTGAGCCTGGCGGCGACCAAACGGCCGACCAGGTCGCTGGTCCCGCCCGGTGAGAATGGAACGATCAGGCGAATCGGACGCTCCGGATAGTTCTGCGCCTGGGCCGCGGTCGCGAATCCGGCGCACAGGAAAAGCGCGAAAAAGGTTCTGAGTTGATGAGTCATTTCGTTCCTCCTTCAGTTACATTGCATGGTTCCCTGGGCGGGATGCGGTTCAGCGCCGAGCGCGCGCCCGCGGCTCACCCGGCGCTCCGGCAAGCAGGGCGGTAACGCCGCGCACATCGTGCAGACGCTCGATCTGCCAAAGCATCCCGAGTGCCCGGTCGCGTTGCGCGGCGCCAAGCCGCCCTGCGCACAAGTTGACGAACTTTCGTTCGATGTCGTCATCGGACATCGGGTTCTTCTCGTGTCCGCTGGGATAGCGGACCTCCGCCACGTGCTTCTCCCCTGAACGCATTGCGATCGTCACCCGGCCCGGCGCGCCCTCCGGATAAAGTGCCGACAGCTCCGGGTCCTCGACCACTTCGACCTTGCGCATCAATTCCGAAACGGACGGATCGCGGAGCCGCGCATCGGCAAACGACGCTTGCGTCACCACGCCGTCGACCAGCGCGATGGACACGCAATACGGCAGGCTGTGGTCTGCCGTTTCCCGGGTCGCAGGCGCCCAGCGCGACGCATCGCTTCCCATCATGAATACCGCCGCTCCGTAAGCGTCGACCCTGATTTCCTCGATCTCCCGCAGATCCACGCGCGCGCGAAGGTCGAGCGCCGCAAGCACGGCGGACTGGCCGTGATAACAGACCGGCAAGCTTTTCGTATGCGTCCTGCCGATGAGAGGCTCATCCGGCAAAGGCCAGTCGGAGCGGCCGATCGCTTCCCAGAGGCCGCCCGAGCCATCGAAAGCCGCGGCGGGACCCGTGAACCCTTCTCTCGCCAGCATCGCGGCGAAGACGGCATTGCGCGATGCATTGGCTCCGGCACACCCCTTCCAGCTCGACAGGTCGCCGCGACGCGCCTGTGCAAGCGCCATGTTGGGGATCAGCGCGAGAGAAAGCGCATGGCCGGTCTGGCCGGGGGACAAGCCCATCAGCTTCGCCGCGCCGAGCGCACACCCCAGGACGCCATAGACGGGCTGATCCCAACCTTTCGCGTTGACGTCCACGTGCTCGCAAAAGCTGCAATACACGTCATAAGCCAACGAAATGGCTTCGATCAAGGCTTTTCCGTCGGCACGCGCGAGCTCTGCGACCGCGATCAGTCCGGAAGTCATGTCGCTGGGATGACCCCGGCTGCGCCCGAGATAGGTGTCGCTCACATCGAGCGACCTGACCATGACGCCGTTCGCGAACGCCGCAAGATCCGGGGCAGTCAGAATGTTGCTCCCCCACACGCGAGCTTCGGCATCCGCGTGATATCTCGCCGCGATGGAACGGGAGAGCACGCAGACGGGTTCGTCGTACGCGCCGAAAGCGCTGGCGAAGGTATCGATCAGGCGGCGCTTCGTCTCGTGTACCGCTTTGGCGCCGAGCCCGTCATAAGCCGTTCTGCCGGCGAATGCGATCAGCCGACGGGAGGTTTCGTCCCAATGTTCCAGTGGGTTGTCCAACGCGTATCCCGAAGCCTGCCGGTGCCGCTGGTCCTCTCTCATACCCGCATGTCTTCGAATCGAAGGTTTCTTTGCAACGCCACTCGCACGGCCCCCGGGGTCAACTCGGGCGCTCGAGCACGAAGAGCGGCTTCGGCGTCACCGCAGATCCATTTTCCGCGTGACGGGGTTCACGTATCCGCCCCACAGGACCATCGCCCGGTTGCGGTGCGGGTCGCCGCAAACCACGATATGGATGGTCTCCGGACTCGGAACCACCCGCACCAGTTCATCCGGTTTGACGAGGTATTCCTCGGGATACACCCCCAGCTTGACCGCATCCGCGATCGTGAACGCCTCAGAGTGCCCGTACTTCAGCAGAAATTCCAGTTCCCGGAACGGCACCCGTGCATGCTCGGACAAGTACTCTCGAATCCTCTGCTTCGTGTAGCCGGCCGCGGCGAGCGATTTCGCTATCGGCGGCGCCAACAGTATCGTGATCATGTTTCTGAAGCCTTTCGGCCCCCGCTCGGCGAATCGGGCAAGGCAAGGCTTCTTGGTGATTTCTATGCTCAGAAATTCGAGCGCGCTCTGCGCGGCGGTCTTGTCGGGCGTGCCATAGATCGCGGGCGGCCAGCCCCAGGTCACGGTGGCGCCGGCGGTGACCGTGCTGTCCTCCTTCGCAAACCCGTGCTCGACGTGGTACGGGTCCCACGGGCATTCCTCTTCGTTTTCAGCGAGCGTGAAACACAACGGATACCCGAACGTCCCCATGTAGTTCCGGCCCAGCTTGTATCCCGCAATATTCTTGATGATCAGCCCGAGCGCCCGGCCGATCGCCGGGTTCGCGCCCCTGGAAATCAGCTGCCCTCCGCTCTCGATCCCCATTTTTTTTATCGCGGGCCCGTTGACGAGCAGGAACGGCAGCACGCCCCATGTGCTTCCGATGTTGTTGAGGTTGTAGTCGTTTTCCGCGATCGCCTCGACGGCGGCAATCAGCAACGGCATGGCATCCGGGCGGCATCCCGCCATGACGGCATTCGCGGCGATGTTCCACGGCACGGCCGCCAGGTTCGCCTGAGGGAGAACCGCGATGACTTCGTCCGGAGCGCGGTCCGTATGCCTCAGGAACGCTTCGACTCGCTCGATTGTCGGCGGGATGATCGGAAGCGCATCGGTCCACTCGCGGGACCTGAAGTGCTCGTTGACCTCTTCCAGGCTGCCTTCGTGGATGATCTCGTTCGCGCGCCGGGTCGAGCCGGGCGCCTGCACCGCTTCGCCGTCGATCGGCTGGGTCAGCCCCTCGACGATGCGGTTGAACAGAACGTTCGTGACGTTTTCCACGACCAGGCTTTCTGCATGCACGCCGACTGCGCCCGGGTATTCCGCGATCCTGAGGCCGGCCATTCCTTCGGCCTTTGCGACGGCCTTCGCGATCGTGGTGAATCCCGTGGTAGTCACCACCACGCCGGGAATACCGACCTTTTCGGCTTCGACTGCCGGCCTCACCGAGGCCGGGGTGCAGGTCCCTCACCCGCCGTTGCCGGTGATGATCGCGTCGCACCCCCGCTCTTTCGCTAATGCGGCGATTTCGCGCGCCGTCTTCTTCTGCGAGTCGGGATCCCCGCCCACGAACACGGTGGGGAAATCGTTGAACGGAATCACCTTGACGCCGGGGAATCGCTCCTTGAAGAGCCGGCGATAGGTGTGAAACATCAACTCGCCCTTGAAGTGATTGTTATAGACCTCGCCGATCGTCTTGCCCGCGAGCGTATCAAGGTGCCGGCTGAAGCCTTTCATGGCTTCGCGCGGCAGGCCTTCCGGGCTGATTACTCGGTTTTTCTCGTGCATCACAACCTCGTCAGATCTTGGTCGGATTTCTCATGGTCGACTGCGTGCGCGGTACCCGGTCTCACACCAGGCAACAAGACACTTCCGGCGCGCCCGAAATGCGGGCCTGGTCCTGGTTTTCCTTCTTTCCCCGGTAGTCACGCATGCAGCGTGAATTCGCACCGCGGATAGTTCGAGAAACCCCGGCGAATAAAGGGGCTGAGCTGACGCCCGGGCGCTCCGGGCGCTTTATCGGCGGAGCGGCGGCATGTCCGGAAGCTTGAGCGCGAGCACGGCCTTGATCATCTCGTCGAGATCGGCGGAGCTGATCGGAAGCCGTGGTTCACGCAGCGCGCCGCCGGGCAGACCGAATGCGTTCAGCATCGGCTTGAGTCCCCGCAAGGTGGAGCCGCCGAAACGATTGATGATCGCGGCGAGCCCCATGAGCTTGCCGTACGACTCGCGCAGACGCTCCATGTCTTTCGCCTGCCAGGCCGAGATGACCGAGGCGACGAGCGTGGGCGAGAAATTTCCCTCGCCGCCCATGAACCCGTTGCCTCCCAGCGCGAGCGTGGGGACCGAATTGAACGGGCCCGCACAGTGCACCTCGATACGGGCACCTACGCGCTTGATGAGCTCGGCGAGGTAAGTGATGTCGCTGCCGCCGTAGTTGATCCCGACGATGCTGGAGTACCGGTTGACGAGACGCTCGACCAGATCGAGGGGCAGTACATAGCCCACCGCCTGGTGGCTGGTGAGAACGATAGGGCTCGACGTGGATTCGATGGCGGTGGCGTTGTACCGCTCCATCTCGGCCATGGTCGGCTTGGCGCCATGGCCGATATCAAGCGGCATGATGCGCACCGCGTCCAGCTTGAAGCGCTCGACGCGCCGCAGAAAAGCCACCATTTCGGCGGTCGTGTGCGATTCGACGCCGTCGGCGCGAACCGGGACTTTCCCTTTGAGCTCCTCGACGGCGATGGCGAGCAGGCGGTCTCTCTCCTCCACGGTCAGGGTGTAGCCTTCGCTGCTGCCGCTGCCCCCCACAAAGACGGAGACGCCGGCGTCCCGCAGCCTCCGGAGCTGCGCGCGAAACGCGGTCTCGTCGATCCCGCCTTTCTCGTCGAACGGTGTGATACAGATGACGATCACGCTCAACTTCTTGTTCATGGACTCATTCCGCGTCATGTGTCACGCGATCGGCCTCCGCTCGCCTGACGGGTTCGAAGCACTGGGGCACGGCCAGAAAATCGTCGCGCCTATTTCGGATGAATTCCAGCGGCCTTGAGCACCTTGCCCATCCTGGCCATATCGGATCGTATCGCCGCAGCGAACTCCTCCGGCGAACTGCCCACGACCTCCATGCCGGTCTTGAAAAACCGCTCCTTTACGTCCGGGCTGTTGAGGACCCGGACGACCTCCTGATTCAGGCGATTGACGATGGCGGCAGGTGTGCCGGCCGGCGCGAATATGCCAAACAGCGCGTTCGCCTCGTAACCGGGCAGGCCGGCTGCCGCAATGGGAGGCAACCCGGGAAGCAGCGCCGACGGCTTCGCGCTGGTGATCGCCAGGGCCTTGAATAGTTCCGCCGCGAGATGAGATGAAGAGCCGGTCGCACCCGACGCATAGTCGAGCTCTCCAGGCTTGGCTTTTGCCAGAGCGATCAGCTCCTTGACGGACTTTACGGGCAAAGAAGGATGCACGACCAGCACGTTGGGGTTGGTCACCGCGATGGTGATCGGCAGGAAATCCTTCACCGGATCGAACGGCACTTTTTGCATGAACGGCAATATCCACAGGATGCCGGTGGTCACGAGCAGGGTGTAGCCGTCAGGCTGCGCTCTGGACACCACGTCGCCAGGGATAACCCCGCTCGGTCGATTGTCCACCAGCACTTGCTGGCCCAGTCTGGCGGACAGTCCGGGCGCGATCAGGCGCGCCGTGAAATCGTTGCCGCCACCGGGCGCGGCGGTGACGAGGCGGACAGGCTTCGTGGGAAAGCTCTGCGCGCACGCTCCGCCAACCCCGAGCGTCATCAGGCAAACAAAACACATCCCTGCCGCAAAACGGTGTATTGGCATGAGTCCTCCGTTGTCTGGTTCAGCAAGGTTCCGTCAGCTTAACGCCCCAGGCGCTATCAGCGCAAACCGCGCAAACCGGGGACAGCCCCTCTGATTCCCAGGATCGAAATAATCGCCCGCCAGTGATTAATCAATTCGCTCAGCGCAAAGGACAACAGATACAACACAAAGATCAAGAACAGTAAACCGACGACGAGCAAATGATCCGATATTAGCGACCGCAAGCCTGGCTGCCCGTCAGCGAACCAGTACGCGAACAAAACGGGCGCAAGCATCGCCGCCGCAGTCGGCAGAAACGATACGAGTGGCATTACTACTCGGTAGATCAGCCCCGGACCAGGCGCCATGGGTGGCGGATTGCCGCGGCCCAGGCCAATCCAGCGGCGCAGCCGATACGGGAACGCCGCAAGATCGCGCCACGGCAACGAATCGATTCGGTCCACATAAGTGCGCTTGGTTGGCCCGCCGAAAAAGAACCGCTGGAACCCGGTTAGTACCGCGATCGTGACCGGCGGCCATGCATAGATGGACAGCAGAAACAGGGGTGCATATTCCTCGTACGCATAGTCCCAGAATCGGAACGGTCGCCGCAACGAATACGCCGGAGAGCTTTTGAACGCGACGCGCAATCCTGACGTGACCGACACTCAGTCCGCCTTCCTGGGGGGCACGGGCGGCTGCACGCTTAGCCGCGCACGGGCCACGTTGATTGCGAGGTCCAGGCCCACGAAAAGCTGCGTAATGTCGAGCGGCTGCAATGATGAAGCTGGAGTCGCAAGCGCCTATTACAAATTAAGCGCTCCCTTGGTCTCCAATTTCACAAGCTCACTGACTTGTTCTCGTATTTCTTCGGGATCGTTACTGATAAGCTGGGAAGGCACGACCGCCTGAACCTCAATATTTTCTTGTTCGTTTTTCCCCAACTTCCAAACCACCACAAATCGCTTGTCCGACACTGGCGTCACAAAACGATGCTTCTGCGCATCGAACTCGATCGCGCCCTTGAACGGATTGGTATCAAATTCCGCCCGAATGGCCTTTTGCGTGTAGTGGTCGCGCTTGCGCAGCAGGCGCTCGGCCGCATCAAGCCAATTCACGTGGAAAGACTTAGCCAATTGCCACACCGAATGTTCGACTTAGAACGGCACAATCGGGCTGGAAATTGGCCTTCTAAGGTCAAAAACAGCCGTTAAATCGCGGTGTTTTCTCGACAGCTCAACGAGTTGGGGTGGTCCGACCCGGCACTGCACTGGGTCCGCGGCACCGCTATCCCCCGGATCCATCAAGGTCATCCCAGCGTGAAGCTCATCAGGTCCTCGCCCCACACGATCTCTCCCTTGTAGATCGCCCCGATCTCGCCGAGCGCGCGGCTGCGCACGGGATCGGAATCAATGTACGGCCCGTGATGGGAGGTCACGAGCTTCTTGACCCCCGCCTCGCGCGCAACCCTTCCCACGAATTTGGGCCCGCTGAATCCGCCGGAGGCGCCGGCCTCGAACGGGAATGCGTTGAGATAATGTACCAGCACGTCGGCGTCCTTCGCCAGCTCGTAGAGCGCAGGCGGCGGCTCGCGCAGCGCCAGATTGACGTCGCTCGTGTACGCGAAGACCTTGCCGGCCGATTCGACGCGAAAGCCGAAACTCTCCAGGTGCGGCTGAAAGTGCGGCACTTCGCGCCGCACGATGCGCCACCCGGCGCCCTCCTCCGTGCCGGCGCCCTCCATCTCGGCAACACGCGTATCGGGCCAGGGCCGAGGCGGCGTGCCCCCGCGGGTCTGGTAGATCGCCATGCTGAGGGGGTGCTGGGTGCGCGACAGCAGATCGGGCGCGAACGCCCCCGCAGGGCCAAACAGCCGATCGACGAGCTGCTGCGTCCCGCGCGGCCCGAAGATCTTCAGAGGCGGCGCGCCGTCGCCACTGGCGTCCCAGCGGTGGTGGAACAGGCGCGCGAAGTCAGCGCAGTGATCGAAATGCAGATGGCTGAAAAAGACGTGCGTGACCTCGGTCGCCTTTCTGCCCGCCTGCATCAACCTCGCGAAGGCGCCCGGGCCATGGTCGATCAGGATCACGTCGCCTCCCGCCTCGACGAGATAGCTCGCCGATGCGCGCTTCAGCGACGGCACCGGGCTGCCGGTGCCAAGCAGCGTGACCCTCATGGGTCGTTCCGGCGCGGCAGCAGGCATTACCCGATCGATCATTTAACGACCCTGCGGGATGACGACCCTTATTAGTCTCTAACGGGCACGCGAGCAGGCTGAAAACAAGGTTTTCACTGCCTTTTTCTTGCGTTCTGGCGCAGGCGGTTTTGCATTTAGGAGTTTGTCGGTCCTAAGTCCGACAAACTCCTAGTCCGCCGTGATGTTGAGCGCCTTGATGACCTTGCCCCACTTCTCGAACTCCGCGTGCAGCACCCCCCCGAACTGCTCGGGCGTCATATCCACCGTCTCGACTCCCCGCGCGAGGAGCTGGCGCTTCAGCTCGGGCTGCCTGAGTACCGCCCGCACCGCCTGGTTGAGCCTGCCGATCGCTGCCTTCGGCGTTCCCGCCGGCGCGAGGATGCCGTACCAGCCGCTGACCTCGTAACCGGGCAGGCCGGTCTGCGCCACCGGCGGCACGTCCGGCAGCGCGGCGCTGGGCTGTGCCGTGGTCGCGCCGATCACCCGCAGCTTTCCGGCCTTGATCTGCGGAATCGCCGTCGAAACGGTGCTGAAGAACACCGACACCCGTCCCGCCAGCAGGTCAATCATCACGGGGCCCCCGCCCTTGTAGGGCACGTGCAGCATCTCCGTGCCCGCCATCATGTTGAACAGCGCGGCGGCGACGTGCGTCACGTTGCCGACGCCCGATGAGGCGTAGCGGATCTCCCCCGGCCTGCGCTTGGCGAGCGCGATCAGCTCCGCGGCGGACTTGACCGGAAGCGACGGGTGCACGACGACGACATAGGCCCCGTTTCCGATCATCGCCACCGGCACGAAGTCCCGCCGGCTGTCGTAAGGCAGCTTGCGGTAGAGGCTCGCATTGATGGCAAAGCTCCCCGGCACGATCAGGATGGTGTAGCCGTCCGGACTCGCCTTCGCCACGATGCTCGTGCCGATGATCGTGTTGGCGCCGCCGCGGTTGTCGATCACGAACTGCTGCCCGAGCATCTCGGTCAGCGGTTCTGCAAGCAGGCGCGCGATCGTGTCGTTCGCGCCGCCGGGCGGGAACGGCACGATGAACCGCACCGGCCGCGCGGGATACACCTCCGCCCGGGCGGCGTGGATGCAGGTGAACGATATTGCGACAAGCACTGTTCCAAGCCAGGTCAGACGCATAGTCTCCTCCGTATCAAAAGCGGTGCCGCGCCGCGACCGCCGCGCGCACCCGTTCAGACATCCAGCGGGTTTCCCACCTTCGTTTCGTTCTCGAGCGTCCGGATCCGCGCAATGCACGCTTCCGCCTTTTCCCTTCCGAGCACGGGGGCGGCGAGGCCGCGGAACTTCCCCTCGATCTCCGCCGGCGATACGGGGTCTTCGACGCTGCCCTTGCGATGGAGGGATTCGTCCACCAGGATCCTGCCGTCCTTGCAGCGCACATCGAGCCGGCTGGCGAGCCGCAATTTTCCGCCGGGCGCATCGAACTCAGGGCACGCGCGAAGCTCGATCCTCGGAAGAAAGGCCGCCAGGCCATCCTCCCGGATGCGCTCGGGCGCGAACTGCGCCGGCGTCGCCCGTTTGTCGAGCGCCATCACCGCAAGCCCGTAACGCACGCTCATCTGCGCGCCGAGGACGGACGCGGACCTCGGGTCGAATTCGAATCCGCAATGATGGTAAGTGTTCGTGCTGACATGCGCGACGATGCGCTCGATGTCCTCCGCCTCCAGCCGGTGCTGCGCCATGACGCGCGCGAGCGTCTGCATCGCCGTGATGCTTCCGTTGGAGGCGGGGGCGAGCTTGTAGCCGACGTCGAGCGTCTCCCACCGCTCCCCGAGGGCGGCGGCCCAGTCGCCCGCGCCAGGGCCGCCGACGAACGCATCGTAGAAGCGGCCGTACGCCGAGTCGAGAACGCCCTCGATTCCGGTGTAGCCGTTTCGCGCCAGCAACGCCGCAAGCAGGCCGCTCTGCGCGGCGCGCCCCGAATGCAGCGCCTTGGCCATGGCTCCCTCCTGCACGGCCATAAGGCCCGCGGCCTGCGAGGCCGCCAGCCCCAGCGCGTGCACGAGGCCGCGGGCATCGAGCGCCAGCGCCCGCGACGCGCCCGTAGCCGCCGCGATCGTCCCGCTTGTGCCCTGGTTGTGAAAGCCCCGCTCGAACATCCGGCCCTGCGTTGCCACGCCGACCCTTATTCCCGCCTCGTAGCCGGCAACCATTGCCGTGAGCCAGTCGCGGCCGGTCAACCCGCCGGCGCTCTCGGCTGCGGCCATGACGGCCGGCACGACGACGGAACCGGGGTGGAGGACGGCGCGGGGGTGCACCTCGTCGAGCTGAAAAGCGTGGGCGGCCGCGCCGTTCACGAGCGCCGCGAGCGTCGGCGACGTGCGCTCGAAAGCACCGAGGATGGACGCCACCGGGCGCCCCCCTTCGTTCCTGACGACCTCCAGCAGCTTGCGTGCCGGTGGACACGTCGAGCCCTGCAGGCAGCAGCCCAGCGTATCGAGGAGGCTCAGCTTCGCCCTGGCAAGGACCGCTGCGGGAATCTGCTCGAATCGCAGCGTCGCAGCGAACTCCGCGAGCGAGCGGGTCAACGAAGCGCTGGCCTGCGTGGCGTCGTTCATGGTCTCAATTCGCCCGCGTCCGATGGACACCCTGAAGAGGGAATATTAACCCCGGCCAGGCTGGCCCGCGAAACAGCGAAATCAAGTCAGGTCGAACCGCGCATCGACTGCAAGCGCGCCAGCGGCGGACACGATCAGAGGATTCATGTCGGCTTCGTCGAGCGAGGTACGCTGCCGCTGCCGCGCAGCCGCGATGATGTGAGTTGGCCTGGTCTGCTGTTCGGCGCGCGGCAAGCCCTGAACGCAACCGGAACGAGCGAACCTCTCGTAGCGCGCGAACGCCGACAGAGCGCGCGCCGCATCCTCCAATTCGTCGTATACGGGGATGCCAAGGGAGATCGCACGGTCACGAAAGCGCCGCTTGCGTTCCTCTATCTGCGCATCTCCGTCGGAACGCAGAACGAGCACGAACTTGCCGGAATCCGCGTAGCGCGCCTGGACGCCCAGTGCAGCCGCCACGAGGTTATCGAGCACCTCTGTTTTCGTTCTGCCCGAAAATGCGGGCATGCTGAGGTGCATGACCAGCGCGTCCGGACGCGCTGTGGCGTAAACGGCGCCGAGAATCCGCTCCACGACCCGTCCATCGTCCTGTTGCATCGCGCCCACCGGGGCGTCGATCGGGTTCTCGACGCTCGTTCCAGGCTGTGCCTTGAACTCCCGAAGCGCCCGCAACGTGGTTTCGCCAAAACGCCTGACCCGCGGGCCTGCGCGGGCGAAGGAATCGACGCCGAGCACGCTGGCGCCCCCGCCGTTTCCGAAAAGCACCACGTCCTGCGTCGGCTTGCGCCGGGTCGGCGCCAGAGAGCTGAAGGCGAGCAGCGCGTTGATGAACCCGCCCTGCCCCCCCTTGCGCCGTTCGGAGCCGGACCCCGTGCCCGCGCGGATGGTGTAGTCTTCGCCGCCCACGGCGACCGGCCGCCCGTCGATCCGGCCTATGCCCATCACATAGGGCGCTGGCTCGAACGCGACGAGCTTCCCGCTGCTGTCGCAGCTCGCGCGGCTGGCGAGCTTGCCAACTTCTCGAAACGAGCCTTTGTCCAGCAAGCGGGCGATCCGCTCGCGCACGGTAAGCCGGCCTTCCGCGTGCTGTTTCGCCACAGCATCGGGGCCGCCGCATGCCTCGGCCAGCTTGCGCCGTCTGTGGATCTCGTCGATATCCGCCTTCCAGCTCATGGCGACCAATCTGTCCTCATTGAACCGTTATCTTTTTCGCGATACTCGACCATTTGGCGATTTCGGTCTTGATGAAAGCAGCAAACTCCGCCGGTGTGTCGCCGATCACGATCGCGTTGTACGCCTCCAACCGGCTTTTCACTTCGGGTAGAGCGAGGATGGGAACGATATCGTCATGAAGCTTGTTGACGATAGCCCGCGGTGTGCCGCCGGGCGCCAGGACGCCGAACCATATTCCGGCTTCGTAGCCCGGCAGCCCCGCTTCCGCGACCGTCGGCAGGTCGGGCAGCGCCGGGAATCGCTTCGTGCTCCCCACCGCCAGCGCACGGACCTTTCCGGCCTTCACCTGCTGCATGACCACGAGCGGCCCCGCGAAGAGAAAGTCGATCTCGCCGCTGAGGAGCGCCACCAATGATTGGCCCAGGCCCTTGTAGGGCACGTGCGTCGCGTCGATGCCGGCCCTGGCCTTGAACAACTCACCCGACAAATGGCTGGGACTCCCGCTGCCGCCGGAGCCGAAGGTGAGTTTGTGCCTGCCGGACTTCGCGAGCGCGATCAGTTCCTTCACGGACTTCGCAGGAACCGACGGATGCGTCGCCAGCACAAACGGTATGTAGGCGAGGTTCGTGATCGGGGCAAGGTCCCTGAACGTGTCGTACGGCATCTTGAAAAGCGCGGGATTGATGGCCATCGCGCTGTTGGCGAGGACGAGCGTGTAGCCGTCAGGTGCCGAACCGGCAGCGAGGCTCATGCCGATGCGGGTACTCGCGCCGGCGCGATTGTCAATGACAACCGGCTGGTTCCATTTCTCCGAGAGCTTTTGCGCGACGAGCCGCGCGAGCAGGTCGGTCTGCCCGCCGGGCGCGATCGGCACGATCAGGCGCACGGGCTTGTTCGGATAGCTCTGCGCTGCGGCCGGGGCGGCCGCCAACAGAATGAGCAGGCTCAATGCACAGCCAGTCCAGTTGCTCTTCATTTCGCTCTCCTCACTTCGTTTTTGTCGTCGATGGTTGGGCCGAAGTAACTCGATGCTTCAATGCGTCCTTGCGCGAGCTCACGATCGCGTCCGGATCCACCTTGACGTGGATCACGGCCGGCTTGTCGGCTTTGATCGCCTGCCCGAACGCATCCGCGAGCTCGCCCGGCCGCGACACGAAGTATCCATCCGCGCCGCAGGACCGCGCAACGTCGTCATAGCGCGGGCTCACGATGCTCTCTGCGATGTAGCGCCCGTTATAGAAGTCGCGCTGGTACGCCTTTTCCGCACCCCAGCATCCGTTATCCAGGACGATGCCGATGCTCCCGATTCCGGACTGGACGGCGGTGCAGATCTCGATCACCGTCATGCCGAACCCGCCGTCGCCCGCCATTGAAACAACCGGACGGTTGGGCGCCGCCACTTTCGCGCCCAGGCCCGCGGCATAGCCGAAACCAACGAGCGCGAAATCGAGCGGCGTCAGCAGCGCCGGCGGCTCGTAATACCGGAGCAGGTCGGCGGCCTGCCGGCAAAGCGTGCCGGAGTCCAGCGCCACGATCGCGTTGCGCGGCATGACGCTGTTCACTTCGCGGAATATCTGGTCGGGCTGGAGCGGTGACGCGGCATGCGGGTCGACCCGGCTTCGCTCGTCCCACAGCGCCTGCCACTTCCGCGCCAGCTCCTCATTTCGCGCCCGCCATGTGATTGCGCGGATGTCTTTCTCCGCGATCGCGTCGCAAAGGCAAGCCGCGAATGCCGTTGCATCGCCCACGATACCCATGTGCACCGGGTAGTACTTCCCGATCGCGCCGGCGTCGAGCTCGACCTGAATGATCTTCGCGCCTTTCGGCACCACGTCGTGACCGTAGAGCGTGGTGTTGAAGCCGAGTCGCGTGCCGAGCGCCAGGATCACGTCGGCTTCGTGCAAAAGCTCACGCGCGACCGGGTTCCCGTACGGCGCCGGACCGGCATAGCCCCGATACAGCGGGTGATCGTTCGGTACCACGTCGCCGTGGCCCGATGACGCGGCAATCGGCAATTCGAGCTTCTCGGCGAGCCGCAGCACCCGCTCGTGGCCGCGCTCCCATTTCACTCCGCCCCCGACCAGCAACGCCGGCGAGCGCGCGGACAGCAGGATCTGCTTGACCTCGTTCGCGGTGGTGGCATCGACGAACCCGGCCTTCAACGGCGCCGCGCGCGGCGGCTTGATCACGACATCGATCTGCTCCGCAAAGAGATCGCGCGCGACATTGAGCAGCACGGGGCCCCGGCGGCCGGTGTTGGCAATGCGCATCGCCTCGAGGATCAGCTCCGGGATCCGTCTTGCCGTCGGAACGTCGATCACTTTCTTCGTGACCGGCAGAAAGAGCGTGTGCTGATCGATCTCCTGGAAAGAGTCCATGCCCATGTGCTGCGTCATGGGCAGGCCCGCGATCACGACAAGAGGCGAATAGGCGAGGGAAGCTTGCGCCAGGCCGGTGACGAGATTGGTGGCACCGGGACCCGATTGCCCGGCGATCATGACGCCCGGGCGCCCCGTGATGCGCGCATAGGCATCGGCCATGTGGGTGCCGGCGCGCTCGTCCCGCACGCCGATGTGCCGAATGCTCTTCGCGTCGTACAGCGCGTCGTACAGGTCGAGCACGGACGAGCCCATGAGCCCGAATATCCTGTCGACTCCCGCAGCCTGCAATGCTTCTACCGCCGCTTTTCCCGCTGAGATCATTCGCCCGCCCTTCAGGCCACTGTTTTCCGATTACGCGCTTGGTCATGCGCGATCACACCCGCGCGCTCGAGCGCGTCCAGCTCGTCGTCGCTCATCCCGGCGAGCTCCGCGAGCACGGCGCGCGTATGCTGGCCGACGCGGCCGCCCGCTTTCACGATGCGCCCCGGCGTGCGCGAAAGCCGCGGCACCGGCGCCGCGAGCTTGACCGTGCCGAGGTCGTCGTCCGGCGCCTCGACGAGCATGTTGCGCGCGCGGTAGTGCGGGTCCTTGAAAACGTCCTCGAGGGTGTAGATGCGGCTCGCCGGCACGTCGGCCGCACCGAGCTTCTCCTCGAGCTCGTCCACCGTGTGCTCGAGGGTCCAGCGCTGCACGAGATCGTCGATCGCGGCCGCGTGCTTGTTGCGCTCGATGAGCGTACTGAAGCGCGGATCGCTCGCGAGCTCCGGGCGGCCCATTGCGCCGGCGAGGCGCTTGAAAACGGCTTCGTGCATGCCGCTGATATGGATGTAGCGCCCGTCGTGCGTCGGATAGAGATTGTTGGGGGCGCTGTCGGCGAACGCCGGGCCCGTGCGGTTCGCAACGATCCCGAGCTTGTCGAAGACGGGCACGTGCGGCTCCATGAAGCTGAACGCGCACTCGTAGAGCGCCGCATCCACGTACTGGCCTTCGCCGGTGCGGGCGCGGTGATACAGGGCCATCATCGCGCCGAAGGCGGCGTAGAGCCCCGTGATGTAGTCGGTCAGCTGGACGCCGACCCGCGCGGGCGGCCGATCGGGGTCGCCGGTGATGTGACGCAGGCCGCTCATCGCCTCCGCGATCACCCCGAAGCCGGGCCGCTGACTGTACGGCCCGCTCTGCCCGTAACCGGAGATGCGCACCATGATGAGTCCGGGGTTGATCTTCGAGAGCGCGTCGTAGCCGAGCCCCCATTTCTCGAGCGCGCCCGGGCGGAAGTTCTCGATCACGACGTCGCACTTCGGCACGATGCGCCGGATGATGTCCTGCCCTTCGCGGGTCCGGAGGTCGATCGCGACGAGCGACTTGTTGCGCAGGATGCTCGCCGCGTTGAGCGACTTGCCCTGGTAGCGCTTGCCGACCGAGCGGACGCCGTCGCCTTCCTTCGGCTCGACCTTGATCACCTCTGCGCCGAAATCGGCGAAGAGGCGCCCGCAGAACGGCCCCGCGATGACGGAGCTCAGCTCGAGAACGCGGCAACCGCGCAGCGGTCCCGTGTGTTGCGTCGTATTCATATTGCCTCAGCTTGCACCGCGCGGTTCAGCACGACAGCTCACCTTCGCCGACGCGATAGATGCTCGCGTGCCGCTCGGTCAGGAGCGGCCGCCCGCCCGCTTCGCTGAACCGGTTCACCGTGTCGAAGATCAGCATCGCACCCCCCGCGCGCCCGCGGCGCAGCTTCGCGCCCGCAAGCGTGCAGGTCGCGGCGACGCGCTCGCCCGGCCGAAGCAGCGAATGCACCTCGATGTCGCTTCCCCCGTTGAGCGATCCGGCGGGCTTGATCCCGAAGCGCGCGGCAAGATTGCGCGGCAGCTCCGCCACGCCCTCGCGCCCGCTCGCCTCCGGCTCATCGCTCAGCGGATGCGTGCCCGGGAAAAAGTCGAGTGCGTGCAAGGGAAAGAGCGGCGGCGCGACGACCGAGCCGAATACGGACGCAGCACCGGCTTTCGGGTCGTAGTGGTGCGCGCGCAGCCCCACGAGCGCATCGGCGAAGAGCCGCAACCGGCTCAGATCGAGCGGGTAATCCGACTCGACACGATCGAGCTCGCTGCCGACGCCCGCCCGGATGCGCCCGGGAAGCGAGATGTCGGCCGCATCCACGCCTTCGTTCACGCGCAGTGCGACCGGCAGCTCAACATCGAGCACGTCCGCGAGCGCGCCGCCGTCGGCGCGAAACACCACGACGCCGCGCCCGGTGGTCGTCACGCGATCGAGGTCCACGTTCGCGATGCCGAGATCGACCAGCGCGTACCGGTGCGCTCCGTGGTTCTGAACTTCGCGCACGGTGCCGCAAACCTCCAGCGCCTGACCGACCAGGTCCATTCCGGCAAACTGGTAGTCGATACGCCAGATCCAGCCGTCGCCGCCGAACGCCTCGGCGAGAAACTGTGCCAGCAAGTGTTGCTTGAGCGCGCCGTTGATGAGAACGCCTGGCAGCTTCGCGACATTGCGCGCGTAGCTTTCGTCGTAGTGAATGCGCGCCCAGTTCTCCTGGGCGGCGCACCAGCGCACGATGTGACTGCTCGTGAGACGTCCTTTGCGCAGCGGTGGCAGCACCGTGCCGGCATGGACCCTCTCAAGCATGCCGGCACCCATCGATCGGCCACGTTGAGCTTCGGTTTTCTTCATATCGGCGGCCGCGCGGCGTTTACTTGCTGACTACCTGCAAAAAAACCGGGAGAGCAGCGTGAGCTTCAATGTAGGTGATGTGTCGCACAGGATCAACCGAAAGTCCACCATTTGTTTGTGGCCCGGGCCGAACAGGTTCATGAGCCGACACCACTTCCCTTCCAGCCGACTAAGGGCGGAGGTTGAACGTGGAAAGAGGACTTTGCCGACAAGCGCGCCAGGGGACAAGCCGCCGGGCCGTGCCCTCCGCCCCCCCTATTTCCGCGCCCTTGAAACGGCGTGGATGGTGGATGGCGGGTAGTCGTCAGTTGCCAGCAGACACTGACGCTCGTCACTCATCACTCATCACTCATCACTGATCTTGAAGCGTCGCTGTGGTCCGGGGAACGCGCTATTCCAACCCGGCAGCGCGGCCGAGGGTGATCAGATATCGGTGCGTCGCGGTGCTGACGTAGCGATAGCGGAAGTCGATGGGTACCCCACCATAGGAATAGGCGGTTCGTTGAATCCGCAGCACGGGTGAGTCGAAATGCAGGCCAAGAGCCGAGCCGATCGTCTTTCCGGCCTTCACTGCGGCGATCATTTCCCGCGCGCCGATCGCATCGATCCGGTAGCGGCGCTGCAGCACGCCGTAGACGGTGGTGCCGCGCTGCGCGAGGTCGTCGCTCGCCAGTCCCGGGAAGAGCCGCTGCGGCAGGCGAATGTCGTCGTACGCCACCGGGGCGTCGTCGAGCGTAATGAGATTCGCGATCCGGTAGATTGCCGCGCCCGTCGGGATCCGAAGGCTCGCAGCGGTCGTCCGGTCCGCATAACCGCGCCGGAACGAAATCAGTTTCGGCACGGCGCGGCGCCTGCCGCCGTCACGATCCACGATCCGGAAGAAAACGTTGTACAAATAATCCTTGGTGTGGCTCGCGACGAAAGTGCCGCGGCCATGCTGCCGGGCGAGTATCCCCTCCGCCACCAGCTCCTCGATCGAGTGGCGAATCGTGCCGACGCTCACGCCAAATTGCCGCGCAAGCGCCGTCTCGCTGGGGATCGCCTCGCCGAAACGCCAGCGTCCCTCGCCCAGCCAGGACGTGACAGTCTCCTTCACGCGCAGATAGCGATACCCCGGCCTGCGATCTCGTACCGGCCGGCGGGAGCCGGCGTGTTTCCGAGATGCCACTTCCCAGGTCCTTGAAAATTAAGCCGAGCCTATGCGCTCATCTATATGAGTCGGCGTTCTCATGCCGGAAACGCGCCCCTATACTCGACGGGAGCAATGCGCCGGACGATAGCCATGGCGCTCATCGGAGGAGGACGCACGAGTATGAGTACAGCATCGCAGGGCAGGACGCAATCGGGTTTCCATTGGCCGAGAGGCGGCGCTGCGCTCATCGCCGCTGCGGCAGCGGTGCTGTTGCCGGCCGCCGCGCCGCCGGCTTGCGCGCAGGACTATCCGCTGCGCGCCGTGCGCCTGATCGTGCCGTTCGCGCCGGGCGGGCAAGTCGATACGGTGGCGAGAATCGCATCGGCCGCGCTCTCGCAAGCGCTCGGCCGGCAATTCGTCGTGGACAACCGGCCCGGGGCGGGCGGAAACCTCGGGGCCGGGATCGCAGTGAAGGCGGAAGCGGACGGGCACACGCTGATCATGGTCTCGTCGTCCTTCGCGATCAACCCCAGCCTCTCGGCGCATACGCCGTACGACCCGCGACGCTCGTTCGTGCCGGTGCACCTCGTCGCGACCGCCCCGAACGTGCTGCTCGTTCATCCGTCGCTGCCGCCCCGCTCCGTCAAGGAGCTCGTCGCCTTTGTCCGCGCCCGGCCCGGTAAGGTCGCCTATGCGTCTTCCGGGGTCGGCACGCCCCCGCACCTGGCAGGCGAGCTGTTCGCGTCGATGGCAAAGCTGAAGTTCGTGCACGTCCCGTACAAGGGCGGCGGCCCCGCGACCGTGGACCTGATCACCGGCGAAGTGAGCCTGATGTTCCTCGGCATGGCGCCCGCCATGCCCCACGTCGCCTCGGGCAGGTTGCGCCCCCTGGCGACAACCGGCCTGCGGCGTGCCAGCGCCCTGCCGAAGGTGCCCACCGTCGCCGAATCGGGCTTCCCCAAGTTCGAGATCGTCAACTGGATAGGCCTGCTCGCCCCGGCCGGCACGGCTACCGGGATCGTCGAACGGCTTCACGGCGCGCTGCAAAAGGGGCTCGCCTCGCCCGATGGCATGGCGCGCCTCGCCAAGCTGGGGCTCGACCGGGCTGGGCTCGGTCCGAGCGAGTACCGCGCCTTCCTCGACGCGGAGGTCGACAAGTGGGCGGGCGTCGTGAAGCTCTCCGGCGCGGCGAACAGGTAGCATGGCGGCATGAAACGGCCCCACATCCTGCTGATCACCTCCGACATGCAGCGCTCCGACTGCTTCGGCGCGTTCGCCGGGCGCGGCGTCCGCGCTCCGCACGTCGAGGCGCTCGCTCGCCGCGGCACGCGGTTCGACGCCTGCATCACGCCGAACATCGTGTGCCAGCCGTCGCGCGCCTCGATCCTCACCGGCATGCTGCCGCTCACCCACGGGGTGTACGACAACGGCGTCGACCTCGCCCCCGAGCTCGCGAAGGACGGCTTCGCGGCCGCGCTCGGCCGCGCGGGCTACCAGACGGCCTTCGTCGGCAAGGCGCATTTCGCGACGTTCGAGACGTTCAGCCCGACCGGGACGCCCGAATGCCGGTACAGCTCGACCCGGTTCGGCGCCGACTGGAGCGGGCCCTACATGGGGTTCGATTACGTGAATCTCTGCGTGATGGGGCATCTGCATCGCAAGCGCCCGCCGGAGCGGCCGCCGGCCGGCCGGCACTACGAGCGATGGTTCTATTCACGAGGCGACGGCGAGGAAGCGCTCAGGCTCCACACGACGGCGCTGCCGCCGGATACCGGCGCGGCGAATACCTGGAATTCGGCCCTTCCCGAGGCATGGCACACCAGCACCTGGGTCGCCGATCGCGCGATTGAAGTGCTGCGGACGCGCGACGCCGACCGCCCGCTCTGCATGTGGGTGTCTTTCCCCGATCCCCATCATCCTTACGCGCCGCCCGAGCCGTGGAGCCGGATGTATCCCCACGAGACGGTGACGCTGCCCGAGCACCGCGCGCTCGATCTCGACCGGCGGCCGTGGTGGCATCGCGCGGCGCTCGAAGGCGAGCCGAAGATCGACGATCCCCGCCTCAGGGAGCATCGGAAGAGCGTCTCGCGCGTCCTGGCGCAGACCGACGCGCAGCTCGCGCACATGACGGCCAACTATTTCGGGATGATTTCGCTGATCGACCACAACGTCGGGCGCATCATGAACTCGGTGCGGGACCTGGGGCTCGAAGACGACACCCTCGTCGTCTATACGACGGACCACGGCGAGTTTCTCGGCGACCACGGCCTGTTCCTGAAGGGCCCGATGGCGTACGAGGGGGTGCTGCGCATCGGCATGGTGATTTCCGGGCCCGGCGTGTCCGGCGGCAAGGTCGTGGACGACCCGGTCTCGACGCTCGATCTCGCCGCGACCTTCTGCGACTACGCCGGCGCCGGCTTGCCGCCGGAAGCGCAGAGCCGAACCCTGCGCCCCCTGATGGCCGGCTCGAACGCGGGGCGGGATGCCGCGTATTCCGAGTGGAAGCTGCTGCCCTTGCGGTGCGGCGTCGCCCTCGATCTTCGGACGGTGCGCACGCGCACGCACAAGCTCACGATCGAAATGTCCTCCGGGGAAGGCGAGCTCTACGATCTGCGCAACGATCCCTACGAAATGCGGAACCTGTGGAAGGATCCGGGCCACGCCGCCGAACGCCGGCGCCTGGAAGACCTGATCAAGGCCCGGCCGGGAAAGGTGCGGGAGCAATTCACCGAGCCGGTCGGGATCTACTAGACTGCCGCCGCTCTCGGTCTAGTAGTCAGTTGGCAGTTGGCAGTTGGCAGTTGGCAGTTGGCAGTTGGCAGTTGGCAGTTGGCAGTTGGCAGTTGGCAGTTGGCGGTTGGCGGTTGGCAGCAAACGCTAACGTTTGTCCCTCGTCACCGTTCACTGGTCACCGGCGTTGAGGCGTTGGGGTGGTCCGACTCGGAATTGCAAACCTCCTGAGAATTCAGGACCGCCATTTATCGCTTTGCTGCTCCCGATCGTGCAAATTCGAACAAAAGCGTATGGTCGCGGCCGTCCGCCGCGCGCAGCGGCCATTGCCGTTCGGAAACGGGTGAATGACCGTCAGCCGGTGGTGAAACCGGGCTGCGATCTCATCAAGCGGCATTGACTTGTGCTGAAACTGGTACACCACATCGTCGAACAATTTTCTGAGCTCAACGGAAATGTTTTTCGGGTCGATTCCAGGCAGGGTTTCCTTCTTGCGCAGCGTGCCGGCCCATTTCTATGGTAAATAGGGTCAGTGTGACTTTTCAGCGGCGTCGATGTTGCCTGCTGACAGAAAAGTTACACTGACCCTATTTATTAACCCTATTTATTAGTTCAAAGCGCAAATCGCGGAGAGGCTCAAGCGGCGCGTGGAGCGCGGCGCCCCGGGACGGCCAAGGAAGAATAAACCAGTGCTGTCAGAGGCGGGGATTCAGACCGGCTGATTCCATCTGCCGGAAATCGCGGTCTGCCCTGGATTGTTCGTGGTCGCCGGTCACCGGCCCTGTGATATGATTAATTCACACCACGGACGGATTGGCCGCCATGGGCACTGTCGTCAAGAATATGGTAAATAGTGTCAGTGTGACTTTTCAGCGGCGTCGATGTTGCCTGCTGACAGAAAAGTTACACTGACCCTATTTATTAGAAAAGTTACACTGATAATCATCTAGCCGGCCTCCCACCGCCTTGAGGGCGGTGAGGTTAAAGTGAGTTTGCCGACACACTAACCTCGAAGGAGACCGGCATGACAACATTTTGTGGCATTGACCTGCATTCGAACAATAG
>JACPTK010000039.1 GCA_016192825.1 Betaproteobacteria bacterium | reverse complement strand
TGGCGAGCCCGGAACACAAACGTTGTGGCTGGGATTGCAGCGCCTTGATGATCTCACCGAGATGTACCAAATCGTCATCACCTCGCTCGCGCGCTCTCCCCCTACGGTGTCCAGCGGGCAAACTTATGGGTAAAGATCAGCTCGGGCAGAGGGGAACAGTTTCGGTGCCGCTTCGCTTCTTGATATCGGCTCTTGGTGCTTGACCTACGTCAAATGAGGCGTCCTCTCCCTGAGGTACAAGTACCCGGCGAAGGCCGAAAAACTTATGACACGAATACTTCGGATCCTCTCTCTGGCAATTCTTGCCGGATGGTGGGCGGCTGTGCTGCCCCAGGCGTGGGCGGGGCTGGTGCTCGGGCCCGCCGCTCGGACCCAGTTCGAAGGCTTCCGTGACGGTCCCACGGCCGACACCTTCATCGATTTCAACAGCTTTGCGGCGGGCACCGCGCTTTCGACGCAGGTCAGCGGGGTCACCTTTCAGTCGAACATCAATACCGCCGGGAACCCGTTCGGCCCGATCAATGTCGTCGTCTCGTCCGCAGGACAATGCACGATCCGCTGCATCGTGGGCACGCCGTTCACATCCGGCAGCGACGACGGCCGGGTCGGCTATCAGATCCTGTTTACGACCCCGCAGCGCCGGGCGGGATTGCTGCGGAACTGGCTCGCGCAATACTCCCTGACCCGGTTCTACAACGCGTCCGGCGCCCTGCTCGCCGAGCACATCAATACGGTCAACGCCGAATTCGTGGGCTACATCGCGGACGGCACCGACCCGTCGACGGACTGGGTTGCGCGGATACAGATGGACGGTCTGATGAACGACGGCATCACCCGTCAGGTCGGCTACTCGGACGACCTCTTTTTCGGCAGCGCCCAGGCCGGCTCCACCTTCACGCCGGCCCTGGAGCCGGGCTTCAACCTGATCGGCAACTCGCTCGACATCACGCTCGACCTGCCGGCGCTCTTCGGCAACCAGGATGCGCCCACGGCACTGACGCCGGACATCGTCTCGATCTGGAAGTGGAGCGCGGCGGCCGGGCGCTGGGCGTTCTACTCGCCCACGCTGACCGTCGCCGGTAACGCCGCCTATGCCGCCAGCCAGAACTACGAAGTGCTCGCGACCATCAACGCGGGCGAGGGCTACTGGGTGAATTCGATCCCGCAAAGGACGCTGCCGGCGCAGACCGGGACGGAATTCGCCTGGAATGGAACCAGTTTTGGCGCCCTGCCCTCGGGCTTCAATCTCACGACGCATTCACGCCGAGCCAGTTCAATCTCCAGGTGAGCGAGACCCCGCCCTCACCAGGCGTGATCCCGACGGATAATTTCGTGAGCCTGTGGGCGTGGGATGCGCTGGCGGGGACGTGGTACTTCTACTCGCCGTTGCTCGAGGCCTCCGGCGGATTGCCCGCGGTGAAGGCCTACGCCGACAGCCACTTCTACCGCCACTTCCAGGACTACAACAAGACCCTCGGCATCGGGACCGGGTTCTGGGTGAACAAGCCGTAGCGGCGCAACCGCGCCGCGGTGAGGTGTGAGGAGAGAGGAGAGAGGAGAGAGGCGTCAGTGCTGAGGAATCCGCTTCAGCGCGTCGGCGGGCGCGACGATGGAAATGCCTTGGTAGCTCTTGATGTCGCGCAGGCGCCTGTCGCCGGAGACGATGAGATCAGCGTGTGCGGCGAGCGCGCAGGCGACCACGGCGTCATCGTCGCGGTCAGCAAGCACGATGCGCCGCGTTTGAGCGGGCGTCACGATCTGCGCAAGTTCCTGGTAGTCCTTGAAGAGTTCAGCACGGGGCAAGCCGGTGGCGCGAATGGCTTTCGCGAGCTTGCGCCGCGCCAGAACCTCATCGAGCTCATCGAGCAAGACCCGGCTGGTAAAGAACTCCAGCTCGTGCTCTTCCGCCGCCTTGAATAAGACGTAAGGCGTGCCCCGCCAGAGCAGGGCGGAGACGACGACGTTGGTATCAGCGACCAGGCGCAAGGCGTTTGCGCCGGGATCTTCGGACGGCGTCGATTTCGGTCTGGATTTCTTCCTCGCTCATCGGAGGGATGCCGGCCGCCGCGACGCGCTCTGAAACCTGCAAAAACCGTCCGAGCGCCTGCCGGCGCATCGCTTCACGCAGCAGCGCTTCGATGGATTGCGCATTGAGCAAGCCCGCCTTTTTCGCCTCGCGAACGAGGCTTTCAGGCAAGTCTAGTTTTACTTCCAACGTGGTCATATTGACCTCGGATCAAGCAGGCTATTAAGCGCATGGTAGCCGAGTGCCTGAATCGGCAGCAAGCTTCCGATGCAGCGCACTCTACAACCTCGGAATGCTGTATCGTCAAACCGGGCGCACGGCGATTCTGCTTATGGCAGCGGCGGCCAACCGTTGCGGGGTGTCGTCTTCGCGGATTTCCTGTATTCCCGTTGTCACACAGACAGGATGGAGCGCCGTTCTGGGACGCGAAAGGAGAGAACCGCCGGGCGAGAGACAAGAGGCGGGAGTCGTTGGGCGTGGCGGACAAAACCCTGCTGATGGCCGTAGCTACCCATACTTCTCGGACGGCGGGATCACGCCCGGCGTCGTTGTGGATTTGGTCGACCGGGTCTAAGCAATCGCTGTAGTATCCTCCTCGTAGCTTCGTTGGAGGCTTTCTGAGCATGAAAGCCGAGGGTTATTTGAATGGCCACACGTGCCGGGAGACTGGCGGCGGTGGCCTTTTGCGTTTTGCGCTGGCAAGAATTGTCACTGCCACGACAGCTGGGATGCGATTTTTCGCGCTTCCTGCTCTTTGTTTAACTAAACGTGGTCTGTCCCTGAGGTTTACTGCAAACTGAAGTCTGACTGAGTTCTGAGTGCTGAGTGCTGAGTGCTGAGTGACGAGTGACGAAAAACGGCTGACGGCTGGCAGCTGATGACTGGCACCTCGCAGGAATAATCGCCGCGCGAGCGTGTTTACCTGCGGAGGGCGCCGCGGCTTTGCATCTTCGATAACAACAGCGTCCCGTGTCCGGCCGAGGAGACCGCGCATGTTGCACCGCATACCCGCTGCCCGCGCAACGTGACGGACGCGGGCGCACGAATGGCAGGCTCGCCCGCGGCCGGCCGTCCCTCCCGCAGCACCCGGCGTCCGCCGTCATGGCCCGCCTGCTTCGCCCTGGCGTGCATGCTGGCCGCGCCGGCGCCGGCCCAGGAACCGGATGGCTACCTGGGCGAGGCGCGGTGCGCGACGTGCCACGGGACCGAGCAGGAGAACTGGGCGCACACGGTCCACGCCAGGGTATTCCGGTCGAATTCCCGGAGCGAGCTTGCCGCGAAAGGCTGCGAGGCCTGCCACGGGCCGGGGGCAAAGCACCTCGAGGACGCGACCGACCGCAACGCGATCGTCGCCTTCACGCGCCGCCGCGGCGCGGCCGTGGAAACGCAGAGCGCGCAGTGCCTCCAGTGCCACAAGGGCCGCGAGCGCCTGTTCTGGCAGGGATCGGTCCACGATACGAGCCGCCTGGGTTGCAGCGACTGCCACAATCCCATGGCGAAACTGTCCGGCTCGGGCCTGCTGGCGAAGAGCAGCGCCAGCGAGACCTGCTTCACCTGCCATCAGCAGCAGCGCACCGAGTTTCGCAAGCGCTCGCGTATGCCGCTGCTGGAGGGCAAGCTTTCGTGCGGCGACTGCCACAATCCCCACGGCTCGGTCACCCGCCCGCTGCTCAAGGCGGACCACGTGAACCAGCTCTGCACCACGTGCCACGCCGAAAAGCGCGGGCCCTTCGTCTGGGAGCACGCGCCGGTGCGCAAGAACTGCCTGGAGTGCCACCTGCCCCACGGCTCCAGCCACGAAAGCCTGCTGGTGGTGGCGCGCCCCTTCTTGTGCCAGCAGTGCCACGCGAACGTTTCGCACCCCGCCAACCTGCTCACGCGTTCGAACCTGCCGCGGGGCGCGGTGCCCGACGAGCGCGCCGTGAACCGCGGCTGCAGCAACTGTCACTCGCAGATTCACGGCTCCAACCACCCGGCCGGCGCGCGGTTTCAGCGCTAAGCAGGATGAAGCGTGACATGGTGAAGCGTGACATGGTGATGCGTGACGTGGTGATGCGTGACGTGGTGAAGCGTGACGTGGTGAAGCGTGATTGGATTTCGAAAGCACGCTGTGTCATGTCACGCCCTATCACGTCACGCCCTATCACGTCACGCCCTATCACGTCACGCCCTATCACGTCACGCCTTATCAAGTCACGCCTTATCAAGTCACGTTTTCTGACTATCCTGGCGCTGCTCGCCCACGGCGCAGCGTACGCGCAAGGCAGCGCGTTCAACCGAACAGGAAGCGATCCGACGCTGGAGCGGGACGCGCGCGGGATGTCGTCGATCGTGCCGGTACCCTCGCGCACCCCGACAGGGCGACTCTACGACCCGCCGTGGGAAATTCCGCAGGCCCTGCCCGTCGCGGGTGACTGGAACTACCGGCTGTCCGCGGAGGCGGGGGCGGTTCACGGCTCGTCCCGTGCGCCCAGCCTGCACGACTATGGCGACTACGGCAGCGGCCTCGTGCTCAATGATTTCCGGTTCGCGCTGGATCAGGGCGCCCCGGCGCGCTATCTCGACGTCACGGCCGGCGCCGTCGGCCGCGACGACCAGCACTTTCGCGCCAGCTTCGGCCGTAACGGCGATTTCAGGACGAGCCTCTATTTCAGCCAGATCCCGAAGCTGTTCACGGACCGGGCGCGCACCGTGTTCCAGGGCGCCGGCAGCGGCAACCTGACGCTGCCCGCCGGGCTCGTGCCGGGCAACAACACGCCCGCGCAGCTCGCCGCCGCGCTGGAGCCGGCGCCCTTCTTCGAGCTCGGCTTCACCCGCAAGACGGCCGGCCTGGATTTCGATGCGACGCCGGGAACCGATTGGCGGCTTTACGCCCGCTACGCCCAGGACCGGAAAACCGGCACGCGCCCCTCCGGCGGCGCGTCCGGCTACCCCGGCGCGCCGGCGGTGGAGACGATTGAGCCGCTCGATTACAAGACGCACAACGTGTCGGCGGGATTGCAATGGGTGCGCGACGCCCATCAGGCGAATCTCGGCTACTCGGGATCCTTCTTCCGCAACGGCATCGACACGCTCTCCTGGGAGAATCCCCTGACGCTGGGCGATCCCGCCGTACTGCAGCGCAGCCGCGTGGACCTTTATCCCGACAACAGCTTCCATAACCTGAAGCTCGATGCGAGCGCGGCGTTGCCGCTGCGGGGCCGGTTGTCCGGCGGGCTGTCGTGGAGCCGGATGTCCCAGGACGACGCCCTGATCGCGCACACGGTGAATTCGGGCATCCTGGGCGGGGTCAACCTCGCAAACTGGAACACCACCGCCGCCTTGAGCCGGGCGAGCGCGGGCGCCCGCATCGACACCCGGCTGATCCACCTGAGCGGCGCGTTCTCGCCGCTGCGGGACCTGTCACTCCAGGCGCGGTTGCGGCGCTATGAGGAAGACAACAAGACCCGCTACATCGCGTTCAATCCTCTGACCGGGCAGTCCGGCTACATTGGGCTCGACGGGGCCAACAACGTCAACATCGTGCCGGGGCTGTTCCGCGTGCCGGTTCATAGCATTCCCTTCGAGCACCGCAAGGACAGCTACGGCGTCGAAGGCGACTACCGGCTCCTGCGGCGCACCAGCGTCACGCTCGGGTACGAGCGCGAGATCAACCGCCATCCGCACCGCGAGCACGCCAGGACCGACGAGGAGCGCTTCCGCGCGGCACTGAACAACCGCGACATCCCGTGGGCGACGATCCGGTTGACTTTCGAGCACGCGACGCGCTCGGGGGACAATTACAACTTTGACCCCAACCAGATGTTCTACTCGGGCGCCGCGCTCATCAACGCGCCGGCCACGCTGGCCGAGCTGCGCAAATACGACGTCGCCGACCGCACCCAGCGCATTCTGAATGGCCGCGTCAATTTCCTAGTGGCGCGGGACATGGACCTGGCGGTGGCGGGCCGGCGTCTCGAGAACGACTACGGCGCCGCTTACGGACGGCTCGGCGAGCGGATCACCGCATTCAACCTGGAATGGAACTGGCAGCCGCGCCCCGCCGCGAGCGCCTACGCGCACTACGGGTTCGAGCGCCGGCACAACCGCATGGCGCAGATCAGCGACGATCCCGCCGGCTGGGGCACGGGTAATCCCAATGCGGGCGGCGCCGCCTATCCGCTCGCCAATCGCTGGGAGGAAGGCTCCCGCGACGACGCACATACCGTGGGGCTGGGCTTTCGCTATGCGTTCTCCCGCGCGACGCTCGAAACCGGCTACACGTATCTCTACTCCCCCTACCGCACGCGCTACAGCTTCGCGTCGGCCGGCGCGCTCGCCGGCGGGGCCGCGGCGGCGGCGGGCGCGGGGGACGGAATGCCCGACATGGTGTTCCGCCAGCAGGCGGTGGAAACCAGCCTCAAGCTCGCGATCGACAAGCACGCGGCGCTGCGCCTGTACCACCGCTACGAACGCACCCGGCTCGAGGACTGGCACTACGACGGGCTGTCCCCGGTGTTCGCGGGCGGCGCGGGCGTCTTTCTCGACGCCGGCCCCAGGAGTCATTCGGGCAACCTGTTTGGGGTATTCCTGCAATACACGCCGGGACGAGCGGGCAAATAGAGGGGATGCACGGCCGGCCGGATTAATCGGGGGCCAATTCTTGTTAAGCTTGTGAAATCCGTCCGTTTCGCGATTGTTTAGGGCAAGTTATAGTCCGCGGTAGCCGATCCAGGACGGATCCCGGTCGAGGAGCCGGGGATCGCTGGAAACGAATGGGGTTCGAATGCTCAAGCGATTGATGGTGTGGATGATGGCCGGCGCGCTGGGGCTGGCCTTTGCTGGCAATGCGCGCGCCGACTTTCACATTTTCCAGATAGTCGAGTTGTATTCCAATGCCGATGGGACCATCCAGTACGTCGAGTTTTTGGGTCTCGCCGACGGTCAGCATGTCTGGGCGGGACACTCGATGACGTCCACCGATGGTGTTACGACGAACACTTACAACTTCGCGACAAATCTGCCCAATAGCGCAACCCTTAACAAGTCCGTGCTCGTCGCAACTCAGGGATTTGCGAACCTGGGCATCGTCACGCCCGACTACGTCATCCCCGACGGCTTTTTGTTCACCACCGGTGGGACGGTGACTTTTCCCGGAATGGATAGCGTCGTTCACGCTGCTCTCCCGACTAACGGTGTCCTTTCAATCAATCGCACGGGTGTCACAGCAGTCAATTCTCCGCGCAATTTCGCAGGCGTAACCGGCACCGTGCCGTCGTTCGACCTCACCGTCAGCAAGACTGGAACCGGAAGCGGCACGGTGACGAGCAGCCCCGCCGGCATCGACTGCGGCGCCACCTGCTCCGCGAATTTCGGCATCAACACTACCGTCACGCTCACGGCGACACCGGATGCCGGCTCGACGTTCACCGGCTGGAGCGGCGCCTGCACGGGAACCGGCGGCTGCATGGTGAAGACGGACGCGGCGAAGAGCGTGACGGCCGATTTCACGGTCGCCGCCGCCGACACGCAGGCGCCTACGGTGCCGACCGGTTTGAACGCGAGCCCCGTCAGCGGCTCGCAGATCAATCTCGCGTGGACCGCCTCCACCGACAACGTCGGCGTGACGGCATACGAAGTGTTTCGGGGCGGAGTATTTCGCGCGACGGTCAACGCGCCGGCGGTGAGCTTCAGCGACACCGGGCTCACCGTTTCCACCACCTACACCTACACGGTCCGGGCCTGCGATGCCGCGGGCAACTGCTCGGCGCTGTCGAGCGCCGCGTCCGCAACCACGCAGGACCCGCCGCCGCCGGACACGCAGCCGCCCACGGTGCCCACGGGCCTTACCGCCGTGCCGGCGAGCGGGTCGCAGGTCGACCTTGCCTGGACCGCCTCCACCGACAACGTGGGCGTGACGCAATACAGGATCTACCGTGACTCGGTGCTGATCGTCACCGTGACCGGAACGCCGCCGACCGCGAGTCACAGCGACACCGGGCTCACCGCCTCGACTCTCTACAGCTATGCGGTAGCCGCCTGCGACGCGCTCGGCAACTGCTCGGCGCAGTCGGACGCGGCCTCCGCGACCACGCTCGCCGCGGGGCAATCCGCCTACTACCCGCAGCTGGAGTCCGGCTTCAACCTCATCGGCAACGCGCTCGACATCACGATCGACGTGCCGGCCACGTTCGGCAACCAGGACGCGCCGGTCGCCGACGTCACCCCCAACATCATCACGATCTGGAAGTGGAGCGCGGCGGAGGGACGCTGGGCGTTCTACTCGCCGCAGCTCACCGCGGCGGGGAACGCTTCCTATGCAGCCGGCATCGGCTACGCCGTGCTCTCCACGATCGCACCGGGCGAGGGCTACTGGGTGAATGCGGCGATGCAGATGACCTTGCCCACGCAGACGGGGACGCCCTTCAACTGGGGCGGCTTCGCTTTCAGCACGCTGCCCTCGGGCTTCAACCTGATCACGCACGCCACCACGGTGACGCCGAGCCAGTTCAATATCCAGGTCACCACCACGCCGCCGGGGATCGGGGTGGTGCCGACGGACAACTTCGTCACGCTGTGGGCGTGGGACGCCGCCGCCGGAAACTGGTATTTCCATTCGCCCCTGCTGGAGTCCTCGGGCGGGCTGGACGCGGTCAAGAGCTTCGCCGACAGCCAGGGCTACCGGCACTTCCCGGATTACGGCAAGATGCTCGGCATCGGCACGGGGTTCTGGGTCAACAGGCCGTAGCGAGCCGCCAGCGGCGAGCTACCAGCTACCAGCTGCCAGCTACGAGCAGCCAGTTGTGAGCTGGAAGCCGGATGCCGGAAGCTGGAAGCCGGAAGCTGGGAGCTAGCAGCTGGCCCGCGCTAGAATGTCGCGTGCAGTCGTGCCTCTCGTCTCCTGCCCATCGCCTCCCGCCTCCCGGAATGCGCGGCCGTTCCGGCTTCACCCTGGTCGAGCTGGTGGTCACGCTCGCGATCCTCGGAATACTGGCGGCGATCGCGGTGCCGGTCGTGGAGCTTGCGGTGAAGCGCACCCGGGAGCAGGAGCTGCGCTACACCCTGCGCCAGATCCGCGACGGAATCGACGCCTACAAGCGCACCTGGGACGAGGGCCGCATCACGAGGAAAGTCGGCGAGACCGGCTACCCGCCGAAGCTGGAAGTGCTGGTCGAGGGCGTGGAGGACCTGCGCAGCCCGACCAAGGCGAAAATTTACTTCCTGCGGCGCGTCCCGACCGACCCGATGGCGCCGGCCGGCGTGACCGGCGTGGAAAGCTGGGGCAAGAGGAGCTACGCCAGCCCGCCCGACGAGCCGAAGGAAGGCGACGACGTCTACGACGTGTATTCGCTGAGCACCGGGGTCGGGATCAACGGGGTGCCGTACAAAGAGTGGTAGCGAGCCGCTGGCGGCTATCAGCTACGAGCCACGGGCTCCGAGCTACGGGCTACGAGTTAACAGCTCGCGGCTCATAGCTCGCGGCTCATAGCTCGCGGCTCGCAGCTTCCGTCAGGATACGAAAGTGACCCGGTTGACTTCCTGCAGCGTCGCCTCGCCGTTTTTCACCAGCTCCAGCGCGGCCTCGCGCAGCAGGCGCGTGCCGCTCTTCGCCGCAGCGGCCTTCAGGCCGCGGATCGACTCGCGCGACACGATCAGCTCGCGCAGCTCGTCGTTCATCACCAGGTATTCGGCGATCGCCTTGCGGCCGCGGTAGCCGCTGCCGCGGCACTGGCCGCAGCCGCGCCCGGTGCGGAAGCGGTAGCCGCGCGCCGCCTCGGGGGTGAGACCCGACGCGGCCAGCAGGTCCCCGTCCGGGCGCTCGTCCTCCGCGCACGTCGGGCACACCAGGCGCACCAGACGCTGCGCGATGATGCCGTTCAGGGCCGAGACGAAGCTGTAGGGGTCGATCCCCATGTGGATCATGCGGCCGATCACGTCGAACACGTTGTTCGCGTGCACCGTGGTGAAGACGAGGTGGCCGGTCAACGCCGACTGGATCGCGATCTGCGCGGTCTCCGGGTCGCGGATCTCGCCGACCATGATCTTGTCGGGGTCGTGGCGCAGGATCGAGCGCAGGCCGCGCGCGAAGGTGAGCCCCTTCTTCTCGTTGACCGGGATCTGCAGCACGCCGGGCAGCTGGTACTCCACCGGGTCCTCGATGGTGACGATCTTGTCCTCGCCGCTGTTGATCTCGGTCAGCGCGGCGTAGAGCGTGGTGGTCTTGCCGCTGCCGGTGGGGCCGGTCACGAGCAGCATCCCGTAGGGCTCGCGCGAGAGGCGGCGGATGGTGGAGAGCGCGCGGGCCTCGAAGCCGAGCTTGTCCAGGCGCAGGCCGCTCACCCGGTCGGTCAGCGACTCCTTGTCGAGGATGCGGATCACCGCGTCCTCGCCGAAGATGCTGGGCATGATGGAGACCCGGAAATCGATCTCGCGCCCGCGCAGCACCGCTTTGAACCGCCCGTCCTGCGGCACGCGCCGCTCCGCGATGTCGAGCTCCGACATCACCTTGACGCGCGAGATCACCTGGTCGGCGTGGGCGGCGTCGCCCACCTTGCCGGCGACCGAGAGCACGCCGTCGATGCGGTACTTGATCACCATGCCCTCGATTACGGTCTCGAGATGGATGTCGCTCGCGCCCGCCTTGAGCGCATCGTAGAGCGTCGAGTTGACCAGCTTTACGACCGCGCTGGAGGCCTCGCTGATGCTCTGCAGCGAGATTTCCTCCGCCGCGGACGGCCCGCGCTGCCCGCCCACGCCCTCCACCGCGATCTCCAGCGCCCGCAGGCTTTCCTCGGTGCGGGCGAGGAAGGCGGCGAGCTCCTTGTGATCGGCGAGATGCCAGTCGAGCGCGCGGCGCGCCCGCGTTTCCGCCCACTCCTGCAAATCCATCGCCGTCGGGTCCGTCAGCGCGCCGACCAGCTTCCCCTGCGCGTCGCGAAACGCCGCGCACTGGCGTTTCGCCGCCTCGGCGAACGGCACCAGGTCGAAAGCCGGCTCGAGCCGCAGCATCTGCTCCAGCGACAGCACCGGGTAGCCGTAGAGATCGGCGACCTGGGCGAGCGACTCGGCGGCGCTCAGGCCGTGCTGCTCCTCGAGCACGCGGAACACCGACTGGCCCGACTGGTGCGCGAGCTCGGCCGCGCGCCGGATGTCCGTGGGGGGGAGGATGGCAGCCATGGCTATTCGATGCTGGACGCGAGCTCGAAAATGGGCAGGTACATGAGCAGCACGATGCCGCCGATGATAACGCCGATGAGCACCATTAGAGCGGGCTCGAAGGCGCGTGTAAAGACCTCCGCGGTGCGGGCAAGCTCCTCGTCGTAGAAGGCGGCGATGCGCTCCATCATGCCCCCCAGCTCCCCGGTCTGCTCGCCGACGCGCAGCATGCGCGTGGCGACCGGCGTGGACAGGCCGTGATCGAGCATCGCCTGCGAGGTCGCCCCGCCCTCGCCAATCTGCTTCGTCGCCCGGGCGAGCTGCCCGCGCAGGGACGGATCCAGCAGGCCGCGCACCAGGCCGAGCGCGGCGAAGATCGGCATGCCGCCCTGCAACAGCATCCCGAGCGTGCGGTACATGCGCGCGAGCTGGAAAAGACGCATCTTCTCGCCCGCGCCGGGCACTTTCCACAGCTGGCGGACGAGCAGCGCGCGGGCTTCGGGCCGCGCCGCGGCGATCACCAGCAGCGCCAGCGCGGCAAGGGCCGCTAATCCGATCTGCCAGCTGTGCTCGTTGAGCAGGGTGCCCCACTCGACCAGCACGCCGGTGAGCCACGGCAGATCGGTGCCGCGCTCCACGAAGATCCGGCTGAATTTCGGAACCACGTAGCCGAGCAGGAACAGCGTCACCGCGCCGCCCACGCCGATCAGCAGCACCGGGTAGATCATCGCGGTGACGATGGACTTCCGCACCCGGTCCAGCTGCGACTGGTAGGCGACGTAGCGCTCCAGGGCCCGCTGGATATCCCCGGTGCGCTCGCTGGCGCGGATGGTGGCGACGTAAAGCGGGGAAAATGCGCCCGGAAATGTCTCCAGCGCCGCCGACAGCGGTTTCCCCGAGTACAGCTCCGCCAGTATCCGGTCGAGTACGGTCTTGGTGCCGCCCGTCTGCTCCTTCTCGGCGAGCGTCTCGAACGCCTCGACCAGGTTCAGCCCCGCGCGCAGCAGCGAGAGCAACTCCTGGCTGACCAGCAGCAGCGGGAACGCGCCGTCACGGCGGCCCCCGAAGGTCCAGCCGCCGGAGCGCCGCGTGGACAGGACCGAGTAGCCGTTCGCGGTCGCCTGGCGCAACGCCGCCTGCTCGTCGGTCGCGTCCACCGAGATGGACGTGACGCCATCCGTTTCGCGGTAGACCGTGAGCTTGAATTCCATCGCGCTAGGCGTTTGGTGGGCCGACGCCCGTCAAATTCATTGGGTAAGACCGCCCGCAAGAATTAATTGGCGGGAAAGGGCGGCGAGAACGCGATTTCCGCCTCGTCGCCGCCTCCATCAAGAAGCGGTTAGCGAATGGTTGATCCAACCCCATCTCAGTTTCCCGTGTCATGGCAGCCTGTCGCGGCGTCGAGCCCGATAGACTGCCATCACCAGTTGGTCACGTCGGCCGCCTCCTCGGCGCCCCCGGGCTGGCCATCCTTGCCGAAGGACCACAGGTCGTATTCGCCATGTTCGCCGGGCAGCAGGTACTGGTAGGGATTGCCCCAGGGGTCGACGGGAACCGCCTTGACCAGATACGGCCCCTGCCACTTCGGCGCGTTCGCGGGTCTGCTGAATAGGGCATTGAGCCCCTCTTCGGTCGTGGGATAGCGCCCGGTGTCGAGCCGGTACTGGTCGAGCGCCTTCTCGAAGGCGTTGATCTGGGCCTTCGCGGCCTTCACTTCCGATTTACCGACTTGCGCGAAATACCTCGGACCGACGTAGCCGACCAGCAAGCCGATGATCACCATCACCACCAGCAGTTCCAGCAGCGTGAAACCGGGGCTCGAGCCGCGACGGGTGACGGATCGCTCAGTCAGCATGCGCGATCGGCGACGAGATCGGAAACGGCCAGTTCATCCGGACCCTCTGCGGCACGGCCAGGCGCGGCGCTACCGGCCGACGCCGGGCGGCGGCTGGAAGATGATCGTCGGCGGCAGGGCGGGCGCCGGGGCCGCCGGGGCCGCCGGCGTCGGGGCGGCGCCCGGGACGGGCGCCGACGGCGTGGGGGTGACCGGTGGCCTGGCGGGAAAGACGCCGCCGCGCACCGCGCCGGGTGCGGGCCTCACCGCCGGCTTGAAGGCGGGAGCCGGCGTGACCGCGCTCCGCAAGTTGGTCTCCGGCCCCGACGGGAATTCGGCCAGTTCGGCGCTCGGACGCTCCAGCCGGCGCAGGATCCGCGGCGTGATGGACAGCATGATCTCGGTTTTCTCGGCCTGGCTGGCGTTGCTCGAAAACAGCCGTCCCACCAACGGCAGCTCGCCGAGGCCGGGCAGCTTGTTGACCGCCTCGCGCTCGCTGTCGGTGATCAGGCCGGCGAGGATCTGCGTTTCGCCGTCCTTCAGCGTGAGCGTGGTGCTGGCGTTGCGGGTGCCGACCCGGTAGGCGATCGCGTTCTCCACCTTCTCCTGCGCGCCAAGCGAGCTCACTTCGAGGCCGACCTTGATCACGACCTCGTCGTCGAGCACCTGCGGCTCGACCTCGAGCTTGATGCCCACCTCGAGATAGGTCACCTGCTGGCTGCTCAACGCGGCGGTGGTGCTGAGCGAAGTCGAGATGACCGGCACCCGGTCGCCGACGTGGATTTTCGCTTTTTCCCTGTTGCGCACGCGGATGCGCGGGTTGGCGAGCAGGTTCACGTTGTTGAACAACTTCTTGAGATTGAGCGTCACGGCCGAGTCCAGGCCGCTCACGCCGATGCCGCTCGCATTGAGGTCTCTCAGCGACTGCACCGTTGTCGGGTCGGCGATGACGCCGAATCCGATCTGGTCGGGAAAGCGGATGCCGATGTCGGTGTCCTTGCTGCGGGACACTTCCAGGATCTCGACCTCGAGCATCACCTCCGGCTCGACCTGGTCGTGGGCGGCGATCAGCCGCTCGGCGAGCCGGATCGCCTCCGGGGTGTCGCGCATCACGAGGAGATTGCGCCTCTCGTCGATGAAGATGTTCTGCGATTTCAGGATGGTGCGCAGCAGCGTGAACATCTGCTTCGCCTCGGCGCTCTGCAGGTAGAAGTTGCGGATCAGGAGGTCCTGGTACTCGCGCACCTTTTGCGGCGTGTTCGGGTAGATCAGCACGTGCGATTCGCTCACCACTTTCTTGGCGAGCGCGTTGGTGACGATCAGCGACTCGACCGCGTCCTCGATCGGCGTGTTCCGCACCAGGATCGTCGCCCGCGCGGCGGGCGGGATGTCGCGGTCGAGCACGAAATTGATGCCGGCCTCGCGCGAGATCGCGTCGAAGATCATCCTCAGGTTGGCGTCTCGGAACTGCAGCGTGATGGGTTTTCTCATCACCGCGGAGAGCACGGTGGGGGCGGCGCCCGCCCGCGGCCTGAGCTCCTCGATGCGCTTCAGCAGCGCCAGCGCGCGCGGATGCCGCGGCGCCTCGGTGAGGATGGTGCGAACGTTCCGCTCCGCGGTGCGGACGTCTTTCTTGCCGAGCGCGGCCTCGGCCTCCTTCAGCAGCGCCGTGCGGCGGCGCTCGGCCGCCGTCTGCTGCAATCCCGCGAGCGCCCGGCTCTCCTCGGGCTGGATGCGCAGCGCCCGCCGGTAAAGCGACTCGGCCTCGGAGAACCGGCCGGTGTCGCGCAGCAGCCCGGCCTGGCGCGTGAGCTCGTTCGCCGCCCGTATGCGCGAGTCGATCAGCGCGGCGCGGTACTCGAAATTGCGGTCGTCCTCTTTCGACGCCAGCTCGATCTGGGCGATGCCCTGCTCCCACTGCCCTTCGGCGAGCAGCGCCTGCCCCTTCAGGTACGCGGGGTGCTGGGTCGCGCAGCCCGCCGCCAGCAGCGCCGCCGCGAGCCACGCCAGGATGCGTCGCGCCGCGACCGTTGTCATTTCGAAGCCCCCATGGACAGGCTTTGCCGCTCCTCCAGCGGGAGATAGGTCACCACGATCGAGTCCGGGCTTACCTCCTCGAGCCGGTACGATCCGCTGAACTGCTCGCCCTTGACCACGAGCAGGAGCTGGTCGCCCTGGGCCAGCGCGACTTTCGTCCGCCCCGACTCCTCGATGAGACCCATGTAGGTGAACGGCGGCTTCGGCGCCACCGGCTTTGCGGGCGCGGGCGCCACGGAAGGCGGCGCCTGCGGCTCGAAGATGTTGACCACCGAGATGCCCTCCGCCATGGAACGCGTGTAGTTGGAGACCGGGGGCACTTCGATGATCTCGCGCGCGGCCAGCCGCTGCGGTTGCTGCGCGGCGGCGGGCGCAGCCGCCGCCCGTTTCGCCGGCGGCGCCTCCTCGCTCGGCGCGAGCGCGGCCGAGACCAGCGCCGCGACGAACGCGGCGGCGAGCAGCAGGCGGCGGCGCGCGGGCGCGATCATGTCACGACTCCCGCCGCACGAGTATCGAGAAACGCGCGGTCAACTCGGTCGCCCCCGCGGTGGCCTGCTGGCGCTGGAAGCTCACCTCGTCGAGCGCGAGCATCGGCAGGTCGCGCAGCACTTCGTGCAGGAAGATGCGCGCCTGGTGATACGGCGTCTGCCCGGCGTAGGTGATCTCGTAGCGCCCGGAACGCGACCCGGGCTCCCAGCTGAAGCGGTAGCTGCCCTGCCGCAGCACGACCCCGTTGCGGCGCGCGGTGGCGTCGATGGTTTCGAGCAGCTCGCCGATCAACTGCTCGTTGGCAAGCAGGTTGTAGAACCCCTGCAGCCGTTCCTCCACCGTGCCACCCCCGGCGGCCCCGCCTTCGCGGGCGCGCTGGGCCTGGATGCGATCGAGGCGCGTCTTCTCCACGCGCAGATCGGCCAGGCGCTGCTCGCCGGGGCGGATCGTGCCGAGATAAAAGGCGGCGCAGAAGACCGCGAGCCCGATGCCGGCGGTCCCGGCCACGCCGAGCGCCTCCGCCCAACGCGAGAGCAGCAGCTTCACGTGCGCAGCCTCCATGCCGCGGTCAGCTCGAACCGGATGCGGGTCGCGCCCGGCCGGCTCACCACCTCGTGGCTCACCAGGCGCACCTCGCCGAGCGCCTCGCCGCTCTCCAGTCGCTCGATGTACTGCCGGATCACGCCGAAATCGTCCGCCTCGCCGGAAATCTTCAGCTCGCGTTTCTGGAAATTGGGCTGCAACGCGAGCAGCGCCACGCGCTTGTCGGCGGCCGACTCGACCGTCTGGAACAGCTCCTCCCAAGGTATGGTGAGCCGCATCGCCGACTGGTTGACGCGGCGCACCTCTTCCGCGATCGTCTGGCGCGAGCCCTGCGCCGCCAGCCGCGGCGACTGCGCCCGCGCGAGGCGCCCGATCCTGGTCTCGGCGGAGTCGATTTCCTCGATGAGTTCCCGGTGGTGGGCGATCAGCCCCGCGGCCAGCACCACGCTCGCGGCCAGCACCAGCGCGCCGCCGAGATTGCCGCTCAGCTTGACCGCGGGCTGCGGGTGGGCAAAATCGAGGCGTTGCCGGTGCATGGCGGCCTTCAGGTTCCAGCGAGCGACGCCGGGCGGCAATCCGCGGGCAGCGCTCCGAATCGCGCCAGCGCGAGCGGCACGCGCTCGACCTTCCACTCCGGCGGGAACGCGCCGTCCTGGGGCTCGCCGGCGACGACGGCGTCGCGCGTGCCGGTGCCGAGGTAGCGGCTTTCGCGCTCGACCAGCCGCGCCACGTTCAGGCCCTGCCCGACGTCGAGCGCCTTGGCGCGCACCACGCGCCAGCGCCCCCGCTCGAGCAGGCCGTACGCCGTGGCGCGCGGCTCGGCGAGGACCAGCCACGCCGAGCGGCGGCCGAGGCGGGCGCGCTGCTGGTTGGCCACGCAGGACCACAGGGGCGAAACCGAGCGCAGCGTGCAGTGGCAGGCGCGCGCGAAATCCTCCAGCGCCGCGAGCAACGGCTTCTGCGTCGCCACGCCGAGGAGCGTCGCGCGATCGGTCGCGCAGTAGCGAACGCTCCAGTCGGACGCGGTTTCGCCCAGCACCCGCGTGAACATGCCTTGCGCGAGCCCTTGCATTTCCAGCGACGAAAGCTGGCGCTGGATGCCCGGGACGAGCGCGAAGCGCACGAACTCGCTTGAAAGAGCCACGTCGATCGGCAGCCCGCGCCAGCCGCGGCCCGCCATCAGCTCGGCCAGCGCCCGCACCGCCGGCGCCCAGGGCTGCGCGCCCGCCTCATCGGGCACGACATGCTCCGAAGCGCATTCGACGCGGCGGCGCAGCCAGCCGCGCTCGAGGACGACGCCCACGTTGTCGGCGGCCAGATAGACCCGCAGCCGTGCCCGGGAAGGTTTCAGGAATGCCATCTAAGCCTTTGCCTCCACTGCCATTTTAGCCTTTCCCCGGAAAATGTTAAGAACCCGCTCTATCTACATGTATGCAAGCGGCAATCCGGGTTCGGTGCGCCCTTTACTCCACTCCGGCACCGGCCACGCCAGGCAGTTCCCGGTCGGACGAGAATCCGATATTAAGCCGGCGTAATTTGACAGCGCACATCGCCAAAAAAAAGGCGGCATGAGCCGCCTTTCCTACATGCCGCTGCCAACCGAAGGGATACACGGCCCGCGCGATGAGCGGCGCGCCTGCGTCCGCTCCACCGCGTGGACGTGAAGCCGCGCGCGCAGCGCGTCGTCCTACGGCTTCTTGAAGGCCGTGACACCCTGCATCGTCGTGCCGGCGGCGCCGTTCTGGTTCAGCGTATAGCCCAGCATCGCCCCGCCGGTCGTGCCGGTCGTGTGGTTCCCGGTGAATACCCCGATCACCTGGCCCGCGGTACCGGTCGTGCTGCCGTTCACTGTGACGCTCAGCGTATTGGCGCCGCCGCCTTTCGCAGCCTGGAAGTAGGTGCCGTTGACGATCGGGAGGTTGCTCGCGCTCGCCGCCCAGGCATTCGGCCCGACGGTCGCGTTCACGGTGGTGTTCACGGTCTGGGCCGTGAAGTTCGCGCTGAGCGTCGCCGTGCCCGTGCTCCAGGTGCCGACGTTGCCCAGGCTGTCGGTCGGGTTGGTGCCGCCCACCGCGGTATAGGTGATGCTGCCCGACGTCGGCAGCACCGGCGGCGAGGTCATGTTCGGCGACCAGATGCCGTGCCAGTTGCTGGTGCGCGCGTCGAACGCGCCCGAGGAAATGGCGGGGTTGATCGTCGTGCCCGTGATCCGGTCCGTATAGGACACGTAGCCGACGTAGCGTCCCCACGTGATGCCGGTGTCCGCGTCCGCCCCGGTATTGGTCAGCACGGTCGCGGCCGTTGGCGCGCCCGGGGACGGCGGCGTGTCCAGCGGAAAGCTGGCATCGCGCAGCGAAAATACAGCGGGGGTATGGCTGACGCCGGTGCACGCGGTGCCGGTGCTGCTGCAGCCGGTCGGCTGCGCCACCGGGACGTCGGCGTCGAACCGGATGACGTTGTTGTTGACGTCGCGCACGACCCGGGAGCTGGCGTTGACGGTCGCGTCTATCGCGAGCGCGAGCTCCCCGTCGAGCGAGGCCAGCGTCGTCGTGCCGGTGGCGGGCGTGCCCGCGCCGGTCAGCGGCACGCCGAGCAAGCCGGGGGCAACGATGCCGATCACCGTGCTTGACGTCTGGCTCTGAGCCGCGCCTGTGAAAGCGATCGTTCCCGCCGCGCGGTTGGTGGACCCCTCGCCGAACGCGAAGCCCACGCCGACGGCATCCGCGCCGGCGCCCATGAAGGTGCCGTCGATCCCCCCGAACGTGTTGACGGTGGAGCCGTTGAACTCCACGGACATGTTGGTATGCGGAGAGCCCCCGCCGGTGAAAGCAAAGAACTGGCCGCCCGATTCGATGCTTATTCCGCTTCCGACCCCGCGCCAAGTGTTCGCGCCCGTGGTGGCGCGAACGTCCACCGCCAGCGATTGCTGCGCGAAGTTGGCGCTGAACGTGGAATTCACCAGGTCCAGCGTCCCGGCGGCGCCCGTCTGGTCGGTCACGGCTCCACCCTGTGCGGTGTAGGAAACGGTGCCGGTCAGCGCCCCCGCCAGGTAGAACGGCGCGACCGCCGGACCCTTCATCCAGTGGTAGACCCCATCAATCGCGCGGTTGCTGAACGCCCCGTTGAAATCCACGCCCGACACCGTACTGCCCTGCCACCGGCCGTAGGTGATCGTCGTTCCGCCGGCGGAAGTCACCGGCGTCCCCTGGGCGAGCGCGGTCCCGCCGCTGACGTTCTGAGACTCCGGCTCGTCGGTTTGAAGGGGGTCCTCCGCGACCGCGATCAGGTTACCGCTGCCGTCCAGGGTATAGGTCGTGCCGCTTGCCTGGAACGACGTGGCCGAAAGGTTGCTGCCGCCATACAGGTAAGCCGTCGCGAAGTTCGCGGCCGGTTTCGGCGCGATCGCCGGAGCTGGTCCGGAAAACGCCACCACGCCCTGAATCACGTCGGTGTACGGTCCCGCGCCGCTCCACAGGCCATAGCCGAACCCGGCGCCCGACGAGTCCTCGCCCGTGAAGGTGCCGTCCAGCCTGCCGGAATACGTGCAGCTCGGCGTGCAGCTGACCGTCCCGAAGAACCCGCCGAAGCCGCTACCCATAATGGGCAGATTGCTCGCCGTCGCGTCCAGGGTCTTGCTGGCAACCGTAAGGTTTACTCCCGCGTTCACGGTTTGAGCGGCGAAATTGGCGGACAGCGTGGCGCTGTTCAAGGTGCCCACGTTCCCGCTCGCGTCCGTCGGCGAGGTATTCGCGAGCTTGGTGTAGGTGGTCGTGCCGGTGAGGCCCTGCACGTAGCCCACCGGTGGCGTATAGCCGAGGATCCAGTGGGCGCTGCGCGGCCCGAGGGTCACCGTATGGTCAACGCCGGCGCCGTTCGCGCTGTCGTCGGCGGTGATCGTGCCGCCCTGCCACCGGCCCAATGCCACGTAGTTCGGATTGGCCGGATCGAACGCGACGAAGTTATCGGCGGCCGTCCCGCCGGCGAACTTGACGTCGGCGTCCGCATAGGAAACGGAGGGACCGGTAATGCCCGGAGTGGAGACGTACGCGGTATCCCGAATTTCCACCAGGTTTTTGGTTCCGTCCAGGACGTAGGTCGTATTCGGCTGGGTGTCCGAAGCCGCGCTGACCGCCTCGTTGCTGGTCGGCGTCCCAAGGTTGTTGGGGGCAAGCGCAAGGCCGGCGAACCGGTTGGCGGTGGCGATGGTCGGGTTGTTGTACTGCGCGATGATCGACTGCTGCGCGACCGACGTCGCGTTGGTCTGGACGTTGCCCAGCTCCGTGTTCGACGTGGTAAGCGCGGTCGCCCCGGTGGTGCTCGCCGTCGTCGCATTTCCGGCCTGGGTCGTCGCGACCGTGGCGTAGCCCTGCGCGCCCGTGGCGCCGGTGCCGGCGGCAGTCGCCGCGTCGCCCGCAGCCGTGGTGCCGGTGGTGAAGGCGGTCTGCGCGACCGGCAGTTGGGCCGAAGCATCGGTCGCCGCCGCCTGCGCCGCCGTAACGGCCTGCGCCGCCGTCACCTCGAATGTCGCCGCGCGGCCTTGCGCCGTCAAGGCGTTGTTCGACGCATCGGCCTGCGCCTGGGATCCCGGCACCGCAGCAGTCGCGGTGTTCACGTATTGGGTCGCCAGGTCGGAGCAGGCGAGCGCCGATCCGCATCCCGACGCGAACGTGCTGTTGGCGGTCGTGGGGGCGGGGTCCAGCGTCGTCGTGCCAGATCCTGCCGCCGTCTGGGCGATGCCAAGCTGGGTGTTGACGGTAGCGAGATCGGTGGTCACGGTGTTCTTGGCCGTCGTTATGACCCCGTTCTGGGTGTTGGCCGTGGCCAACGAGGTGTTCGCGGAGGTCAGCGCGGTATTTGCGCTGCCCAGTGCCGTCGTGGCCGCCCCCTGCGCGGTAGTGAGCGCCGTCGCCTGGGTGTCGATCGTCGTCTTGGCCGTCTGCACCGAGGTGTTGGCGGTGTCCAGGGCGGTCTTGGCGGTATCCATCGCCGTCTTGGCCCCGATCGCGGTGGCGTCCCGGAAATCGGTGCCGCCCACGCCGTTGGTCACGTTGGCGTTGGCATCGTGAACCGTCGTGGCGTTCGTCACCTGCGTGCCCGCCGTCGTCGCGAGCCCGGAGGCGGTGGTGGCGTTGGTGGTCGCCGTGGTCTGGGCCGTGGCGAGCGACAGCGCGTTCGCGTTGTTCACCGCCAAGGTCGCTCCGCTGGAGGTATTGCCGATCGCCGTCGTGGCATTGCCGATTGCCGCGGTCGCCGGCCCCGTGTCCACCGCGCTGATCGCGCCGATATTGGTGTTGACCGTGTTGACGTCCGTCACCAGGCCCTGGATCGTCGTCACCGAGGCCGCGGCATTGGTCGAGGAGGTGTTCGCCGCCTGCTGGATCGCCTGGATGTTGCCGAGCGCCGTATTGATGGCCGAATCGGCGGAGGCGATGCCTGAGGCAACGTTGGTATTCGCGGTGTTGATCGCCGTATTCGCGTCGGCAAGCTCGTTCGCGGCGGTCGTCGCGTTCGACGCCGCCGAACTGGCGGCCGTCGCCGCCGTTTGCGCCGCGCCGGCCGCGGTTTGCGCCGCGGTGGCCCCAGGGCCCGCCGCAGTGGCAACGTTAGCGACGTCCGTCGTGAGTTGTTGCAGCAGCTGCTGCGCCAGCAGGAAGTCGTTTGCATCCAATGCGGCAAGCGCTGCCTGATAGGTTGCGTTCGCCGTATTGAATGCGGTCTGGGTCGCGGCGGCCGCAGCCGGCGCCGCCGTGACCGCATTTTGCGCCGTCGTGACGGCGGTCTGAGCCGTTGGGACGGTGGCCCCGGCCGCCGTGGCAGCGGCTTGGGCGGCGGCCTGGTCCCCTGCAAGGGAAGACGACGTATTGCTCAGGCCGGCGGCGTTGAAGGCGGTCGTGCGCGAAGTCTGCGCCGCGGTCACCGACGGCTGAATCTGGGGAGCGAACGCGAGCAGCGAGACTGCCGACGCGATCTTGGTGTCGAGGGTTGTGAGATCCACTCCGGTCAGCGCCCCCGCGCTGGTCGCCGAGGTTTGCGCGGCCGTCGCCGAGGTTTGCGCGCTGGTCGCCGAGGTTTGCGCGGCCGTCGTCGAAGACTGCGCCATCGTCACGCTGCCGGTGGCGCCAGCAAGGGTATTCTGTGCCTGGATGAAGAGGCCCTCGATCTGCGTCCGCAGGTTGGCCTGCAGCAACTGCTGGCAAGCGGGGCCGCATTCGCTCGAGACGGCTACTGTCAGGCCCTGAGTGGCAGGCGCAGGCGGCGTGGCCACAGGCGTCGGTTCCTGCGCTGGCTTTTCCGGCTGGGTTTCACGGGTTTCGGTCTCGGCCTTGGCGAGAGAGTCGGAACGCGCCTCCTTCTTCTCCTCCTTCTTCTCCTCCCCCTTCGCCTTCGGATCCTTGGACGCCTCCGCCAGGATGGAGGGCGGCGTGGGAATCACTTGCGCCGGCTGCCCCGGCCGCACCTGAACGGTCACGCCCGGCCTGGTCTCGATGGTGATGCCGACGGGCTGGCCGGTGTTCGGGTCGACGGAGGTCACGGAATGGCTGCCGTCCACCGTGTGGTTGATGGTGACGTTGGTGTCGGAATTGTGGTTGGTGATGTTACCCGTGCCGCGGATCCCGATCGTCGAGACCGCCGTCTTCATGGCGAAGTTCTGCTTGTTCGACCGCACGATCAAGCCGGTGATGGCGCGGAACGTTCCTTTGACCAGGCTCAGCACGCCGCTTTCCGTGCCGTCGTTGCGGCCCTTGTAGTTGTACTGGTCGATGCGCAGCTGGGTGTCGCGGCGGACGGCGACGAACGCGTCGTCCGACATGCGCAACTGAGCCTCGCCGTTCGCGCCGCTGACGATCGTGTCGCCCTCGTTGACGGTCCCGCCCCTCACGGCGGCCCGCTCCGCGCCCGCCGCGTTGCGAATCTTCACGTCGCCCACCACGAACTGGACGGTGCCGACCTGGGCCGCCGCACTGGCTGCGACGAACACGCCGGCACACAGCAACAGGGAAAGGGCCTTGCGAACGAACACGGACAGGACGGGCCTCATAACCATTCTCCTAATTCAAAACAAGAGACCGGAACCGCCCGCCTCCCGAACCGGCAGTTCCGGCTCAGCGCTACGGGCGCTTGGTCAAAGTATAGTCTCAACGAAGTACCTGCTCCGTGACTTCCATCAGCCAGTTCGAACCGCCTGTCCCCCGACCTGGCAGCGCCGTCCTGGCGCGACGGGCATTTGCTTGCAGTATAGTCCCGGGAGGTTTCCTGATCTGTGACTTTTCTCACCTAAAATCGCGGCGCACCGTCACGGAAGCCTCGGTTCGCTTGAAAGAGTACAACGACAGATTCGATTCATTCTTCGTGTGCTGGAGCTGGCCGCGCAGCGACCACAGCGGCCGGAAGCGCCAGTTCACGCCCAGCGCGAATTCATAAGTATCGTCCTCGCCGAAGGGAATCAAGGTGGAGCGGGAGAACCGGGTCTGGTCCTCGCGCCGGCTGTAGCCGAACCCGGCCGACACGTCCGTGTGCTCCATCACGGAATACTGCCCGTAGAGCCGCAGCCCCGTGATCTTCTTGCTGACGTCCGTGGTGTTGAGCGGAGGATTTTGCGGGCGCAGCGCGTAGTCCTCGCTCTGGAAAACGCTCGCGAAAATCACCGGGTTACCCTGGCGCTGGAGCGTCTGGAGGAAGCTCAGCCCGTAGAGAACCTGGTCCGTATCCTGCGTGTCGAGAGTCGGATAGCGGTTATTGGCGTACTGGAAGAACGCGCCCACGTGCGTCTCGGGGGTCAACGAATAACGCATGTCCCAGGCTGCGGCGTCGGTATTGCGGTCCGCCGTGGTACGCTGCTGTCCCGGCGTAATCGGGGTATCCCCGTCCTGGCGGAACTCCTGCCGCTTGAGATGAAAGCCGAAGTGAAAGTTGGGCATCAGCCGGGCCAGCACCCCCACCCGCCCATCGAGCGTCTGGGAATCGTAAGCCGAGTTGTCCCGCGGAACGTCCCCCGCCGCCGGCCGCGGCGCGGGCTCTACGGGCGCCGATTTCGGATCGTAAAAGCGCTGTCTCGCGTCAAACCCCGCTGTAAACGAGATGGTATCGGTCACGGCGGCGGTGAAATCGATGCCGCCCCCGAGGTTGAGAAAACCCGCCTTGCGCCGGATCGCGTTTCCGGTCGCGTTGAAGGCGGCTCCGAAGGCCTGCTGCGTCCCGCCCTGGAAGGTCGAGGTGACACTGGTGATGTTGTCGTCGTAGCCAACGCCCGCCTCGAGATAGCCTGCAACTGCGCGCTTCTGCTCCTTGCTGCGCTCCTCGATCGCCGTGAGGTACTTGGCCACCACGTTACTCGCGGCTTCAGGCGGATTGGCCGCGCGTACCCGCTCGAACTCCTGCTTCGCGAGATCGAGAGCACCGAGCGCATAATACGTGCGCCCCAGGTCGAGCCGCGCGCCCATGTGAGCGGGATTGACGGCAAGCACGCGCTCCAACGCGTTGAGGGCCTCGTTGGGATTGCCGCTGTCCAGGGCCGCGATGCCCAGCAGGTAATCGAAGTCGACGTTGCCGGCGTTCTCGGCGGCGAGCGGCCGCAGCAGCGAATAGGCTTCCGCCGCCTTGCCCTGCCGCATCAGATCTTCCGCTTTCTTGATGTCCGCCTCGGCCGCCAAAGCGCCGAAAGCTCCGAAGAACAACACCATCCACAGCGCTAGTACGGAAATCTTCTTGTGCATTATTCTGGCTCCTGGCCGGACCGGGCCGGCCGACGGTTTCTTCCGAAATCTTCCCTTGTGCCGCAGGGCACGATTTTATCACCCTGTTGCTGGAAAATCGGGTCCAATCGCCCAATCGTTGAGCGCTCGCTGGAATTGTTGACGCAGCTCAATTTTCTCCGCGATTGCCTTCTGGTCGCTGCCGTCGCGATGCCCCTCCAGCACAACACCCGGATGCCCTCGCGCCATCCGAACCCATCGCAAATCCCGCCCAACCAGCCAAGTCTTCGATAACCCGGGGCAATTTAAATCGTATTCTTAAAAGACATTAACAATCAATCCCCTGACACTATTCCTTCATTTTATTTCTCGAATGTTGCAATTTTGCAACAGAAAACGGAAAGAAAGAGATCGCGGATTGGCGTCTTGATTCATCTCGTTTCAATGACCCGGGACGAAGGCGGGGACACCCTTGCGATTCACCCCTCCCGCCGCGCGCAAGAAAATCGAAATTGCGCTAAATGATGCGCACCTCAGGCAGCGGAAAGCCGTTGAAGTTGCTTGCGTAGGCTGTGGTGTAGGCGCCCGCGTTGGCGATGTAGATGAAGTCGCCCTCCCGCAGGTCCTCCGGGAACATCTCGTCGCGCATGCACACGTCCACCGAGTCGCAGGTCGGGCCCGCGACGTTCCACGGAATGAGCTTGCCGGCGCGATCGGTCTGAACGTCGTAGCGCAGGCCCTCGGTCGTCTCGATGACGCCGCCGAAAACGCCCGCATCCCAGTACATCCAGCGCTTGCCCGAACGGGTCGCGGTGCCGACCACGCGGCACACGAAGTAGCCCGCGTCCGACACGAAGAAGCGGCCGGGCTCGGCCATCACCCGCACGCTCTGGGGCACGTCGCGCAGCGCGTGGTTCACCACCTCGGCGATCTTCTCGATCGAGGGAATGGGCTTCACGTGGCGCACCGGGAAACCGCCGCCGATGTTGAGCAGCCGGGGCTTCAGGCCCGCCAGCCGCATCTTCTTGAACGCCCGCTTGGCGCTCTGGATGCCGACGCGCCAGTTCTCCGGGTTGCGGCACTGGGAGCCGACGTGGAAGGTCACCCCGGCCAGGTCGGCCTTGAGCGCCGCCGCTTCCGCGATGATCCCGTCCACCTCGGCCGGTTTCATCCCGAACTTGCCCGACAGCGGCCAGTCGCTGCCCACGTTGGGCGCCTCGATGCGAACGTAGAGCTTGGCGTCGGGCTTGATGCCGTGGATCTTGCGCAGCTCCTCGATACTGTCGAGCACGAACCATTCCACGCCCTTTGCCGCGGCATACTCGATGTAGGCGCGCGACTTCATCGGATTGCTGTAGTAGACCTCGGCGGCCGGCACCCCCAGCTCGAGCAGGAGATCGAGCTCGGCGATGGAGGCGATCTCGAAGCCCGTGCCCTCCTCGACCAGGACCTTGAGCACCCGGGGATCGGGATTGGCCTTGACCGCGTAATGCGGATTGACCCGCGGCATGGCGGACTTGAAACGGCGGACCTTGGTGCGGACGATGCCGGTATCCACCAGCAGGAAGGGCCGGGTGTAACCCTGCTTGAGGGCTTTCCGGACGTGCTTGAAGTCCAGGCGGACTTCGGGGTGCGTGTCGAAGAGTTGGGACGGCTCGGTTTCGGGGGCGGCTTGCGGGTTCTTGAAGGCGACAGGGCGCACGGCCATCAATGTTCTCCTTGAGACCTAGCTTTCCGGCACGTCCCGAACAACGACTTCCGCCGTCAGTCGGCGCTTGCTTGCCACTGTCATGCTCGTTTCCTTCGACTCTCCAGCGCGCGTCACGAAACTGCAAAACTTCCGCGAATTATAGGGTCGCGGTACCAGGAATCAAGAGTTTTTTCAAGGCCGCGGGAAAATTTTCCGCCGCGTGTGCGGAGTACGCAACGCAAGCCTCGTCGCTGGAAAGCCGCGGCGGAGTCGAGCGAGGAGCAATGTGGCAGCCGCCAAGCGCCATCGGCAACGCCACCGGCGCTGCTCAAGCAACCGGGGCAACGTGGCGCGAACCGACCGACGTGGATTGCCGCGCGCGCGTCGCCGGCGGACGGGAACGGCCGTCCTAGCAGCTTGTCGGGCTTTCGCTGTCCCGACAAGCTGCTAAATGGAAGTGCAGTTTGGGAGGGGTCGGCGTCAACCTGAATGGCCCGGGGAAGTTCCGCCGCCGGGCGTTGGGCGGCCGCTTCGGCCGGCTTTTGCTGTCCGCCGGACAATCGCTTCGGCCTGAGCAAACCTCGAGAGACATGCCGGCACGATGTATCTGCCGAATGCCGGGCGTTGAGCGGCCGCTTCGGCCGGCTCGAACGCCCGGAGATCAACCGGCGCGACGCGTCCGGATTGATCAGACCTTGGGCGGCGTGACGCCCACCTGCCCCTGATACTTGCCGCCCCGGTCCCTGTAGGAGGTCTCGCAAATGTCGTCCGGCTGCGCTTCAAGGAAGATCACCTGGGCCACGCCCTCGTTCGCGTAGATCTTCGCCGGCAGCGGCGTGGTGTTGGAGAACTCCAGGGTCACGTGCCCCTCCCACTCGGGCTCGAGGGGGGTGACGTTGACGATGATGCCGCAGCGGGCGTAGGTGCTCTTGCCGAGGCAGGCGATCAGGATGTTGCGCGGCACCCGGAAGTACTCCACCGTGCGGGCCAGGGCGAAGGAATTGGGCGGGATGATGCAGACCTCGCCCTTGAAGTCCACGAACGACTTCTCGTCGAACGCCTTGGGGTCGACGATCGTCGAATTGATGTTGGTGAAGATCTTGAATTCGGCTGCGCACCGCACGTCGTAGCCGTAGCTCGAGGTGCCGTACGACACCACCTTGCGCCCCTGCACTTCCCGGATCTGGCCCGGCTCGAACGGCTCGATCATGCGCCGCTCGCGCGCCATGCGGCGGATCCAGCGGTCGGATTTGATTGACATCAGGATTGGGGATTGAGCGATCAGGATTGAGGGAATTCTAGACGACGCGAACCTGAGTCCCGTAGCCGTCGAGCTGCGAGTCATTGGTCAACAGGACGGCCGGCTCGGTCAGCGCCTGTGCGACCAACAGCCGATCGAAGGGGTCTTTGTGCAGGTCGGGCAACGAGCCGACCCGCGCGGCGTGCGCCGCGGTAACCGGCAACTCGGCGAACCCGGCCTGGGAGAATGCGCGCAGCAAGCGCGGAAGATCGACGCGGAAATCGGAGCGCCGCAAGCCGCTCTTGATGGCAATCTCCCACACGCTCGCCGCGCTGTAGAGCACCGTATTGGCCGGTTCCGTCAGCAGCTCGCGCACGACGGCCGGCAGTTTGCGGCTGGCCGCCACCGACCAGAGCAGCAGGTGCGTGTCTACCAACAGCCGCATCAACGCCCGCCGAAAAATGCCTGCAGCAGCTCCTCGGGCAAGGGGGCGTTGAAATCGTCCGGAATACGAAAGCGTCCGTCCAGCAGGCCCAGCTTGCGCGGCCCCCGGCGCGGCGCGAGCGGCGCGAGGCGGGCGACCGGCCGCCCCGCGCGGGCAATCACGATTTCCTCGCCCGCCTCCGCGCGCTCGACGAGCTGCGAGAGGCGGGTCTTGGCGTCGTGGATGTTGATCTTTTCCATGAATTGTTCCGGTGGCTATCGAGGCTAGCTAATTCTAGTCCACTCGTACCTACAGGTCAATTCGTTACGCCACGCCCGCCCGCCGCCCTCGCGGGCCGTGACGGGCGTGCATGCGAGTTGCGGGTTCCGCATGCGGTCGCCGATGTTCGCGTGCAGGCAGGCGTCATGCGGGTCGTCGCTCCAGGGGCGCGCTGTGCTGGAGCCAGCGCGCCGCGTACCCCCATTCCGCCTCGGTGAGCAACCGATAGCTCATCCCGGTCTTGCGCGAAAGCCAGGCGGCATAGGCCTTGGCGTCGTCCTGATGCATACCACCGGGTGATCGTCGGTTTGCACGTAGCCTGGATTGCGCCGGTCCCAGGCGGGGTCGTCGTTGACCCAGCCTTTGTCGAGGTTCAGGCAGTAGCAGTTCTGCGCGGAGTCGCAAAATGCCGTCCCGAGCGGAGGAACCCGGGCGAACGCGAGCAGACCGCGGCGGCGCGTGATCGTCCGCCCCGGTCAGGTGTTTTGAACGACGATCTTGGGAAACGCCGCCGTATGGTCCTGCGCCTTCTCGGCGATCATGACTGCCACCCGCCGGGCGATTTGCTTGTAGGTCTGCGAGACACGGCCGTCGGGGTCGGCGACCACCGTCGGCTTGCCGGAGTCGGCCTGCTCGCGGATGTGGATGTCGAGCGGCAGCGCGCCCAGCAACTCGACGTTGTAATCCTTGCCCATGCGCTCCCCGCCCCCTTCTCCGAAGATGTGCTCCTCGTGGCCGCACTTCGAACAGACGTGTGTGCTCATGTTCTCGACGATGCCGAGGATGGGGATGCCCACCTTCTCGAACATCTTGAGCCCCTTGCGGGCATCCATCAGGGCGATGTCCTGCGGCGTGGTGACGATGATTGCGCCGGTGACCGGAACGCGCTGGGCAAGCGTCAGCTGAATGTCGCCCGTTCCTGGCGGCAGGTCCACCACCAGGTAATCCACCTCCCGCCACTTGGTCTCGTTGAGCAGCTGCTCCAGCGCCTGGGTCACCATCGGGCCGCGCCAGACCATGGGGGTCTCCAGGTCGATCAGAAAGCCGATGGACATGGCCTGCACGCCGTGGCCCTCCATCGGCTCCAGGGACTTGCCGTCGCGCGATTCCGGGCGGCCGCGGATGCCGAGCATGGTGGGCTGCGAGGGGCCGTAGATGTCGGCGTCCAGCACCCCGACCGACGCGCCCTCGGCGGCGAGCGCGAGCGCAAGGTTCACCGCCACCGTGCTCTTGCCGACGCCGCCCTTGCCGGAAGCCACCGCGATGATGTTCTTGATGCTGGGCACGAGCTTCACGCCCCGCTGCACCGCGTGCGAGACGATCTTCATCTGCGCGTCGACGTTGACGGCGCCGATGCCCGGGATCGCCTTGAGGGCCTTCGTCACCTGCTCGCGGATCGGCCCGAGCTGGCTCTTCGCGGGATAGCCCAGCAGGATTTCCACCGACACCTTGTCGCCGTCCACCCTCATGTTGCGCGCCGACTTGGTGGAGACGAAATCCTTCCGGGTATTGGGATCGACCAGTTTCCTGAGCGCGTCCTGAACCTGCTGCTCTGTGATGGCCATATTTCCTATCCGTAAATGTCTCCGCCGGCAGTCTCGAATCAGGAGTCTGTCGGCGCACAGCGCGACAAACTCCTTGTAGGGCGCGATTCTAAACAATTGCGGGCGGTGCGCCTATCGGCGCGCGCGTCATCTCCACTACATCCACGCGGTTTTTCCACGCCGCGTGCGCGCGCAGGGGACGCGGGAGCCCTTTGTTACAATGCACCCTCCTTTTAAGTGCCTGCAATCAATGGGCAAACGCCGCATTTTCCTGACCTCCGCCCTGCCGTACGCCAACGGGGCGATCCACCTCGGCCACCTGGTGGAGTACATCCAGACCGACATCTGGGTGCGCTTCCAGCGGATGCAGGGCCACGAGGTGCATTACTGCTGCGCGGACGACACGCACGGCACGCCCATCATGCTGCGCGCCGAGCAGGACGGCGTCACGCCGGAAGCCTTGATCGCGCGCGTGCACGAGGAGCACAAGCGCGACTTCGCGGGCTTCCACGTCGAGTTCGACAACTACTACTCGACCCATTCGCCGGAGAACCGCGAGCTCGCCTACGAGTTTTACCGCAAGCTCGACGGCGCCGGAATGATCGAGCGGCGGCCGATCGAGCAGTATTTCGACCCGGTCAGGAACCTGTTCCTGCCGGACCGATTCATCAAGGGCGAGTGCCCGAAGTGCGGCGCCCGCGACCAGTACGGCGACGCGTGCGAGGCCTGCGGCGCGACCTACGCGCCGACCGACCTGAAGAACCCCTACTCGGCGATCTCGGGCGCCAAGCCGGTCAAGAAGCAATCGGAGCACTTCTTCTTCAAGCTCGGCAATTCCACCGATTTCCTCAAGCGGTGGACCCGCGGCGTGGGCACCCTTCAGCCGGAGGCCGCGAACAAGCTCGACGAATGGTTCAAGGCCGGTCTGGCCGACTGGGACATCTCGCGCGACGCGCCCTACTTCGGTTTCGAGATCCCCGGCGCCCCCGGCAAGTACTTCTACGTCTGGCTCGACGCGCCGATTGGCTACTTCGCCAGCTTCAGGAACCTCTGCGCGCGGAATAACATCGATTTCGCCGAATTCACCGACGCCGTGAAGAGCAGGGACGCCGGCACCGAGATGATCCATTTCATCGGCAAGGACATTCTCTACTTCCATGCCCTCTTCTGGCCGGCAATGCTGGAGCGGGCGGGCTTCCGGACTCCCACCCATATCCATGCCCACGGCTTTCTCACCGTCAACGGCGAGAAGATGTCCAAGTCGCGCGGCACCTTCATCACCGCCGAGAGCTATCTGAAGCAGGGGCTCAACCCCGAGTGGCTGCGCTACTACTACGCTACCAAGCTGGGGCCCACGATGGAGGACATCGACCTTCGCCTTGATGATTTCGTCGCGCGGGTCAACAGCGATCTCGTTGGGAAATACGTCAACATCGCCAGCCGCGCAGCCCGTTTCTTGACGGACCATTTTCAGGGGGCAATTGACGTTGCCGCGGCGCGACAATCGAGCGACCCGTTGATTGAGGGCGCACGTACGGAAGGTGTTTTGGTTGGAAGCGAATCCTATGACCCGAGAGCGTTCGGCAAGGGCATTCGCCATGTCATGGAATTGGCCGACCGGATCAACAAGGCGTTTGATGGCGCTAGACCTTGGGAGCTAGCGAAAGACCCTGCGCGGGCCAAAGAGCTGCATGAGATCTGTTCGCGTGCAATTCATGGGTTCTACGTCATGAGCATCCTGCTGGCCCCAATCCTGCCCAACCTTGCCGCAAGGGTTGCGCGAGATCTTTTTGGCATGAAACGCGACTTTGTTTGGGACGATTTGAACACCATTCCAAAACGGATAGGTCCGTACAAGCACCTCATGACCCGCGTCGATGCGAAGCAGATCGCCGCTTTGGTCGAGGCCAACAAAGAAAGCCTGCAGCCGGTGCCGCCGCCCCACTCGCAACAGCGTCACGCCGAGCACCAGGCGCACGTCACGAAGAAAACGGAGGGCCCCGTGAGCACGCAAGCCCCACCCTCGCCCCTTCCCCCTGCCCCTGGGGGCGAAGGGAAAAGTTCGAGCGCAAGCACGCTCCTGACGATTGACGATTTCAACAAGGTGGACCTGCGCATCGCGCGAATCGTCAACGCGGAGCAGGTGGAGGGCGCGGACAAACTCCTCAAGCTGACGCTCGACGTCGGCGGCGTAACGAAAACGGTGTTCGCGGGCATCAAGACCGCCTATGATCCCGGGAAGCTCAATGGCCGCCTGACGGTCGTGGTCGCGAATCTCGCGCCGCGCAAGATGAAGTTCGGGGTCTCCGAGGGCATGGTGCTCGCCGCGAGCGGCGACGGCCCGGGGCTGTTCCTCCTCAGCCCGGATTCCGGCGCCGAGCCCGGCATGCGCGTCAAGTGACGCGAGGAATGAGGGATGATCAGTTTGCAGTTTGCGGTGGGCAGTTTGCAGCGGCTGCCAACTGACGGCTGCCGACTGCCAACCCGGCCTTCACGAGTCACCTATCACGAGTCGCGCCTCACCCGCTAAATGCAGGCCGCAAGCAACCGCACCTTCATCTGCAGCGTGCTGTTTCTGGATATCGTCGGGTATTCCAAGAAACCGGTCGCCGAGCAGATCCAGCTCAAGGAGCGCCTGAACGGCCTGCTCACGGAGGCGCTGGCGAACGTCGCGCCCAACGACCGCATCATCCTCGACACCGGCGACGGCGCGGCGCTGAACTTCCTCGGCGACCCGGAAGACGCGCTGTTCGTGAGCCTCACGCTGCGCGACGCGCTCGCCGTGCAGCTGGAGCCGGGCCCGGAACTGACGCTGCGCCTCGGCATCAATCTCGGGCCGGTGAAGCTCGTCAAGGACATCAACGGCCAGCCCAATATCATCGGCGACGGCATCAATGTCGCGCAGCGCGTGATGAGCTTTGCGGGGCCGGCCCAGATCCTGGTCTCGCGCTCCTACTACGAGGTGGTCTCCCGCCTGTCGGAGGAGTACGGCAAGCTGTTTCATTACGAGGGCTCGCGCACCGACAAGCACGTGCGCGAGCACGAGGTGTACGCCGTGCAGGCGACCGGCTCGGCGCTGCAGCGGGCCGCCGCCACGGCGCCCAAGGGCAGGTCCGCTTCCCACGAACGCGCGGCGGCGCTCGACAAGCTCTCGCTGTCCACGGCGTTCGTCACGGACAGCCTGCGCCGCAAGCCGAGGCTCAGCACCGTGCTCGCGGTCGTCGCCATACTGGCGATCGCGACGGTCCTGCGGTTGAACCGCCAGCCGCCAGCCGAACCGGTCGCGGCACCCTCGCCGCCGGCGGGGATCGCCGCCGCGCCAGCGCCCGCGCCAGCGAAAGAAGTCGCGAAACCTCCGGTTGCCGAGAAGTCCCAGCCCGCGGCTGCGCCCGTCAAGTCCGCCCCCGCCGCCGCGAAACCCGCCCCGCCCGCCGCGAAGCCGGCGACCGTCAGGAGGCCGCTGGAAGAGGCGGCGCCGATGGCCCCGGCGGTGATCAACTTCGCGATTACACCCTGGGGCGAGGTCTACGTGGACGGCCAGAAGCGCGGGGTCGCGCCCCCGCTGCGGGAGCTGCAGGTCGAGCCGGGCCGTCACCGCATCGAGATCAGGAACACCGATTTCGCGCCCTATTTGGAGGTGGTGGACGCCAAATCCGGCGGCCGGATTAGAATTAGGCACAAATTCCGCTGACGGGGGGAATGCCATGACGCTGTTTCGATTGATGCTGACGGCGGCGCTCGCCGCGGGGCTGGCCGGCTGCGAGTCCGCGCCCGTCAGGGAAGTGAAGGCGCAGATCAGCAGCCTGTTCCAGGCCAACGAGGGCGACGCCGATCTCAAGGCCGGCATCGGCGCGTACGAGAACGGCAGCTACAACGAATCGGCGCGGCGGCTCCAGAGCGCGCTCGACGCCGGCCTGGGCGATTCGAACCAGGTCCGGGCCCACAAGTACCTGGCCTTCATACACTGCCAGGCCGGGCGCGAGCGGCAATGCCGGGACGAGTTCCGCGCGGCGCTCGACATCGACCCTTCCTTCGAGCTCGCGGCGAGCGAGGCCGGGCACCCGATCTGGGGCCCCGTGTTCCGCAGCGAGAAGGCCCGCCGCTGAACGGCAAATAGACAGGATTTACATGATTAACAGGATTAAGTCCCCGTCAGTTCCTGTTGCGGCGTTCAGGTTTTCTTGTTGTTGGTTCTAATCCTGTAAATCCTTATTTCGGTTTTCGCCTTCGATGGAACCGCGCACCCTCGGCCGCTACGAAATCCTCGCCGAGCTCGGCAAGGGCGCGATGGGCGTCGTCTACCGCGCGACCGACCCCCTGCTCAACCGTACGGTCGCGATCAAGACCGTCAACATGTCGCAGGATCCGGAGGAGATGGCGGAGTACGAGGCGCGCTTCTACCAGGAAGCCAAGGCCGCCGGCGGGCTCAACCATCCCAACATCGTCACCATCTACGACATCGGCAAGAGCGGCAACGTCATCTACATGGCGATGGAGCTGCTCGACGGCGCCGAGCTGCGCGCCCTGATGAAGGCCGGCGCGCCGATCGCGCCCGCGCGCGCGGTCGAGATCGCGGCGCAGGTGGCGGAAGGCCTCGCCTTCGCCCACCATCACGGCGTCGTGCACCGCGACGTCAAGCCCGCCAACATCATGATCCTGGGCAGCGGCGCGGCCAAGATCACCGACTTCGGCATCGCGCGCATGCGCACCGCCGAGGTGCGGACGCAAACCGGGGTCGTGCTCGGCTCGCCGCGCTACATGTCGCCCGAGCAGGTCGCCGGCAAGCGCGCCGAGCCGCGCTCGGACATCTTCTCGCTCGGCGTCATCCTCTACGAGATGCTCACTGGCAAGCCGGCGTTCACCGGCGAGGACGTGACCTCGGTCATGTTCCAGATCCTCAATGTGGTGCCGCCGCCGCCCAGCGCGGTCAACCCGGCGGTGCCCGCGGTGCTGGACTTCATCGTCGCCAAGGCGCTCGCCAAGGTCGCCGACGATCGCTACCAGGACGCCGGCGAGCTCGCGCGCGACCTGAGCGACAGCGCGAAGCAGGTGGCTACAACCGCCCAGGCGCCGGCGGCCGTCCTCCTGCCCGCCCAGCCCACGCTCGATACCGAGGCGGCGCTGGCCGTCGTGCGCTCGCTGCCCGGCGAGCGCCGCGCCGATGCCGAGTCTCCCGCCGCGCAGTCCACGCCCGCGTTGGGCCTGTCCAAGGCGTTCGATTCCCTCGAAGCGACGGTCAAGCTCGCCGCCCAGACCGGCATGACGGAAGCGCTCAAGGATTATCCCGCGACGCCCGCCGGCTCGGCGACCGAAGCGCGGGCGATCATCAGCGAGATGCGCCGGGGGCCGGGCTGGAGCACCACGGACCGGCTCATCTTCGCGGCGGGCGTCGCCGGCGCCACGATTATCGGAGCGATAATCGTCCTCGCCTGAAAAAAGCGCGAGCTGGAAATGATCATTGGCGTCGGTATCCGGCCTCAATTGCTCGAATCGCGGACACTGCTCGCGCTTTTTTTACATGAAAGTCCAGAATATTGAAGCTGTTGCCATCGAAATTCCGCTCAAGCGGAATTTCGGCGGCAGCACCTACTCGGTGCTCAAGCGCTGCACCGTGATCACGCGCGCGCGCACCGACGAGGGGCTCGTGAGCGAGGTCTATAACGGCGACAACCGCGAGCACGGACGCGAGATCGTCCGGCTGATCCACGAAGCCCTTGCGCCGCGCGTCGCGGGAATGGACGTGCTCGAGGTCGAGCGCGCGTGGCAGGCGATGTTCCAGCTCACGCACGCGAGCGGCGATCGCAAGACGCTGCTGGAGGCGGTCGCGTGCGTGGATTGCGCGTTGTGGGACCTCGTCGGCAAGGCGCGGGGGAAGACCGTCAGCGCCCTCCTCGGCGGCGACCGCGACCGCCTGCCCATCATCTCCATCGGCGGCTATTACATGGAAGGCAAGACGCTCGCCGACATCGGGCGCGAGATGGAAGCGTACCGGGCAGCGGGCATGATGGGCTGCAAGTTCAAGGTCGGCGGGCTCGCGCCCGAGGAAGACGCGAAACGGGTGGAAGCCGCGCGCAAGGCGGCGGGGCCGGATTTCGTGCTGGTGGTGGACGCCAACCGCGGCTGGAACGCGCGCGAGGCGATCCGCTTCGCTCGCAGCGTCGAGCATCTGGACATCGGCTGGTTCGAGGAGCCCTGCCACTGGTACGACGACGTCGCGCTGATGGCGCGCGTGCGCCAGGCGACGCGCATCCCGGTCACCGCGGGCCAGTGCGAGATCACCAGCCATGGCGTGCGCCGCCTGGTGGACGCGGGCGCGGTGGACTTCGTGAACTTCGACGTATCCGAGGGCGGCGGAGTCACCGACTGGCGGCGCGCGGCGGAAATCTGCCGCACCGCCGGCGTGCGCATGGCGCACCACGAGGAATCGCAGATCTCCCGGCAGCTTCTCGCCGGCGTGTCGCACGGCACCTATGTCGAGTGCTTCGCCGATCCCGACCGCGACCCGGTATGGCAGGCGGTTTGGGCGAACCGCCCGGAGATCCGGAATGGGATGATGGAAGTCGGGACCGAGCCGGGGTTCGGCATCCAGCTGGACTGGAAGCTGGTGGAGCGATTTCGAATCGCCTGAGACCGGCGATTCTGGAAATTCCGGGAGAGCGGGAGGGCGGGAGAGCGAAAGGAGCCGTGAGCGCGTTAGAGCGGGAGGGCGAGAATCACGCCTCGTGGTTTTCCCATCTCCCGATCTCCCGACTTCACGATCTTCCGGCTTCTCCATCTCCCGAATTCACGGATAATTCGATCCGCGATCCGCGATCCACGACCCTGAAAGGAATACCGCTTCATGAGATCCATCGACATCCATGCCCACATCATCCCGGGTTCGCTGTGGAACGCCGTCGACGCCGGCACCGAGTGGTACGGATTCCGCCACGAGCCCGGCAAGGGGCTGGGCGCCATGGTCGGCGGGGGCATGCGCACCCACTTCACCACGCCCAAGGCGCGCATGAGCCTGGAGGACCGGCTGAAGGACATGGACGCGCAGCAGGTGGACGTGCAGGTGCTCTCTACCCATATGCCGTTCGTCGGCTACCACCTCGACGCGGCGCAGGGGCTCGCGCTGGCCCGCGACGTCAACGACGAGATCGCTGAGGCGGCGCGCCGCTACCCGAAGCGCCTGGCCGGGCTCGCCACGCTGCCGGCGCAGGACGTGAAGTCCGCCATCGGCGAGCTGGAGCGCTCGGTCACCCGGCTCGGCCTGAAGGGCGCCACCCTCGACACGAACGTGAACGGCGAGCAATGGGACGAGCCGAAGTTCCTGCCGCTGTTCAAGGCCGCCGAGCAGATGGGCGCGATGCTATTCTTCCATCCCCAGCCGCAGAACAACTTCCTGAGAGATCGCATCAAGCGTCACGGGCTGTTCAACAGCCTCGGCGTCATCCTGGACGACGCGATCGTGACCGCGATCCTGATCTGCGGCGGCGTGCTGGAGGCGTGCCCGAACATACGCATCTGCATCGCCCACGGCGGCGGCCCCGCGTGCTACGCAATGGGACGGCTCGACCGGACCTGGCACGGGCGTCCCGACACCCGCTCCACCCCCAGGCCGCCGAGCGCGTACCAGCGCCGCCTCTATTACGACACCGTAACCGGCAGCGAGGAAGAGCTGCGTTTCCTCCTCGACCGGGTGGGCGCCGACCGCGTGGTGCTCGGCAGCGACTGGCCTTTCGTGCCGTGGCACCCCTCGCCCGTCGCATGGGTCCAGGGCCTGAAGTCCCTCACGCAGGAGGAAAAGGACAAGATCCTGTGGCGTAACCTGGAATCGTTGCTGGGGCTGTGAACATGACGAATGAAGCGCGAGCGTTTGGCTACCTGACGCAACCTGAAATCCGCTTCCTCGACGCGGCGGTCGCCCGCCTGATACCGGCGGACGAGCTGGGGCCGGGGGCGAAGGAAGCGGGCGTCACCTATTTCATAGACCAGCAGCTCGCGAGCGTGTGGGGATCGCACGGCCGCAACTACCGCATGGGTCCGTGGCCGGCAGGTACGCCGCAACAGGGCTTCCAGTCGCGCCTCACGCCGCGCGAGATCTACCGCGCGGCGATCCGCGAGGCAAACCTGCATTGCCTGAGGCAATACGGGAAGGCGTTCGAGTTCCTGGCGCCCGAGCTGCAGGACGAGGTGCTGGCGGGGCTGGAAAACGGCGGCGTCGAGCTGGCATCGCTTTCGTCCAAACTGTTCTTCGGGCTCCTGCTGCGGAACACGATGGAAGGCTACTTCGCCGACCCGATCTACGGGGGCAACCGCGACAAGGCCGGCTGGAGGCTGATCGGCTTTCCGGGCGTGCCCGTCGCCAACTACAACGACCTCATCGACGAGCACAACGTGCCCTACCGCGTCGAGCCCGTGAGCATCCTCGACATCGAGCAGGGGCGCGTGGCGCTCGACAGCCAGGGCCTGCCGCGGCACGTAAGATTGAAGGGCGTCGGGGAGAACGGACGATGACCGCCTCCCGCTTGAAGCCCGTGGATGCGGTCATCGTGGGCACCGGCATCGTCGGCTCCATCCTCGCCAAGGAGCTCGCGGACGCGGGCCTCAAGGTGGTCGCGCTCGAGCGCGGGCGCCCGGTCGATCCCCAGCACGACTTCGCCGCGCCCTACACTTACGACGAGCTGAAGTACGACCGCCATAGCGACATCTTCCAGGACCTCTCGCGCGAAACCATCACCTTCCGCAACAACGTGGGCGAGACCGCGCTGCCGATGCGCGAGATGGGCTCGTTCAAGCCGGGCGAGGCCGTCGGCGGCACCGCGCTGCACTGGGGCACCCATTCGCGGCGTCTTCTGCCGTGGGATTTCGAAACGCGCAGCCGCACGGTCGAGCGCTACGGCAAGCGCCACGTTCCGGAGGACTGCACCAGCCAGGACTGGGGCGTCACCTTCGAGGAGCTGGAGCCGTACTACGACCAGTTCGAGCATCTCTACGGCGTCGGCGGCAAGGCCGGCAACCTGAACGGCGTGATCCAGCCCGGCGGCAACCCGTTCGAGGGGCCGCGCTCGCGCGAGTTTCCGAACCCGCCGTCTCCGATGACCTACGCCGGCACGATGTTCGCGACCGCGTGCCGGGAGCTGGGCTACCACCCGCACGTCAACCCGGTCGCGGCCCAGACGCAGGCCTATCTCAATCCCTACAAGCTCATGCTGGGCCAGTGCCTGCGCGGCGGCTTTTGCAGCAGCCACGCCTGCTCGATGGGCGCCAAGGCAAACCCGCTGACGACAGTGATGCCGGCGCTCGCCAAGCAGGCGAACTTCGAGCTGCGCCCGCTCTCGAACGTGATCAAGGTGAACCTCGACTCGGACCGCAGCCGCGCTACCGGCGTCACCTACCTGGATGCGCGCGGGCGCGAGTTCGAGCAGCCCGCCGAGCTGGTGATCCTCGCCGCCTACACCTTCAACAACGTGCGCCTGATGCTGCTCTCCGGCATCGGCGAGCCCTACGACCCGGTCGCGAACCGCGGCGTGGTCGGGCGGAACTATTCCTACCAGTCGGCCGGGCGGGTCAACTGCTTCTTCGAGGAGAAATCGTTCAACCCCTTCATGGGCGGCGGCGCGCGCGGCACCGCGATCGACGAATACAACGGCGACAACTTCGATCACGCGGGGCTCGATTTCTTCGGCGGCGCCTACATCGCGGTCGCGAGCAGCGGCGCAATGCCGATCCGCTCCATCCACGTGCCGCCGGGGACGCCAAAGTGGGGCGCGGAATGGAAGCGCGCGGCGGCGCGCTACTACCAGCGCAATTTCACCGTGCGGCTGCACGGCGCGTGCCAGAGCTACCGCCAGAACTATCTCGACCTCGACCCCACCTACCGCGACGCCAACGGCCTGCCGCTGCTGCGCATGACCTTCGACTGGGGCGACAACGAGCGAGTGGCGTCGGCCTGGATCGTCAAGAAGGCGGAGGAAATCGCGCGGGCGATGAATCCCTCGCGCATGAGCGCCCAGCCCACCGCCGGCCACTACGACATCGTGCCCTACCAGAGCACGCACAACATGGGCGGCGCCGTGATGGGCGCGGACCCGGCGACCAGCGCCGTCAACAAGTACCTGCAGTCGTGGGACGTCTCCAACGTGTTCGTGATCGGCGGCAGCGCCTTCCCGCAAAACAGCGCCAACCCTCCTACCGCCACGATCGGGACGCTCGCGTGCTGGGCGGCCGACGCGATCAAGGACCAGTACCTCAAGCGCCCCGGCGCGCTGGTTTGATAACGAACCGCGGAGGCGCCGATTTTGCAATTATGCATTTGAAGTGCATAATTGCATACCATGGCGGTAAGCTATGTCCCCCGCACCCTGGAGCGCGCGCTGGAGAAGGCGCGGCGGTCGTTCCCGGCGGTCGTCCTGACTGGCCCACGCCAGTCGGGGAAAACAACGCTGCTCAGGCGGCGCTTCGGCGCGCTTCGCTATGTGTCCCTGGAGCCGCCGGATGTACGGGCGGCGGCGCTTGCCGACCCGCGGGGATTTCTTGCCCACTGGGCGCCGCCGGTCATCCTGGACGAGATCCAGCACGCCCCGGAGCTCCTGCCCTTCATCAAGGAGGCGGTCGACGAGCGCCGTTCGCGGACCGGCCAGTATCTGCTCAGCGGCTCGCAGAACCTGCTCCTGATGCGAAGCGTCAGTGAGTCGCTTGCCGGCCGCGCGGCGGTGCTGCGCCTGCTGCCGCTCTCGCGCCGCGAGCTGGACGCGCAGCCGGACGCGCCGCTGCCGTGGGAAGGGCGGTCCCGGCGCAGGAACGGGACGCCGCGCTCCCCCGGCGAGTTCTGGCGCTCGGCGCTGCGCGGCGGGTATCCAGAGATCGCAGCGCATCCGCGCCGCGATGCTGGAATGTGGCTCGCGAGCTACGTGCAGACGTATCTCGAGCGCGACGTTCGCGCGCTGCGCCAGGTCGGCGACCTCGGGCAATTCCAGGTGTTCCTGCGCGCGCTGGCCGCGCGCAGCGCGCAGTTGCTCAACCTCGCCGACCTCGGGCGGGATCTCGGCCTCGCGCTCAACACGGTCAAGGCCTGGCTTTCGGTTCTCGAAGCCACCCACCAGGTCATCATCCTGAGACCATACTTTGCCAATGTAGGCAAGCGGCTGGTGAAGACGCCCAAGGTCTATTTCACCGACACCGGGGTGCTTTGCTACCTGACCGGGTTGAAGGACCCGCAGCACGCGGCGTCGGGGCCGCTCGCAGGAGCCATCGCCGAGACCGCCGTGGTGACCGAGGTCGCGAAGGCATATTGGCATCGCGGGCAGGAGCCGCGGCTCTGGTTCTGGCGCACCTCCACGGGTGAAGAAGTGGACCTGCTGGTCGAGACGGCCAGTGGGATCGTGGCCGTGGAAGCCAAGGCCACAGCGACGCCGGCCCCCCCGATGGCGCAGGGAATCGTCCGCGCGCGTGCGCTTGTCCGCGGGATCAGGAGCCCTGGTTACGTGGTCCACCTCGGTGACAGCGGGCTGCCGCTCGGCCCGGGGGCAGTCGCGCTGCCGCTTGGAATGCTGTGAGCTTCGGCGCCGACGTATCGACCCTTAGCCTGCGCTGCCGATGAGAATTAGTCCGGCAATATCGAAGCTTGCCCTCCGATCTTGACGTTGGAGGAATGTAAGTAATGCAACGCCACCGCCAAAAGAATGGCCAACAAGGACGACGCGCTTTAAGCCAAGCTTATTGATGAATGCAGTAACCAAGCGTGCCTGCTCGTCCAATGAATACTTGTCATGCTTTGGCTTCGAGGAGAAGCCATGGCCCTTTAAGTCAAGCCGCACTACCGGGAACTGCGCGCTAAGGGCCGGATGTACGCCGTGCCAGGATTCCAGGGAAGCGCCGAAGCCGTGAATGAGGATTAACGTGACGTCCTCAGGGTCTTTCACATTTGATGTGTAATTAACCGCGACGCCGTCGAGATCGGCAGTCTGACCTGGCGTAAGGACCGGCAGATTATTCATGGGGACAATTCCGGGCGTTGAGCAGCTGATGAAGAGTAACGCTGTGAGCAAAGAAGTCACGTATCGCCCGATATTCGAGCGTCTCAATGCAGTACTGATCATTCCGAGCCAGTCACGGATTATGCCGTTGAGCCCTAACCCAACTTCCACAGTTCGCGGGTGTGAATTGCGGTAAATCAAGCAGTTAAGCTCTGCGGTCGCCACTACATTTGCAGCATTGCGGGCGGGCGCAGGCGCTCAGGCAGAGTCAGTCCCAGCCGCTCGATGAGGAGC